>DASZPP010000032.1:0-2640 GCA_035549975.1 Opitutus sp.
CGCGGCGGGGTCGGGAGACCCCGCCCTACACTTTCTTGCGCGAGGAGCTGGCCGTGCACGCTCTCGTTGTAGGTTTTCTCGATGCCGACGTGGCACGTGCCGCACGACTTCGCGATGTTCGCGTGGCTGGTGTGCGAATCCTTGTCGACGCTGCGCTTGATGTCGTGGACGCCGTGGCAGTCGTTGCACGAGGGCGCGACGATCAGGCCCATCGTCATCAACGCGCGGCCGTGAATGCTGTCGAGGTAATGACCCGCCGCCCTCGTCTGGCCCATCCGGTATTCCTGCGTGAGCTTCGGGTTGTCATGGCATTTGCCGCAGGTCTGCGGGAGGTTGAGCTTGAAGACGGGCGAATCCGCCTGCTTCACCGGCAGGATGTCGTGCGTGCCGTGGCAACTGGCGCACGACGCCGCGTCCGATGCGCCCATCTGGTGGCTCATCCCGTGGATGCTCGTCGCATATTGCGCCACCGCGTCCTTGTGGCAGGTGGCGCACTGCGCCGGCGCGAGCTTCGAGTCGTGCGGCGTGTCCTTGATGTCGGCGTGGCAGTCGATGCAGTTGAGTTTTCCGTGCACCGATTTCGCGAACAGCTCCGGCCGCACGCCCACCCACTCCTTCGGCTGGCCTTTCCCCGGCGCCTTGAGCTCCGCCTCGTGGCAATCCATGCAATCGCCGTTCGCGACCGCCGGCTTCGCCGTCTCCACCGCGGCTTCAGGCTGATTCGGCTTCGCGTCCGTCCGGTCCGCGCCGCGCGCGGCGAGGCCAAACGTCATCCATGCGGCCAGCGCGGCGAACGCGGCCCTGCGATGAAACCGGCGGATCGAGTGCATGGGGACTGGCCGCCCAGTATGCCGGCCCGCAACCGCGATCGGCTACGCAGGCTTTGGCCATCAAGACGCAGGGCTTGCTGCATTTTTTGTCGTGATCCGGAATCACGGTGGCCGCGGTAGGGATCGCCTCTCCGGGGCGTCCGAATCGCTCCATGTTCTCCGGGCGGACGGCTCGGAGAACCGTCCCTGCCCACGGGCCCACGCCGCAAGGCTACTCCTGGATCCCGCCGTTGTGGCAGTCCGAGCAGGTCAGGTCCGGATCGATCGCGCCGCCCGGGTGGTCGAACTTCAGCCCTTTCGCCGACAGCAACTGGAGTTCCGCGCCCTTGCCTTGCGACAGGATCGTGTGGCACGAGGTGCAGTCGCTCGACTTCACCGGTTCGCCGCTCGTGTTCTTGTGCTTGTCGTCATGGCAGCGGAAGCAGCCGAGCCAGTCCTTGTGGCCGATGTTGTTCGGGTAAACCCGCCAGTCGGCCTTCCGCTCGGGGAAAATCGTCGTCGCATACAGCGCCTGCACTTCCGCGATCGCCTCCGGCAGCTCGGGCGCGGCGCCGTACTTGCCGCGGAGATAATCGGCGATCTTCTGCGGCGCCTCGGCGGCGGTCGCGATCTTCTGCGTCATCGCCTTCACCGCCTCGCGCTTGATGGCCGGCAGCTTCGTCGAAAGCGCGCCCGCGCTCATCGCCTGCTCGACCGCCTCGTTCGCCGTCGGGAAAACGTGCGCCGGGCGGTTGTGGCAATCCATGCAGTCCATCACGCGCACCGCCTCCGCCGGCGGCTCGCCCTGGTATTTCTCCGTCCGGTAAACGCGCGCCTCGCCCGTCCGCAAATCCGTCACGCGCATCCACGGGATCACCTGCCGCTTCTCGTCGCTCGCGAAATACTCGACCCGCTCGTTCCGGTTCACATGCCAGTGAATCCCGCCGGCCGGCGCGCCCGGGTTCGGCTGGTTCACGTGCATCAGCATCCGCACCGAATAGGGCGTGTTCTTCTTGTCCGAGAGGAAGTGATCAAACGTCACGTCGACGTTGCCGTGAAATTTCTCCGGCCAGTGGCAGCGCTCGCAGATGTCCTGCGCCGGCCGCAGGTTCTTGATCGGCGTCGCGATCGGCCGCTTGTAGTCGGTGATCGTGTAGGCAACGAGCTGGTGCACGCCGTTGATCTTCGCCTTGAAAAACCATTCCGCGCCCGAGCCCACGTGGCATTCCACGCAGTCGACGCGCGCGTGCGCGCCGCGCTTGTAGGCCACGAACTCCGGGTTCATCGCCCGGTGGCAAACCTGCCCGCAAAACTGCACCGACTCCGAATACTCGTAGGTCTGGTAGCTGCCGAACGCGCTCAGCAGCAGGAAACCCACCGCGCCGACCCCGAACAGCGTCAGCCACCGCCGCTGCCGGCGATTCGTGAAATCGAGCCGCCACTTGTCCGGCTTCGTGGCCGCGTGCTTGATCGCCCAGCGGCGCTGCGCCCACGCGCCGAAGACCATGATCGCGAGCCCGGCGATCAGGAAGCCGGGGGCGACGAGGTAGGTCTGGATGCCGAGATACGGATTCTTGTCGCCCTGCGTGAAATCCATCCACACCAGCAGCGCGAACGAGAACAGCGCGCCCACCGCGAGCACCGCGCCGATCGCGGTGATCCAGTTGTTGAAATGCGAGCGCGGCGGACGCGATTCGGGTCTCGGGAAGGTGTCGGACATAAGGTTTCCTCAGCGGCCGGGTCTCACGGTGTCCAGGACCTCGGCGTAGCGGCAGGCCTCCGTGCCTGCCGAACTTTCCTCCCGCAATCCCGGCAGGCGCGGAGGCCTGCC
>DASZPP010000033.1:0-4785 GCA_035549975.1 Opitutus sp.
CGCACCGGGATCGCCCTCGCCGGGTCGCTCGACGAACTCCTCGATGGCGCCGATCTCCTCGTCGTCGCCTTCAAACCCCAGCACCTCGCCGGCGCCGATCCGCGCCTCGCCGAGCTCACGACCGGAAAACTCGTCCTCTCGGTCCTCGCCGGCAAACGCCTCGCCACGCTCGCGAAAACGTTCCCGCACGCCCGCAACCTCGTCCGCGCGATGCCCAACACGCCCGCCGCCATCGGCGCCGCGATCACCGCCTTTTGCTCGCAACACCCGCTCGCGAACGCCGACCGCGCCCTCGTCGCGACCCTGCTCGGCGCCTGCGGCCAGCACGTCGAACTCGGCGAGGAACACATGGACGCCGTCACGGCCCTGAGCGGCAGCGGCCCCGCCTTCCTCTTCGAGTATGTCGCCGCCATGCGCGACGCCGGCGTCGCCGCCGGACTGCCGGCCGACATCGCAGCGCGCCTCGCGACCGAAACCGCGCTCGGCTCCGCCCGCCTCCTCGCCCGTCGCCAGGTCGATCCGGAGGTGCTGCGCAATCAGGTCACCTCGCCCAACGGCACGACGCTCGCCGGCCTGCGCAAACTCGAGGCGGGCAACTTCCGCGCCTTGATCCGCGACACGATTCTCGCCGCCCAAGCCCGCGCCGCCGAACTCTCGCGCGACTGAGCGTCTCCGCCCGCAGCAGCAGCCGCCAACTCCCGTGGTGGCTGCGAGCGTGAGCGAGTGGCTGGTTTGTCCACTCGCTCACGCTCGCAGCTACGATCCCCGAGCGCGGCCCGCTCGCGGAATACCGGCATTTATTTCATCGCCCAATCGTCCGTCCGGAATGGCCCCGCCGGCAATCCCGCCTTGTTGAACAAGGTCGCCACCGGATATCCCTGCCACGCGTAGCGCGCCGCCACGGGATTTGGCACGTCCGAAGACGACACGATCACCGTGTCGCCGTCGATCTTCGCCGTCGCCCAGTGAAAGACCTGATCCTCCCCGGCCACGGAAAACTCGCCCAGTTCGTCGCCATGCACAACCAAGCCGCCGTCGACATGATCGAAACGCAGCCGCAGCGCACCGGGGAGCTTTTCCACCGAGGCGAATGTCGGCCCGGAGTAAGGCACCTTCACGCCGTAGTGCAGCGCCAGCGCATCCGCCGCCAGCCGCTCGCCCACGGGCACTTTTGCCGTCGGGTGAATGTTGTGCTCGTCCCCGGTGTCGATCGTGATCGCCAGCGCGGTGTTCGGAACATTGCGCGCCGTCAACGCCAGCGCTTCCCGCACTCCCGTCCAGCCATCGAAGCCCGGCGTGTCGCGGTGCGGATTGAATTTCGGCAGGCTTACCATGTAGACCGGAAAATCACCCTGGCCGAAGCGCGCCCGCCAATCCGCGATCAGCGCCGGCATCAGCTTCCGATATTGCACCGGCTGCGTCCAGTTCGCCTCGCCTTGATACCAGAGCGCGCCCGTGATCGCCAGCGGCTCGATCGGCGCGATCATGCCGTTGTAGAGCACGGCCGGCATCGTCGAGTAGTTTTCAAAATCGAGCGGCATTGGAAACGGCGTCCGCGCGTCCACGCTCACCTTTCCCTTCCATTTTCCGGCAAGCGCGATCGACGTCCCGTCCCCCAGCTCCACGCGCAATGTTTCCGGCTTCGACTCGAAACCGTCGCGTGGCATGTGCTTGAACACCCGCACTGCGACCAGATTCTTCCCCGGGTGCAGCGCGTCGGCGGGAATGCGGTAGTTGCGCGGGTTCTCCACCCACGAACTGGCGCCGACCCAGCGGCCGTTCACGTAGGTCGTCTCCATCTTCCCAACGACGCCGAGGAGGATTCTCGCCTGTCCCGCCGGCACCGGATCCGGCAGCGTGATCTCCCGCCGAAACCAGCACACGCTCGGCGTGTCCGGCACGCCGAGCTCCGCGAACGCCCCCGGCACGTCGACCTGTTTCCAACCGCTGTCGTCGAATTGGGGTTGCGCCCATGCCGCGTCCTTGTCGCCCGGATCGTTTTCGGCGAGCCAGTGCATGAGAAAACTCCCCAGCTCCGGCGCGCCGCTTTCGTGCAGTTCCTTGATTTTCGCGATCTGCGGCGCGAACTCGCCGATCTTCGTCAACTCCTCCGCGCTGATCCACGACTCGGCGGGACTGCCGCCCACGCAATCCTCGACCAATCCGATCGGGACGTGCAGCTCCCGTTGCAGTCGCCGCGCAAAATAGAAGGCCACCGCCGAAAACCTCGGCGCCGTCGCCGGCGTGCAGACCTGCCATTCGCCGCGCGGCACATCCACCGGCGCGTAGGCGGAACGGTCGGCCACGTGATAGAGCCGCAACTCCGGGTCGTCCGCCGCCGCCGCATCTTTTTTCCCGCCGTCGGCGGCGGTCAGCGGAAACGCCATGTTTGACTGCCCGCCGCACAGCCAGACGTCGCCCGACAACACGTCGTGCAAGACCACGTGTTCCGGTCCGTCGATCGCGACCTCGAACGCCTTGCCCGCATCCGGCACCGCAATTCTCGCCCTCCACTTCCCGTCCTCGCCCGCCTGGGCCTCGGCCGTTTTCCCCTCGATCGTCACGCGCACGGTTTTCCCCGGCCCGGTCCAGCCCCAGAACGTGTTCGGCTTTCCCCGCTGCACCACCATGTGATCACCGAAGATTGGACTCAGAAACGGCCGCTTGGCCGGAACACTCGCGGCGATCACCGCCGCGGCGGCTGCGCTGCTAAAAAAAAGGCTGATGGCGGCGATACGCAGGGTGCGGGGAAACGCAGGAAAGAATTTCACGATCGTGGTTGGGTTGAATGAACGCGCCGCGCGACGCTTTCGCGCCGCCGTCGCCGGTTCGGGTCCGCCACAAATCCGCCTCCGTCACCGCGGAGACAAACGATCCCTCAATCTAACTAATGACTCGCCCGCCGCATCATTCCGTGCGCACGACCACCAGATCGCTCGCGTGCAGCCCGCAAAAAACCCGGTCGCCGCGGTGAATCGCTTCGCAGAGCGCGCTTTCGTTGGCGACCACGGCGTTCAGCCGCGTGCCCGCGTCCGTCGCCAGTTGGAGATGATCGAGCGCGCCCTTGAAAACCTCCTCCTCCACCCGCGCCGCGAATGAGTTCTCGGCCGTGACCGGCACCTTCGACACGTGAACTTTCTCCGGCCGGATTGAAATCAATGCGCGCCGCGCGCCTGCCGGCCAGATCGCCGCCGGCACCACGAGCTCGAGGCCGCCGCCGACACGGACACGCACGCCCGGGCCGTTCACCGACGCGAGCTCCGCCTCGAGCAAATTCGCCTCGCCGATAAAATCCGCCGCGAACGGCGTCGCCGGCCGGTGATAGATTTCGGAGCCGTCGCCGATTTGTTCGACGCGCCCGGCATTCACCAGCGCGATCCGATCGCTCATCGTCAGCGCCTCCTCCTGGTCGTGCGTGACGAACACAAACGTCACCCCGAGCAGCCGCTGAATGCGTTTCAATTCGAGCTGCATCGCGACCCGCAGCTTGGCATCGAGCGCCGACAACGGCTCGTCCAGCAACAGCACCGACGGCCGCGGCGCGAGTGCGCGTGCCAGCGCCACGCGCTGGCGCTGGCCGCCGGACAACTGTTGCGGCTTGCGCTCCTCGAAGCCTTCGAGCGACACCAGCGCCACGGCCTCCGCGACACGCGCCGCGATATCGCCCGCCGCCATTTTTTGCATGCGCAGCCCGAAGGCGATGTTGTCGCGGACGCTGAGGTGCGGAAACAGCGCGTAACTTTGAAACACCTGGTTCACGTTGCGCTTGTAGGGCGGCAGGCGCGTGACCTCCCGGCCTTCGAGCAGCACCGATCCTTCATCAGGCGTTTCGAAGCCCGCGATCATCCGCAGCAGCGTCGTTTTTCCGCAACCCGACGGCCCGAGCAGCGTGAGAAATTCCCCCGCGCGGATGCCCAGGCTCACGTGGTCCACCGCCGTGAACGTCCCGAAGCGCTTCGTCACGCCGTTCAGTTCAACCATCAAGCTCATCGCCCGGGCCTCCTTTCCGCTGCAACACCGCATACGTCACGGCGAACAGCGCCAAAAACACCATGCCCAGCGCCGCGCCGAACGGCCAGTCGCGCGCCTGCAGGAACTGGTTCTGAATCACGTTGCCGATCAGCGGCACGCGCGCGCCGCCGAGCAGGTCCGTCACCGCAAACATCCCGATCGCCGGCACGAACACGAGCACCGTGCCGGCCGCGATGCCGGGCCACGTCAGCGGAATGATCACCGACGAAAACACGCGCAGCGGTCCCGCGCCGAGATCGTGCGCCGCCTCGATGACCGCGTTGTCGAGTTTTTCCACGCTGCCGTAGATGGGCAAAATCATGAACGGAAGGTAGGCATACACGAGGCCGATGACGACGGCGAACGGCGTGTAGAGCAGGTCGAGCGGCGCCGTCGTCAGCGCCAGCGCCTGCAACGCGCCGTTGAGCAGCCCTTCCTGTTTCAGGATCGTGATCCACGCGTAGGTGCGGATCAGGAAGCTCGTCCAGAACGGCACCATCACGAGCAGCAGCAGCCGCTGCCGCCACGCCTCGCTCGCCCGGCCGATCGTGTAGGCCACCGGATAGCCCACGGCGATGCAGATCGCCGTCGTCAGCCCCGCGTAGTAGATCGACCGCCAGAAGATGCGCAGGTAGACGGGCTCGAACACCCGCTGATAGTTGTCGAACGTGAAGCTGAACACCACGCGACCGAGCTCGTCGCGCTCGCAAAAGCTGTAGACCAGCAGGATCGCCGTCGGCGCGACGACGAACACCACCAGCCACACCAGCATCG
>DASZPP010000034.1:0-15099 GCA_035549975.1 Opitutus sp.
GTCGACCGCATCTACGACAGCGCCGGCGCCACCGGGCCGTTCACCGCGATCCGCCTCGCGAGCGGCGGCCGCGAAGTCCTCTGGGAGCCGTTCGCCGCGCACACCTCACGCATCCACGAAATCACGCGCAATCTCTACAAGAGCATCGAGGGCGATCGCGTCTGGTTCGAGGAAATCAATTCCGAGCTCGGCCTCGTCTTCCGCTCCGGCTGGGCCACGGCGGAGGAGCATGGCTTCGTTCGCGAGTGCGAGATCGAGAATCTCGGCTCCGCTCGCGTCACCCTTCAGGTGCTCGACGGCCTGCGCAACCTGCTTCCGCCCGAGATCAACAGCCGCCTGCAGCGCGACAGCAGTTGCCTCGTCGACGCCTACAAGACCGCCGAGCTGCTCGCCGATTCCACCCTGGCCGTTTATGCGCTGGCCGCCGGCATCACCGACCGGCCGGAGCCGGTCGAAGTGCTGCGCGCCAGCACGGTTTGGTCCGAGGGTTTGCCGGGCGCCCGGGTCCTGCTCTCTTCCCTCCAGCTCGGCGCATTCTATCGCGGCGCAACCGTCACGACGGAGACGCGCCGCCGCGGCCAGCGCTGCGTCTACGCGCTCGCCGGCGAACTCACCCTCGCTCCGCGCGCCTCGCACCGGTGGCTGATGGTGACCGACTACAACCTCGCCCAGGCCGAAGTCGTCGCCCGCCATCGCGCCCTCAAAGCCGGCGACCTCGGTCCGCAGGTGCGGCGGGCGATGAACGAATCCACCACGCGCCTCCGCGCCCTCGTCGGCAACTGCGACGGGCGGCAGGCCGGCGGCGCCGAATCCGTCACCGCCCACCATTTTGCCAACACGCTTTTCAACCTGCTTCGCGGCGGGGCGTTCGCGACCGGCTACGAAATCCCCAGCTCCGACTTCGCCGCATTCGTACGCTGCCGCAGCCGGGCGACCGCGGAGCGCCATGCCGGCCTTCTCGCCGCGCTGCCCGCCACCCTGCGCCGCTCCGCCCTGCGCTCGCGGCTCGCCACGGCCGGCGATCCCGGGCTCGAGCGGCTCGGCCTCGAGTACCTGCCGCTCATCTTCAGCCGCCGCCACGGCGATCCGAGCCGCCCGTGGAACCGTTTCGCGATCCACACCCGCGACGAAACCGGCGCCCGCGTTTTTCATCACGAGGGCAACTGGCGCGACATTTTTCAAAACTGGGAGGCGCTTTGCCTCGGCTTCCCGGAGTACTTTGAAAGCGTCATCGCCACGTTCCTGAACGCCTCGACGATCGATGGCTATAATCCCTACCGCCTCGCGCGCGACGGCGTCGAATGGGAAGTGCCCGACCCCGCCGATCCCTGGGCCTCGATCGGCTACTGGGGCGATCACCAGGTCGTCTACCTGCTCAAGCTGCTCGAGTGGTCGTCGCGGTTTTACCCGGACGCGCTCGCCGGGTGGCTGCGACGGGAGCTCTTCACTTTCGCCGACGTGCCCTACCGGATCGCGTCGTTCGCACAGATGCAGCGCGACCCGCATCACACGATCCAGTTCGACGCCGCCCGGCACCGCGCGATCGCCGGGCGCGTCGCGCACGAGGGCGCCGACGCCCGGCTGCTCCGCGGCGGCGACGGTGAAATCCTGCGCGTCAATCTCACCGAGAAACTGCTCCTGCTCCTCCTCACCCGTCTCGCCAATCTCGTTCCCGGCGGCGGCATCTGGATGAACACCCAGCGCCCCGAATGGAACGACGCGAACAACGCCCTCGTCGGCTACGGCGTGTCCGTCGTGACGCTCTGCTACCTGCGCCGCCTGCTCGTGCACATCCGCGGCGCCATTTTTCATTCGCTCGGCTCGGAGCCGGTCGCACTCTCGGCGCCACTCGTCACCTTCGCGCGCCAGGTGGCGGCCGCGCTCGACCGGCATCGCACGGTGCTCGACGCGCCGGAACTCGACGATGCGACACGGCGAACGATCGTCGAAGCCCTGTCGACTGCCGGCTCCGATTACCGCGAAACCGTCTACTCCAATCCCGCCGCCGCTCGCGCGACACTTTCACCCGCCGAACTCGACCACCTCCTCGCCACCGCGCTCGCGTTTGTCGATCACAGCCTGCGCGCGAACCGCCAGCCGGACGGCTTGTTTCACACCTACAATCTGCTCGAGCTCACCAACGCGATCGCCGCCGGTGGCGGCGCGCACCCCCGCCCGCCCGGCCTGAAACTGCAGCACCTCGAGCCGATGCTCGAGGGCCAGGTGG
This sequence comes from Opitutus sp., assembly GCA_035549975.1. GTDB lineage: Bacteria > Verrucomicrobiota > Verrucomicrobiia > Opitutales > Opitutaceae > Opitutus. Next base: position 2,228 of record DASZPP010000034.1, read on the forward strand.
CCGCGCTCAGCTCCGGCCTGCTCACCGCTTCCGAAGCGGCCGCGCTGCTCGGCGCCCTGCGCGCCAGCCCGCTTTACCGCGCCGATCAACACACCTACCTGCTTTACCCCGACCGGCAGTTGCCGTCGTTTCTCGAGCGCAACATCGTCGCCCCCGAACTCGTCGCCTCCTCGCCCCTGCTCACGGCCATGGCCGCCGCGGGCGATCACCGTCTCATCCGTCGCGACGCCGCCGGCGACCACCGTTTTCATCCCGACCTGGTGAATCGCGAAGCACTCGACGCCCGGCTTTGCAGCCTCGCCCCGGAACCGCGCTGGACCGAGCTGGTGGCCCGCGATTCCGCGCGCGTGGCCGAGATCTTCGAAACGGTCTTTCATCATCGCGCATTCACCGGCCGGAGCGGCTCGATGTTCGGCTACGAAGGCCTCGGCTGCACCTACTGGCACATGGTCGCGAAGCTGCTGCTCGCCGTGCAGGAAAACTTTCACGCGGCCGCCGCCGCCCGCGATCCCGCGGCGGTGGAACTCGCCCGCCGTTACCACGACATTCGCTCCGGTCTCGGCTTCAACAAAACCGCCCGCGAGTACGGCGCGTTCCCGACCGATCCCTATTCGCACACGCCCGGCCACTCCGGCGCGCAGCAACCCGGCATGACCGGCCAGGTGAAGGAGGAAATCCTCACGCGCTTCGGCGAACTCGGCGTCGGCATCGCCCATGGCACTGTCCGCTTCGAGCCGCTCCTGCTCGGCGCCGCGGAATTCACGGCCGCGCCCGCTTCGTTCCGCCATCCGGCGTCGGACGGCAGTGAAACGACCACCGCGCTGCCCGCCGGCGCGCTCGGATTCACGTTTTGCGGCGTGCCCGTGATCTATCGGCGCGCGACCGGCGCACGCCGCCTGCGCGTTTATGGGCGCGGCTCGACCGTGCGCGAAATCACCGGCGGCGCCCTCGATGCCGGCCTGAGCACGGAACTCTTTGCGCGTTCCGGGCACATTCTTCGCATCGAGGTTGACCTCGGAGCCGCGTTCGAACCATTGCCCTCATGAAAACCGCGATCCTCCGCCGTCTCGTCGCCCTTCTGCTTTGCAGTTCGTCCTCCCTGGCCGCCGCGCAGGGTGCGTTGGTCTGGAGCGATGATTTCAACCAGCCGGATAACTCCGCACCCGATCCCGCCAAATGGACCTACGACCTCGGCGGCGGCGGCTGGGGCAACAGCGAGCTCGAGACCTACACGAACACCCGCGACAACTCCTTCATCGCCGCCGATCCCGCGGCCGAGGATGGCCACGCGCTCATGATTCGCGCGGTCAAGTCCGCCACCGGCGCCTACACCTCCGCGCGGCTGAAAACCCAGGGCCTGTTTTCCGCGCGCTACGGCCGGATCGAGGCGCGCCTGAAATCCACGAACGGCCAGGGACTCTGGCCCGCGTTCTGGGTGCTCGGCGACAGCATCAGCACCGTCGGCTGGCCGGCCTGCGGCGAGATCGACATCATGGAGATCATCAACGCCAACCCCACCACGGCCTACGGCACGCTGCACGGTCCCAACAACTCCGGCTCCTACAGCATCGGCAACACTCACACGCTCCCCAACGGCGCGACCTACGACACTGCCTATCACGTTTTCGCGGTCGACTGGTCGCCGGACAAAATCGTCTGGTCCGTCGACGACATCGTCTATCACACCATGACTCCGGCGTCGCTGCCCGCCGGCGCGCGCTGGGTTTTCAACGACGCCGGTTTTTTTGTCATTCTCAATCTCGCCATCGGTGGCAACTGGCCGGGCTCGCCCACCGCCGCGACCTCTTTTCCGCAAAGCCTCGCCGTCGATTACGTCCGCGTCTACGCCCTGCCCCCCGCCGCGCCGGCCAATCTCGTCGCGCTCGCGCAGAGCCCGACCAAGATCGCACTCGCGTGGAATGCCGCGGTGAATCCCGACCACTCCAGCCCAAGCGGCTATCGCGTGCAACGCGCCACCGATGCCGGGTTCACGCAAAATGTGACGACGTTCGACACAACCGCCACGACCTCATTCGTCGACCACACCGCCGCACCCGCGGGCAGCTATTTTTACCGGATCTACACCTTGTCCGGCGATGGCATCTCCGATCCGACGAACGCGGTCAGCGTCGCCACGCCCGCCGCCGCGACGAGCCCCGAATCCCAAGCGGTCGCCGCCGGCGGCACGGCGAGCGTGAGCGTGGTCGCCGCCGGCCTTTCCGCCCCGAGCTACCAATGGCGGTTCAACGGCGCCGACCTGACCAGCGCCACCAACGCCACGCTATCGATCTCGAACTTCGGTCCCGCCGCGAGCGGCCTCTATTCCGCGCTCGTCACCAGCGGCGCCGTGAACATCAGCAGTGCCGCGGTCGTTCTCGGCCTGGCCACAACCGACGCTGTCGCCGGCGACGGCGAGGTGCTCGGCACCGACATCGTTCATCCGAATGGAAATCATTTCGACCAGGTCTTGCTCACCGGTCCCGCCGAATCGATCACCGCCAACTACGCCGACCACCGCGTCACCCGCACTTCCTACATCGATCTCAACGACGACATCGTGCAGGTGGAGTTCGCCGGCCGGGGAACGCTGTCGCTGGTGCTGGCCAGTGCGGGCAATCCCGCCCCGCCGCTGAAATACAATCAGTCGATCAATTACGTGAAAGGTCACGCCGGCATCGTGATCGTGGGCGCCGACGAGACGACCAATGTGTCCGTGTTCACCGTCGGCCGCGCCACCGCCTTCGATCCCACCGGGCGCTACGACATCCTCCAGCCGATCAGCGGCACAAACGACCCGGCAAACAACGGCAGTCCGCTTTTCTCCGGCCACACTGACACCGCCTACGACGGCATCGCGGACATCGCGTTTGTCGCGATCGTCAGCAACGACGGAAAATTCGGCGCGCTGCGGACCGCCAACGCCAGCTATTGGGCCGATGCGGGTTTCACCGGCGTCTACGCGCCCGGCGTCGCGTTCCAGGGACCGGTTTACCTCGGCGAACTCGACGCGCGCGGAACCGCAACCCCCGTGATCATTCTCGGCTCGGCCGGCGACGTCCGCGTCACGGGCGGCAGCCTGCTCCAGAGCAATGCCGCGCCGGTCCAGGTGAGCGGCCTGACGCAACTCCAGTTTGCCGCCGGCAGCGACTCCGCCGGCAACCTTCTGCCGGCGCAGCGCAATCAAGCCATCCTGGAAGAGGACGGCCGCGACGTCACCGACCAGGTCGTCGTCAACCCGCCGATCTGAACCCCGCGACATCGGCCGCATCGGGCCTCGGCGTTCGCCCGGCATCGCGTTCGCTCGAGCGCCATTTTCCCCAGCGCGCTCGGCGACACCGCCACTCGCCTCGGGGCGCGGGCAGCGATCCCGCAGGACGGATTCCGAAAAAGTGCCGCCGCGTCGCGCCAGCCAGCGCGCCCGCGCGCCCGAACCGCGACCCGCAAGCGGGCTGGTCTGCGGCCGCAGATTTATTCGATCCACGCTAAATCACGCCAAATCCAAGCCTCTCCCTCCTCCCAACTAATATGGTGTCCCGCAAGAAACCCCAATAAATCCGATGGCGCGGCAGCGCCGGTAGGGACGCCTCTCCGGGGCGTCCGCCGCCCTCGAACTGCCGAAGAATTTCCAAAGTTATCTGCGGGACACCATACTAACATGATTTTTAATTTAGTTGTTGCTTAATTAAGTTTGCTCTTAATTCTCCCGGCATGCAGAGCCTCCTCGCCATCGCCGACCCGACCCGCCGCCGCATCGTCGAGCTGCTCGCCGAGCGCGAGCGGACGGCCGGCGAGCTCGTCGCGGAGTTCGACGTGAGCGCCCCCGCGATTTCCCAGCATCTGAAGGTGCTCCGCGAGGCCGGCCTCGTCACCGTCCGCGCCGAGGGTCAGCGCCGCGTGCAGATTCTCAACCCCGAGGGTTTCGGCGAACTGGAGGCGTGGATGGAAAAGACCCGCGCCTTCTGGTCCCGCCGGCTCGATGCCCTCGAGCGCGAGCTCCGCGCCGACGACGCACGGGCGGCGACCGGGCGCACCAGGAAGAGGAAGCCATGAGCGAGCCGGTCCATGCGATCGTCCTGCGGCGTTTCGACGTCGCCGCCGAGCGGGTCTTCGACGCGTGGTTCGATCCGGTGTGGCTCGGCCGCTGGATGTTCGGTCCGAACATCCGCGACGAACGCATCGTGCACCTCGACCTCGATCCGCGCGTGGGCGGAAAATTTTCGTTCGTCGTCAATCGCGACGGCGCCGACATCGACCATGTCGGCGAATACCTCGAAATCGACCGGCCGCGGCTGCTGGTGTTCACGTGGGCGACGCGCGATCGCCTGCCGGAGACGAGCCGCGTGATTGTCGAGATCGCCGCGCGCGACCGCGGCTGCGAGGTGAAGCTCACGCACCTGATGGGCGCCGGTTGGTCGGCCTTCGTCGACCGGGCCGCAGCGTCCTGGTCGAAAATGCTCGATGCCCTCGAACGCGCGCTGGGCTGAGCCCGCGCGACGCGCCTTTCCATTCCCCACCATGAAATCGAACGAAAAACTCGGCAGCTTTCCCCAGCCCGGCGAAGTGCGCCTCGTGCGCACGCTGCCCGGCCCGATCGAGCGCGTCTGGGACTATCTCACCGATCCCGAAAAACGCTCGCGCTGGTTCGCCGGCGGCCCGATGGAGCCGCGCCAGGGCGGCAAGGTGGAGCTGTTCTTCCACCACCAGAACCTCGCGCCCGACGAGACGCCGCCCGAGCAGTTCAAGCAGGTGCAGGACCCCGGCTTCAAAATGGCGGCCACGGTCCTGCGCTGGGAACCGCCGCACGTGTTGAGCTACACGTTCGACGACGAGTCCGAGGTCACCTTCGAGCTCACGGCGCAGGGCAAAAACGTCACGCTCGTGCTCACGCACCGCAGCCGCGGCACCGACCTGCCGTTCCTCACCAGCTACGCGAGCGGCTGGCACACCCATCTCACGCATCTCATCGCCCTGCTCGAAGGCGCCCCGCGCCCGCCGTTCTGGCCCCTGCACCAGCGGCTCAAACCCGAATACGAAAAACTCCGCGCCGCCGCCGAGGCCAAACCCTGACCGGGCGCACACCAGCCGCAGTCCATGTCGCGAACAGAAGAGAATCCCATGAAACCCAACGACGAATTCGGAAAATTCTCCGCACCGGGCGAAGTCCGCCTCGTGCGCACGCTGCCGGGACCGATCGAACGCGCGTGGGATTACCTCGTCGATCCCGGGAAACGCGCACGCTGGTTCGCCGGCGGCTCGATCGAACCGCGCGTGGGCGGCAAGGTCGACCTGTTCTTCCGCCACAAGCACATCGCCCCCGACGAGACGCCGCCCGAGGACCACAAGGAATACCACGATCCCGGCGCAGCGATGGAAGGCCGGGTGCTGCGCTGGGAGCCGCCGCGGGTGCTGAGCTACACGTTTGGTGATGACTCCGACGTGACCTTCGAACTCACGTCGCAGGGAAAAAACGTTCAACTCGTGCTCACGCATCGCTGCCGCGGCGAGAAAGTCCCCTTCCTCCATCTCTACGGCCGCGGCTGGCACACGCACCTCGCCCAACTCGTCGCCCTGCTCGAAGGGGCACCGCGCCCGCCGTTTTGGCCCCTGCACGCCCAACTCACGCCGGTCTACGAAAAGCTGAGGGCCGCCGCCAGGTTCTAGCCGCGCGCTCTCCTCGCGATTTCCCGTCCGCAAGCCGCCTTCCACGCGGTTCAAGCACTCCTTTGTCCAAAAATTTCCACCCAACCGTCAAACCGACCATCCGTCACCACATCCCATGAAATCCCACTCGTTCGAAAGTCCCGTCATCGTTTCGCCGGAGCAATGGCTCGCGGCCCGCCAGGAATTCCTCCGCGAGGAAAAAGCATTCACCCACGCCCGCGCCCGCCTCGCGGAAAAACGCCGCGCGCTGCCCTGGGTGAAAGTCGGCCAAAACTACGTCTTCGCCTCGCCGGCCGGCCGCGTGACGCTCGCGGATCTCTTCGACGGCCGCAGCCAGCTCATCGTCTATCACTTCATGCTCGCGCCCGGCTGGGACGAGGGCTGCCGCGGCTGCTCGTTCGTCTCGGATCACTTCGACGGCGCGCTGCCGCACGTGAACGCGCGCGACATCTCCTTCGTCGCCGTCTCGCGCGCCCCGCTCGCCGAGATCGAGCGCTTCAACGACCGCATGGGCTGGTCGTTTCCCTGGGTCTCGTCGCACGGCACGACATTCAATCACGACTTCGGCGTCACGTTCACGCCCGGGGAATACGCCGCCGGCAACCGGAGCTACAACTACGGCTCGACGCCGGCGATGGACGAGGAAATGCCCGGCCTGAGCGTGTTCGCGCGCAACGCCGCCGGCGAAATCTTCCACACCTATTCCACCTATTCGCGGGGACTCGATGCCGTGATCAACGCCTACAACCTGATCGACCTCACGCCGAAGGGCCGCGACGAGGACCCCGAGCGGCCGATGAGCTGGGTGAAGCACCACGACCGCTACGGGTCGGCCACCTCGGCCCTCACCCGCTGCGACCGGATTCACGCCGAAGCGGCCCAACGCGCCGACGCCAATGTCGCGGCCGCGCATTAGCTTCCCGTTGCACGCCGTCCGCTGGCTCGGGCCTGCGGCGGCGCTAGCCCTCGCGCCCAAATGCGTGCTGTGCGTGCTGGCCTACGCCGGCCTCGCATCCGCCCTCGGGCTCGGCGGGCGCGAGCTCTGCGGCGCACCCGCTGAATCGCCGCCGCCGTGGAATCTGGTCGCAGGCATTGCGGCGCTGGCGTTCACCGCCCTTTGCTTCCCGGCGATCCATCGCCATCAGCGGATGCGCCGCGCGTCGCGCTGATTTCACCGGCATCTCGATTGACGCTACCCGCCGCGGCGGCCTACTGGCCGCATGGATGCCGCGCCCACGCCCGAGAAAATCCTGCAAACCGGCCTCGCCTTCTGGCCCGCGAAAACGCTCCTGAGCGCGATCGAGATGGAGGTCTTCACCAAGCTCGCCCGCGGCCCCGAAAAATTCGAGCGCCTGCGCGGCCGGCTCGGCCTGCACGAACGCTCCGCCCGCGATTTCCTCGATGCGCTCGTCGCGCTCGGCTTTCTCCAGCGTGAAGGCGACAGCTACCGCAACACTCCCGAGACCGCCCTCTTTCTCGACAGGAAAAAACCGTCCTACATCGGCGGCATCCTCGAGATGGCGAATCACCGGCTCTATCCGTTCTGGGCCCATCTCACCGAGGGCCTGCGCACCGGCCTGCCGCAAAACGAGCTGCGCGGCGGCGGCACGGGGCTCTTCGAAACGCTCTACGCCGACCCCGAGCGCCTGAAGGAATTTCTCGCCGCGATGTCCGGGGTGAGCCATGGCGCGAACCTGGCCATCGCGCGCGCCTTTCCGTGGAAAACCATAAAACCTTCGTCGACGTCGGCACCGCCCAGGGCGATCTCGCCGTCCAGATCGCGCTCGCGAATCCCCACCTGCGCGGGACCGGTGCGGACCTGCCGGAGGTCGCGCCGATCTTCGAGGAATACGCCGCCGGCGCCGGTGTCGCGGACCGCCTGCAATTCGCCGCCGTCGATTTCTTCAAGCAGGATCTCCCGAAGGCCGATGTCGTGCTGATGGGCCACATTCTTCACGATTGGGATCTGCCGACGAAAAAACTTCTCATCCGCAAGGCCCACGACGCCCTGCCCGCCGGCGGCGCCTTCATCGTTTACGAAGCGATCATCGACGACGACCGTTCCAAAAACGCCTTCGGCCTGATGATGAGCCTCAACATGCTCATCGAGACGCCCGGCGGTTTCGACTACACCGGCGCCGACTGCTGCGGCTGGATGCAGGAAGCCGGCTTCACCTCGACGCGCGTCGAGCATCTCGCCGGTCCCGACTCGATGGTCGTCGGCATCAAGTAGCTCAACGCTGCTGAAACGGTGGCCGCGACTGAACCTTCGGCGACCGTTCTCTCAAGGCGCGGCCCGGCGGAAAATCATTCGCGGGCTTTACGCGAATGCGCTCGCGGCGCACATTTCCGTCACCCCATGCGCGCCTGCCTGCCCCGCCTGTTCCTCCTCGTCGCGTGCGCGGTTTCGCTGCGCGCCGCCGACACGCCGCCCACCCCGCCGCTCACGCTGCGGCTGATGACATTCAATCTCCGCTTCGCCAGCAATCAGGAGCCCAACGCCTGGCCCGACCGCCGCCCCGTGATGAAACACCTGATCGAGCACGTCGCGCCGGACGTGTTCGGCACGCAGGAAGGTCTTTACGGCCAGCTTCGCGACATGGCCGACGACCTGCCCGGCTACGCGTGGATCGGCCTCGGTCGCGAGGGCGGCAGCCGCGGCGAATTCATGGCGGTCTTTTTTCGCCGCGATCGATTCGAGCCGGTTGCCTTCGATCACTTCTGGCTGTCCGACACGCCGGCGGTGATCGGCTCGAGCACGTGGGGCAACGCCTACATCCGCATGGTCACCTGGGTCCGGCTGCGCGATCGCGCGACCGGCCGTGAATTTTATTATTGGAACACGCACCTCGACAACGAGAGCGAGCCCGCCCGCCAGAAAGCCGCCGCGCTCCTCCGCGAACGGCTCGCGCCGCTCGATCCGGCGGTGCCCGTGATCCTCGCGGGCGATTTCAACTGCGCCGCCGGCGCGAGCCGCGCCTACGAGGTGCTCACGCACGACGCCGGCCTCACCGACGCGTGGCTCGCCGCGGCCACGCGCGTCAACGCCGGCCTGAACACCTTCCACAATTACGAGCCGCCGCTGCACGACGGCGTCCGCATCGACTGGATCCTCGCCCGCCGCCCCGCCGCAGTCGATCGCGCGGAGATCGTCACATGGTCCGAACACGGCCAGCTGCCGAGCGATCATTTTCCGGTCACCGCGATCGTGCGGTTCTGAATCGCCGCGCGCCGGTTCACAAATCCACTTCCGCCGGCGGTCGATTTCTGCATCATCCCGGTTCCTCCTCAAAATCCCCATGACCCTTCGCAAATTCCTCGGCCTTGCGGCCGCCTTCGCACTCACCTCGATTCTCGCCCACGCCGCCGACCTCGCCGGTCACTGGACGGCTGAGTTCGACTCCCAGATTGGCCAGCAGAAATACACCTACGACTTCAAGGCCGACGGCGACCACCTCACCGGCACCGCCCACTACGAGCACTCGATGGGCAAGGGCGAATCGAAGCTTTCCGACGTCAAGCTCGACGGCGACAAGGTTTCCTTCACGGAAAATCTTCACCTCAACGATTTCGACCTTGTGGTCAAATACTCCGGCACCATCGCCGGCGACGAGATGAAGCTCACCCGTCAGGTCGGCGACATCGCCACCGAACAGGTCGTCGCGAATCGCGCCAAGCCCGGCGAGGACAAGCCGGCGGAGAAGCAGAAGTCCCCCGAGGTCTGACACGGCGCCGCGCGCCAGCGGTGGCCTCGCCCGGCGCCGAATCGCGACTCCTCCTGTAACCAAATCCGCGGGCGGCGGTTTTAGTCGCTCATGCAGTTGTTGAGCCGCCTCGCGCAGGATCTTCGCTACGGGATTCGCACGCTCCGCCAGAGCCCGGGCTTCAGCCTCGTCGCCGTCGCCACGCTCGCCCTCGCGCTCGGCGCGAACACCGCGATCTTCAGCTTCGTCAACGCCGTCCTGCTCGAGCCGCTGCCTTACCCCGAGCCGGACCGGCTGGTTCGCGTTCTCGAGAAACGTCCCGACGGCGGCAACAACGGCATCTCGACCCTCAATTTTCTCGACTGGCAGAAACAAAACAACTGCTTCGACTTCATCGCGGCCATCACCGGCGGATCGGTGACGCTGACGGGCGTCGAGGAGCCGGTGCAGCTTCCCGGCTCGCGCACCTCGGCACACTACTTCGACATCCTCGGCATCAAGGCCGCGCTCGGCCGGACCTTCCTCGACGGCGAGGACCAGGCGGGAAAGGACCGCGTCGTCGTGCTCGCCGATTCGCTGTGGCGCTCCCAGTTCGGCGCCGATCCCGGACTCGTCGGCCGCACCATCCAGCTCGACGGCGAACCCTGCACCGTCATCGGGGTGCTGCCCAAGGGCACGCCGTTCGACCGCAGCTACGCGCGGCTCTGGCGCCCGCTCGCCTTCGAGCCCGGCAACATGACGCGCAATTTTCACTGGTTCGGCGCCGTGGCCCGGCTCAAGCGCGGCGTCACGCTCGAGCAGGCGCGCGCGCAGATGGACGCCATCGGCCGGCGCATCGCCCACGACTTCCCCGATTCCAACAAGGACTGGGGCGTCTCGGTCGAGCCGCTGGCCGGCACGAAGGTCAGCGATGAGCTGCGCCGCTCCCTTTGGGTGCTGCTGTCCGCGGTGGGCATGGTGCTGCTCATCGCCTGCGCCAACCTTGCCAACCTTTCCCTCATGCGCGTCGTCGCCCGTGAGCGCGAGATCGCGATCCGCGCCGCGCTCGGAGCCGGCCGGGCGGCGCTGCTGCGCCAGTTTCTCACCGAGAGCCTGCTGATTTCGCTCGCCGGCGGCGCGGGCGGATTGCTGGTCGGCGAGCTCACGATGCGCGGACTCACGGCCGTGATGCCGCAATATGCCCTGCCGGCGGAGGCGAATGTCGCGCTCGACGGCCGGGTCCTGCTTTTCTCCTTCGCGCTTGCGCTGCTCACGGGGATCATTGTCGGCCTTTTCCCGGCCTGGCAGGCCGCGCGGCCCAGCCTCACGCACTCGCTCAAGCAGGGCGGCGGCACCGGTTCCGGCGTGACCCACGCCCGCGTGCGCAGCGCCCTCGTGGTCGGAGAGGTGGCGCTGGCGTTCGTGCTGCTCACGGGCGCGGGCTTGTTGATCCGCAGCCTCGACAAACTCAGCCACGCCGATCCGGGCTTCGATTCCACCAACGTCCTCACCTTCCGCCTGCCGACGTCGGAAAAAAGCTTTCCCACCGCGGCGAGCCTCGCCGCCTACCTGCGGCAGGTCGAGTCGCGCCTCCGCGCGCTGCCGGGCGTGCTCGACGTCGCATTCACCTCCGCGCTGCCCATGCAGGGCTGGGGTTACGGCATGCCGTTTCAGATCGCCGGCCAGAAAAACGTCGATCGCGCGAACCGCAAAGCCGGCTTCTTCAAGATGGTCAGCCCCGCCTATTTTCAGTCCCTCCGCATGCGCCTGCTCAAGGGCCGTTACCCCGCCGCCACCGACGCCCACGGCACGCCGCCCGTCATGGTCATCAACCAGACGTTCGCGAAAAAATTCTTCGCCGGCGCCGACCCGCTCGGCCAGCGCGTCCTCGTCCAGGAAATCGTCCCCGGCAAAACCCAGCTCGGCGACGAGATTCCGTGGGAGATCGTCGGCGTCGTCGCCGACGAGGCGGTCGGCAACCTCGACGACAAGGCGGACGACAACCCCGGCATGTATGTGCCGGGCGCGCAAAGCGTGAGCTACTATCAGTCGGTCCTGCTTCGCAGCGGCGGCGACACCGCGCTGCTCCGCGCGCCGGTCAAGCAAACCATCCACGAACTCAACCGCGACCAGACGCTGCCGGACATGAAGACACTCGACACCATCAAGGCCGAGTCGCTCGGCGACAATCGCTTCCGGGTCCTCCTGCTCGGCACCTTCGCCGGCGTCTCGCTCCTGCTCTCCGCGATCGGCATCTACGGCGTGATCTCCTACTCCGTCACGCAACGCACGCGCGAGATCGGCATTCGCTCCGCCCTCGGCGCCACGCGCGGACACGTGTTGCGGCTCATCCTCGGCTGGGGCATGACACTCACGGCGATCGGCCTCGCCATCGGCATCGCCGGCGCGATCGCGGTCGCCCAGCTCATCGCCTCGCTCCTCTTCGGCGTGACCGGGCGCGACCCGTTCACGCTCGCCGCCGTCGCCGCCGCCCTCGGCCTCGTCGCGCTGCTCGCCTGCCTGCTGCCCGCGCGTCGTGCGGCCCGGGTCGATCCGCTCGTCGCCCTTCGCTACGAGTGATCGCCGACGGCGGCAGTTTCGCCTTGTGCACCGTTCCGCCTCGCGTCGCAATGCCTCCGCGATGCGCGCCCCCAACCGCTTTCCCCTCGCGCTTCTCCTCGCCTTGCTCTCCGGCTTCGCGCCGGCGTCAACCCGCGCCGCGCGCGTCGTGCGCGGCGTGACATTCGCGACAGTCGGAGGCACGCCGCTCCAGCTCGACCTCTACTCGCCCGACAGCGGCGCGCCGGCCGGGTTGATTGTCTGGATTCACGGCGGCGCCTGGCGCGCCGGCTCGCGGGCGGGCGTCGACCTCAAAGGCATGACCGCCCACGGCTGGGCGGTCGCGAGCGTCGACTACCGTTTGTCCACCGTCGCGCGTTTTCCGGCCCAGGCGCACGACATCAAGGCCGCCATCCGCTTCCTCCGGGCGCACGCCGGGGACTACGGTTATCCCGCCGATCGTTTTGTCGTCTCGGGTTCCTCCGCCGGCGGCCATCTCGCGGCGCTGATCGGCGTGACCAACGGTGTCGCCGAGTTGGAGGGCAACGAGGGCGACTGCACCGGCGTTTCGTCCGATGTGCAGGCTTCCGTCGTCCTCTACGGCGCGAGTAATCTCACCACGATCCTCGCGCAATCCACACCGCACGGCCTCGACGTGCGCGTGCCCGCATTGAAGCTCCTCCTCGGCGACACGCCCGACAAGGTTCCCGCGCTCGCCCGGCTCGCGAGCCCGGTGTTCTTTGTCGACCGGTCCGATCCGCCGATGCTGATCGAGCACGGTGATCAGGATCCGCAGATGCCCGTGAACCAGGCGCTCGAGCTTCAGGGCGCCTGCGAGCAAGCCGGCGTGCCGGTCGTGCTGAAGATCATGCCCGGCTCGAAGCACGGCGGCCCGGCGTTCACGACCGCGGAGAACCTGACGTTCATCGACCGCTTTCTCCGCACGCATCTGCCGGGCCTGAAGTAACT
>DASZPP010000035.1:0-3887 GCA_035549975.1 Opitutus sp.
GTTCCGCCGGGTGAGCGTGCCCAACCGCCAGGGCAAACCCGCGATCGGCCTCTACGCCGAAATCACCGACTACGACGAATGGCAGCCCACGGAGCTCAATTTCTATCTCATGAAGCTCGCCTGCAAACTCGAGCCGCTGAACCCCTTCGTCGCCGCGCCGGCGTCCGTCCAGACCCTCTTCCTGAAGCATATGGGCTCGGAGGCGTTCCTGCGCGCATTGCAGCGGGACGGCGCCCGCACCGACGTCGCGGCGTTCGTCGCCGAATGGCGGGAGCGCGCGAAAATCTACCAGCTGCAGAGCCGTCGCTACTGGATTTATCAGTAACGGCGAAGCCTCGCCGCCGTCGGCCGCCACCGGCGGAACCCCGCCGCCGCCCGCCCTCTTTTTTTGAAGGGCTTTTCCCCCACCGGGTGTTATACGGGAACAGCCGGCAGTCCTTTTTCGCCATGAATTCTCCGCCCGACCCCCTCGACCCGTTGCTCAATCATTGGTCCAACCCGCCCGAGGCCCCGCCGCGGCTCGCCTCCGAGATCTGGCGGCGGATCGCCCTCGCGGAAGAGCAGCAGCTTCGTCCGCGCGGCTTCTGGGCGGGCGTCGAAACGTGGTTCGGCCGGCCGCCCTTCGCCGTCGTGTTCGTCACGGCGTGCGCGCTGCTCGGCCTTTTCCTCGCGGAACTGCGCGTCAACCACGAGCAGAGCCAGCGCAGCGCCCAGCTCGCCCGCAGCTACCTGCAATTGATCGACCCGCTCCTCAAGGCGCAGCCGATCGCCCGCAACCCATGAAGCGCACGCTCTTCGTTCTCCTCCTCGGCGTCACCGTGGGCGTGGGCTCGCACCTGCTCTACTATCGGTTTCACCGGCCGCCCGGCCTCAATTCCCTCGACGGCCAGCTCACCTGGATCCGCGACGAACTTCACCTCAGCGACGCGCAATACGCGCGCGTCCGCGAGCTGCACGAGGCCTCGAGCCCGCGCCTCCGCGCCCTCGCCGCCGAGGTCGCCCGCATGCAGGATGAATTCGCCGCCTTCGAGCGCACCCGCCGCACCACGGATCGCGTCGATTTCCTCGAGTTCGCCGAATTCGTCGAAACCCGCCGCACCATCAACCGCCAGTGCCTCGAGTCCACGCGCCAGCTCGTGCAAGCCACCGCCGACGTCATGAACCCGGAGCAGCGCGCCCACTACCTCGGCATGGTCTCGGCTGCGGAACCCTTCAATACCGAGCGGATCAACTAACTGAGCCGCGCCGCCCCGCGCGCCCGTGTCCACCGACCCCGCCACCGATCGCGCCAGCCTGGACGCCCTCCAGCGCGGCGACACCACGGCGCTCAACCGGCTGATCGCCCGCTGGCAGCAGCCGCTCTTCAGTTACGCCTACCGCTACCTGCAGAACAATGCCGACGCCCACGACGTGGTCGCCGGCGTTTTCGTGCGCCTCTACCAGCAACGCGAGCGGCTGCGGCCCGACACCAATCTCTCCGCATGGCTTTTCACGGCGCTGACCAACCTCTGCCACAACAGCTATCGCTGGAAACGCCGCCATCCCACCATCCCGCTCGACAGCCCCGACGATGACTCCGGTGCGGAACCGCGCTCGTTTCCCGCGCGCGAGCTCGCCGCCGAGCAACCCGACCCGCCGGCCGCCGCCGCGCAGGACGAGGCGCTCACGGCCGTCCGTCACGCGATCGAGGCGCTGCCCCACGATTTGAAGGTCACGGTGCTGCTGCACCACTATCAAAATCTCTCCTACCGCGAGATCGCCGAAATTACGCACTGCTCGGAACGCGGCGTCGAAACCCGTCTCTATCGCGCCCGCCAGCAGCTCCGCACCGCTCTCGCCGGCTTCATTCGCGAGGTCTCGAATTGCTGACCGGGCGTGATTTTTCCCAGCTCGGTCGTTGACCGCAACGAAAGGTGAGCGAACGGAGCCTTTGGGAGTGCGGCCGTCCGCTGCCGCTTTCTACCCGAAGCGCCAGCGGACGGGCACGCTCCAAAACCCGACACCCGCCGCGCAAGCCCCGCCCCGGGGCTTTTCATGCATCGAAAAAAATGGAGCCGGTCTCGCGACCGGCTCCGTTCCTGTACAACACACTGGGCGGCTCACTCCGCCGCCTTGAAATTGAAGTCTTGCTTCACGGCCACGACGACCGGATGCCCTCTCGAAACCGGCGGCTCGAACTGCCACTGCGTCACCGCCTGCACCGCCGCCGCGCACAGCGAATCGTGCTCCGTTCCCGTCTCCGAGTCCACCGCCGGCAGGCGAACCCGGCCGTCCTTGTCGATGTAGAACTGTACCGTCACCGTCACCGCCTTGCCCGCGAACTCCCGCGGATAAATCGGTTTCACCACCTTGCTCGGCGTCGGAATCCGGTCCAGGTCCCGCAGCGTGCAGACGTGGAACGCGTAGGCACCGGGATGGAGCTCGTAGTTCCGCTGCTCGACAAACGAGCTGACGGTCAAATCCACCAGGACCATGCCCTGGCTCTCGAACGTGAACGTCAGGTCCGCGCGCGCGCTGCGGCCCTCCCCATGGAGGTAGGCCGGCCGGTATTCCCATTTCTTGATCGCTATAACCGCCGCCTCCGCAAACGCCGGATAGGTGTACGCCGTCACGAGGTAGTCCGTCAGCTTGCCTTTTTCATCCACCTCGAGCGCCACCTGCGCCTCGCCGGAGGCGATGCCCAGATCCTTCGCTTCGTGCGGATAGATGGTCGGCTCCGTCTGGATGATCTTCATCGGCACGTAGTCGGCCGACGGAACTTGCGCCACCAAGCCGGCTGGCAGGATGGCGGCGGCCGCCAAAAGCATAAATGGAACCTTCATGGTAAAATAGGTTGCCGCGCATAACACCGGGATAACCCGCTCCCCCTTCAGATTATTCCCCGCGTGCGCCACATTCCCGCGCGACAACGCAGCCCGCAACCATTCCGGCGATCGCCGATCGCCGCGCCACCAAAATCTCGCCGCCGCCGGTTCGCTCCCGCGAGTCATCGGCACGATTCACCGACCGGCCCGGTTCGAATCCCGGTCATTGCCCACTTTCCCCTTGCCGCTCCTTGCGTTCCGGTGCGAAACAAATCCTCCCCCGGCGCGTCCAGCGTCCGCCGCGGCAAAACCCCGTTTCATCATGCCCAGAACCATCACGCTCTTCACCGGCCAGTGGGCCGATCTTCCCCTCGAAAAACTCGCGCCTCTCGCGAAAAAACTGGGCTACGACGGCCTCGAACTCGCCTGCTGGGGCGACCACTTCGACGTCGACGCCGCCGCGTCCTCGAAAAAATACGTCGCCGAGAAATGGCAGCTCCTGCACGACCACGGTCTCACCTGCTGCGCCGTCTCCAGCCACCTCGTCGGTCAGGCGGTCTGCGACAACATCGACGCCCGCCACAAGTCCATCCTGCCGCCCGACGTCTGGGGCGACGGCGATCCGGAAGGCGTCCGCAAGCGCGCCGCCAAAAAACTCGCGCTCGCCGCGAAGGCCGCCCGCGCCTTCTTCGACGCGAGACCCGGCCGCGCGTCGGCCGCCGCGTTTCCCGCCGTGGTCAACGGCTTCACCGGCTCCTCGATCTGGCACTCGATCTACGCATTTCCGCCGACCTCGCAGGAATACTGGGACGCCGGCTTCGCCGACTTCGGCAAGCGCTTCCGTCCGATCCTCGATGCGTTCGACAAAGCCAACGTCAACTTCGGCCTCGAAGTCCACCCGACCGAAATCGCCTTCGACATCGCGAGCGCCCATCGCGCGCTCGCCGCGGTCGGGCATCACCCGCGCTTCGGCTTCAACTACGACCCGTCGCACCTCGGCTATCAGGGCGTCGACTACGTGAAGTTCATCCGCACGTTCGGCGACCGCATTTTCCACGCGCACATGAAGGACGTCTGGTGGGG
>DASZPP010000036.1:0-16524 GCA_035549975.1 Opitutus sp.
CGATCCGGCATTTTTTCAACCGGCGGCACAAGGGGGTGCTGGCCTGGCACTATCCGGCGCTGGGCGCGGTGCTGCTCGGGGTCGTTGGGTGGTGGACGGCGCCGCGAGTGAAGGCGCTGCCGAAAGTGGAGGGCCCGGTGACGTTCGAGCGGGTGCGGGCCATCGTGGGCCAGCGATGCGTGACGTGTCATTCGCCGGCGCCGACGTTTCCCGGACTCGCGCAACCGCCGGCGGGAGTCGTGCTCAACCAGCCGGCGGGGATCGCGCAGAACGCGCAAAGGATTTACCAACAGGTGGTCGTCACCCGGATCATGCCGCTCGGTAATGCCACGCAAATGTCTGACGAGGAGCGTGCTGTGATCTCGGCTTGGGTCACCGGCGGAGCGAAGACAGAATAATTTCTGACGGCCCCGACGGGCGCAATCTCCTGGCGGTGAGGCGCGTGGCGACGGCGGGTTTGCGGGAGGCGCGGGTTGCGTGTATGTTTTGGCGCAATCGCGCGAGTCCCGGCAGCGGGAGGGATGGGCCACCGGAACCCGTTTTGGCTCGACAAATTGTCATAAGCGGGTTTCATCGCAAACTTTTCCGCATCGCGGCCCACCGCGGTGGGGAGCATCACACTTCACATGACGAAACGCACCATTCCGGCCCGCCGGTTCATCAAGCCATCTTTCGAGTTTCTCATCGAAAAGAAACGCGACGGGGGGGAATTTTCCCAAGAGGAAATTCGATATATCATTGACAGCACGCTCGATGGCGAGATGCCACAGCACCAGTTGTCCGCGCTGATGATGGCGATCTATTTCTCCAACATGTCCGCGCAGGAAACGGCGGATCTGACCGAGGAGATGATGCTTTCGGGCGAAGTGATCGATCTTTCGACGATCGCAAAACCGAAGATCGACAAATACTCGACCGGCGGAGTCGGCGACAAAACCTCCCTTGTCTTGGTCCCGCTGGCGATGGCGAGCGGCGTCGTCGTGCCGATGATGTGCGGCGTCGAGCACGATTACGTGATCAACACGCTCGACAAACTGGGCAGCATTCCCGGATTCAAGCCGGAGCAGCCGATCGAGCAGTTCACCTCGCAGCTCGCGCGGATCGGCGGCGCGATCGTGCAGCAGAGCGAGGCGCTCGCGCCCGCGGACGCGAAGTTTTACGACCTGCGGAAAGAGACCGGCACGATCCCGAGCCTTCCGCTCATCACGGGCAGCGTGCTGTCGAAGAAGCTCGCCGAGGGTTCCGAGGGCCTCGTGATCGACGTGAAGTGGGGCAACGGCTCCTTCATCAAGGATCTCGAGCAGGCGAAGCAACTGGCGCGATCGATGACCCGCGTCGGCCGCTCGATGAAGCGCCGCTGCGTGGCGCTCGTGACCGACATGAACCAGCCGCTCGGTGACACGATCGGCACGTCGCTCGAGGTCAAGGAGGCGATCCAATTGCTCAAGGGCGAAGGCCCGGAGGACATGAAGGAGCTCGTGCTGAAACTCGGCATGGAGATCGTGCGGCTCGCGGGGGTGGCGGGTTCAACGCTCTCGGCGAAGCAGACGGTGCAGCGGCACCTCACCGACGGCTCGGCGCTGCAGAAATTCAAGGACCTCGTGAAGGCGCAGGGTGGCGACACGAGCTTCATCGACCATCCGGAGAAGTTCCCGGCGGCGCGGCACATCCGGAAACTGCCGGCGCCGAAGCGCGGCTACGTGCACACGATCAACGCGGCCATGATCGCGCGCGGCGTGCATCTGCTCGGCGCGGGCATCGAGCCGGGCGGCAACCACGGCACGCACGGCAACCACCACGGGTTGCACGGCAATCACAATCACACGAAGATCGACCACGCCGTCGGCGTGTCGGAGATCAAGAAGGTCGGCACGCAGGTGAAGCAGGGCGAGCCGCTGATGATGATCCATTACAACGACGAGGCGAAGCTCGAGCAGGCGCTCGAATACTTCAAGAACGCCTACCGGCTCGCGCCGAAGCGGCCGACGCCGCCGCCGCTGATCGTCGAGCGCGTGGCGTGACGCGTCGCCGCTGAGTTCAACTTTCGCAAGGCCGACCGGACTCCGGCCGGCCTTTTTTTCACCAGAAGCGCCAGCGTGGCCGGGTGAAAGCGACGGAAATCACGAGGGAGAGAATGCTCAGTGTCACGGCGAGCACGAGCCACGGCTCGGCGCAGGCCGCCGCGACATGGGCAAACGCGTTGGCGAGAGCCCGGGTGGCCGAGACAAAATCGGACCAGGCTGCCGCCTGGAAGGCGACGACTGCGGCACCGGCGAGTCCGCCGCCGACATAGGCGATCCACGGCCAGCGCGCGGCAGCGGCGCGGCCGCGCGGCGCCGGCGGCAACGCCGCCATCACCCGCGCGGTGAAACCATCGTCGGCGATCGTCGGTGCATGTGCGCGGAGCATCGCCGCGAGCGCGGCGTCTTCGTCCGGGGGAAAGTTCAGGCTCGGGGATTCCATGCGGCGAGGAGGTGACGGAGTTTTTCTTTGCTGCGCGCGAGGTGAGTCTTGACCGTGCCGAGCGGCCAGTCAACCAGCGCGGCGATTTCGGCATGCGAGAGGCCCTGATGATAGCCGAGGTGAATCGCGAGTTGCTCGTCGGCGGAGAGCGTCGCGAGCGCGGCGGTGAGGTCGTGATGAAGATCCGCGGCGGCCGGCGCGGCGGGGTCGGATTCCGCGGGAATATGCTCCGACAATTCAGCGTGATCGCGCCGGCGGCGGCGGGCGTTGCGCCATTGGTTGTGGGCGATGCCGAGGAGCCAGGTGGAGAAACGGGAATCGGCGCGGAAGTGATCGAGGCGGCGAAAGGCGGCGAGGAAGGTTTCCTGCGCAAGGTCGTCGGCGAGGGCGTCGTCGTCGCGGATGAGATGACGGAGGAAGCCGCGCACGGCGGATTGGTGGCGTCGCACGAGCTCGCCGAACGCGGTGCGGTCAAGTCCCGCCCGGGCAAGGGCGATCAGCTCGGAGTCGGGCGGAACCACGTTGGCGGGGAGGCCGGCGCTACTTCCCGCGCGAGGCGAATCCCTCGATCATGGCGCCGATGAGCAGGGCGATGCCGATGAACCCGGGGATGAACCCGAAGGATCCGACGTTGAACGAGGTGGAGGGAATCTGGGACAGCGCGAGGAAGAGCCCGGCGCCGATCGCGAGATTGATCAGGCCGCCGACGAGATAGCCGCGCCAGCGGGGTTGCGGACTGGCCGCCGACGTGGGCTCGGCCACGACCATGCGGTCGAAGGCGGGCAGCGGCTGGCCTTTTTCCAGCGCGAGGCGCGCCGTCTGATGCCAGAGCTCCTGGCGGCGATGGTTGAAATGCATTGTCATGAAAATGATCGCACCGGCGAAGATCAGCGCGGCAATCGGGACGAAAACGGCGATCAACCACGGCTGGAGATCGAGAAAGGCGAGAGGAATGAGATGGGAATCGAGATGCATGAGTAGATGAGTTCGGGAGTGGGTGTCGTGGGCAGGGCATTTGGATTCAGGGCCGCCAATAAAATTGCGGGGCGGGGTGGGATGCGTCCTTGTAACGAGATGTCCGGGATCTTGCCGAATGAAAAGAAGGCCGGCGCGCCGCCAGCGAAAGTGGACCGCTCGGCGTGGGCGCGGCCGTGGGCGCAGTTGAAATACTTCACGTTTCAGCCGGCGATTTTTCCGCGGCTGCTCGGGGCGGTGTCGGAGGACGCGCGGCCGGGCGATTTCGTCAATGTTTACGACAAGAACGGGAATCCCGCCGGCGGCGGGTTGTTCAATCCGCGCGCGAAGATTCCGCTGCGCGTCGTCACGCACTCGACCGAGCCGGTGACGGAGGCGTATTTCGAGACGGCGATCCGGCGCGCGGTGGCGCTGCGGCGCGAGCGGTGCAAGCTCGACGAGACGACGGATGCCTACCGGCTGGTCAACTCGGACGGCGACGGGCTGAGCGGGCTGACGATCGATCGCTACGGGGACACGTTGTTGTGCGAGATTTATTCACTGGGCATGGCGCAGCGGCTGCCGCGCTGGCTGCCGCTGCTGCACGAGCTGGCGGGAACGAAGTTCGCGCGCGTGCAGGTCGACCACGATCTCGGAAGCCTCGAGGGCATCAAGCCGTCGACGTTCAATGAAACGAACGCGGCGGCGCCGGAGCGCGTGAAGATCCGCGAGCACGGTGTGCGCTACGAGGTGGATTTCGCGGAGGGGCACAAGACGGGGTTTTTCTGCGACCAGCGCGAGAACCGGCGGGCGATCGCGCGATTCACGAAGGCGGCACGCGTGCTCGACCTGTGCTGCTACACGGGGGGATTTTCGCTGAACGCAAAAGTGATCGGCGGCGCGGCGGACGTGACGAGCGTCGATCTCGACGAAGCGGCGCTGGCGCAGGCGAAGCGGAACGCCAACCTGAACCAGGCGCGGCTGAAGTTCGTGCACGCGGACGCGTTCGCGTATGCGCGGCAGATGCAGCAGAACGGGGAAAAATGGGACGTGGTCGTGCTCGATCCGCCGAAGTTCATTTTCACGCGCGAGGAGGGCGGAAACTGGGAGGGCCGGCAGAAATACGAGGACTTGAACCTGCTCGCCATCTCGCTGGTGAAACCGGGCGGGGTGTTCGTGACGTGTTCGTGCTCGGGGCTGCTGAGCCTCGAGGATTTCGAGGCGCACGTGATCAAGGCGGCGCACCGGCAGAACCGGCGGCTGCAGTTTTTCGACCGCACGGGCGCGGGGCCGGATCATCCGGTTTATTCCAATTGCCTCGAGAGCCGGTATCTGAAGGTTTTGTGGGCGCGCGTCGTGTGACGCGCGTTTCCCTGCTCCCCATGGTCATCCGACAACTCGCCCACCTCTGTCTCTTCACCAACCAACTCGACGCGATGATCGAGTTTTATCGCGACCGGCTCGGGTTTCCCGTGGCGTTCACGATGCACAACGACGACGGCTTCGCGTTTGGCTATTACTTCGACCTCGGGAACGCGACGTTCGTCGAAGTCTTCGACCAGAAGGGCGCGGTGAAGCAGTGGGGCGGCGACGCGGTGCCGCGGAAGCCGAACGAAGGCGTGCGCTTCGGGCATTTCTGCCTCGAGGTGCTGGGACTCGAGGAAACCTGCGCGGAGCTCACGAGCCGCGGGGTCAAAATTCTCCGGCCGCCGAAGGTCGGCATGGATCACTCGCGGCAGGCGTGGATCGCGGATCCCGACGGGAATTCCATCGAGCTGATGGAATACACGGCGAAGAGCCTGCAGTTCTCGCGGCCGAGGAAGTAGGTCGAGGCGCGCAGGCGCGTTTTGCGTTGATCGTCCCTGCGCTCATGCGCAGGGCGGCGTTGCCCGCCGCGGGCGCGTCGGGGACGACGCGCGCCACCATGAAAAAACGCTCCGCCACTCAGGCGCGGCCGAGGTAGGTGCCGTCGGTCGTGCTGACGCGGATGATTTCGCCTTCCTTGACGAAGAGCGGCACCTGGACGACGAGGCCGGTTTCGAGCTTGGCGGGCTTCTGCACGTTGCTCGCGGTGTCGCCCTTGATGCCCTCAGCGGATTCGATGACCTTCAGCGCGACCGTCGAGGGCAGGTCGATGCTGATGGGCTTGTCGTCGACGAAGAGCACGTCGACCTGGCCGCCGGCGGTGAGGTAATTGGTCACATCGCCGAGCTGCTGCGCGCTGAGCTCGATCTGGTCGAAGGTGGTCGGGTCCATGAACGCGTAGGTGTCGCGGTCGGCGTAGCTGAACTCGAGTTTGCGGCGGTCGGTCGGAAGGACCTCGATGGAATCGGTCGAGGCGAACCGCTGGTCGAGCGCCTTGCCGTAGCGGAGATTCCGCATCTTGACCTGCACGAAGGCGCGGAGATTGCCGGGCGTGCGGTGCTGGGTTTCCATGACGAGGTGCGGTTCCCCGTTGTATTTGATGACTTGACCTCGGCGGATATCGTTGGCGGCGGGCATGACGTGGTGATTTCGAGTGTTGGAAGGTTGAGAGTGAGGAAGCGCTTTCCGGGCTGTCAAGGCCGCGTGCCGGCTGACTGCAACACGCTGGCGCGCGCCGGCCCACTCGGCGCTTGCCCTCGGCGGCGCGCGATGCCGACACTAGCGCGACCACATGAAACAACGCACCCTTGCGCGGGAAGTCTCGATCAAAGGCAACGCGCTGCACACCGGCGATGCGGTCACCCTGACGATGAAGCCGGCCCCGGTCGACCACGGGATCGTGTTCAAGCGCACCGACCTGCACGGCAGTCCCGAGCTGAAGCCGCGCGTCGACCTCGTGACGGACCTCGTCCGGGCGACGACGATCCAGTCCGGCCACGCGAAGATTCACACGGTCGAACACGTGCTCTCGGCGCTGCACGGTTGCGGCATCGACAACATCGTGCTCGAGATGGACGCCTCGGAGCCGCCGATCATGGACGGCTCGGCGCGGCCGTTCGTGAACATGATTTTGCAGGGCGAACCGATCGAGCAGGAGAAGGAGCGGGAGTATTTCGAGCTGGATGCGCCGGTGTCGGTGACGAAGGGCAACCGCTCGGTGATCGCGCTGCCGTTCGACGGGCTGAAGATTTCCTGCACGTCGGCCGACGATCGCGGGATCCACACCCAGCACCTGTCGATCACGATCGACCCGGAGGTCTACGAGGCGCAGATCGCGGCGGCGCGGACGTTCACGATCTACGAGGACATCGAGGAATTGCTGAAGCTCGGGAAAATCCGCGGCGGCTCGCTCGATTCGGCGGTGGTGATCCGCGGCGACAAGATCATCTCGAAGGAGCCCCTGCGGTTCAAAGACGAGTTCGTGCGGCACAAGATCCTCGACATCATCGGCGACGTGCTGCTGCTCGGGCTGCCGTTGAAGGCGCACATCGTCGCCACGCGGCCGGGCCATGCGATCAACGCCGAGCTCACGAAGCTGCTTTTCGAGCGGCTGCAGACGCAGAAAAAAGGCGGCGCGAAAAAGAAGGAAAAGCCGGCTTCGCCGGTCATTCTCGCGAATGAAACCTCGCTGGATATCCGGCGCGTGCTCGACACGCTGCCGCACCGTTATCCGTTTGTGATGATCGATCGCATCCTGGAGTTCGCCGAGGACGGCAACGAACTCGTCGCGCTCAAGAATGTCACGATCAACGAACCCTATTTCCAGGGCCACTATCCCGGCAATCCGGTCATGCCCGGCGTGCTGCAAATCGAGGCGATGGCGCAGGCGGCCGGCGTGTTGATGCTGAAAAAAATCGGCAAGGAAAGCAAAGCGGCCTTCTTCATGAGCTGCGACAAGGTGAAATTCCGCAAGGCGGTGCGGCCCGGCGACCAGCTCCTGATCAAGGTCCGGCTCACGAAGGCCCGCGGCAACAAGATCGGCGTGGCGACGGGCGAGTGCACCGTGAACGGGCAGCCCGTTTCGTCAGGGGAGCTGATGTTCGTGGTGATGGAAGACGCAGACGTCGAGTAACGGCATGGGCGCGGCCAAAATTCATTCGACGGCGGTGGTGGAGCCGGGCGCGCAGCTCGGCGGGGACGTGGAGATCGGCGCGCACGCGTTCGTCGGGGCGGGCGTGACGCTCGGCGCGGGGACGCGGGTGCACCATCACGGCTGCGTCGAGGGCGACACGCAGATGGGCGCGGCGTGCGAGGTGTTTCCGTTCGCCTGCATCGGCGGGAAGACGCAGGACCTGAAGTTCACCGGCGGACGGCCGCGGCTGCGGGTCGGCGACCGCAACGTGTTTCGCGAATATGTGAGCGTGCACGCGGCGACGAAGGATGGCGAATTCACCACGATCGGGTCGGACAACACGATCCTCGCCTACTGCCACATCGCGCACGATTGCACGCTGGGCAACGGAATCGTGATGAGCAATTACGCCGGGCTCGCCGGCCACGTGACGGTGGAGGACCACGTCGTCTTCGGTGCGTTCGGCGCGGTCCATCAGTTTTGCCGAATCGGTGCTTTCGCGATGGTCGGGGGGACGGCGAAGCTCGTGCAGGATGCGCCGCCGTTCATGATCATCGACGGTTCGCCGGCGGCGGCGCGGGCGATCAACAAGATCAACCTCGAACGCCACGGCTTCACGTCCGAACAGATCGACCGGGTGAAGCAGATTTATCGCACGCTGTATCGCGAAGGGCTCAACCGCACGCAGGCCCTGGAAAAAATCGTGGCGCACCCGCAGGCGGCCAGCGCGGAGTTTCAGCGCATGATCGCATTCGCCAAGGGCAGCGAACGGGGGCTCGTGTCGGGCGGGTGAGCGGCGGGGCAACGCCTCAGGAGAATCGCGGCCCGATCTCCGCCCAGTGCCATCCGAAGCGAGGCGGCGGCAAACCGAAGCTATTTTTTCTTATACACCGTCGCCGGATCGAACAGCCGGTCGGCGGTGAATTCGAGTTTCAACGCGGGGTCGTCGAGGGCGGCGAGCCGGCGGTAGAAACAGGATTTGTAGCCGTTGTGGCAGGCGGCGTTGGCGGCGCCGGACTGCTCGACCTTGACCAGGAGCACGTCCTGGTCGCAGTCGGTGCGAAGTTCGCGGACGTGCTGCACGTTGCCGGACTCCTCGCCCTTCACCCAGAGTTTGTTGCGCGAGCGGCTCCAGTAGGTGGCTTTTTTCGTGCGCAGCGTGTGGGCGAGCGACTCGGCGTTCATGAACGCGAACATCAGCACGTCGCCCGTGTGGACGTCCTGCGCGATGCAGGGGATCAGCCCGTCGGGGCCGAACTTCGGCTGGAGCGTCGTGCCGAGCTCGATCTCGGCGGTGGTCGTGCGCGCGGGGAAGGCGGGAGTGCTCATGGAAAGGACACTTGAATTCGAAAATCGGGAAATCGGAAATCTGAAATTGCGGGGCGGCGATACAGCCGGGGGACTAAATGGGCCGGCGGTGGTGGAGGCCGGCGCAACGCGAGGCGTCGGCCCGCGGGCGTTCGTTGCTATGCGTCGCCGGATAGCCCGCCAAGCTGGCGGAGGTAGTCGAAACTGTAGAGGCCGGTGCGATGGCCGTCGCTGAAATCGAAGCGGATGGCGTAGTGGCCGACGCGTTCCCAGCCGAGGACGCGGACGCCGGGGAAATTTTTCGAGCCGTCGCCGCCGTAGCGGTTGCCGAGAATGTCGCGTTCGCCCTGGTTCGAGGCGCTCGGCGAGGCGGCGCGGAGTTGTTCGAAGGTGAAATAGGATTCGGCGCCGTCGTCCCATGCGATGGCCACCTCTTCGCCGATGATCTGGATGTTCGCGGGCGCGTGCATGGGTGGGCGATGAGTAAGTCTCGGGGACGCGAGAAGGACAGCAAATTGTCGGTGCAACCCGTTGCGAAGAGTGCGGTCCGTCATCCTTTTGAATATCATGCACGTTCCCGAACGCACTTCGCTGCCGCACATCGTGGTCGTGGGCGCCGGATTCGGCGGGCTGACTTTTGCCCAGAAGTTTCCGGGGCGGCTCGCGCGCGTCACGGTCGTGGACCGGCAGAATCACCATCTTTTCCAGCCGCTGCTCTACCAGGTCGCGACGGCGGGCCTGTCGGCGGTGGACATCGCGCAACCCGTCCGGGCGATCCTGCGGAAGAAACGGAATCTCGAGGTGCTGCTCGCCGAGGTGACGGGATTCGATCTCGGGGCGAAAAAAGTTTTGCTCGACCACGGCGTGGCGACGGTTGCGGGCGGGACCGGGAAGGGAACGGCGGGCCGCGCCGAGCTGGCCTATGATTATCTCCTGCTCGCCGCCGGTGGGCTTACGAGTTACTACGGCCACGACGACTGGGAGAAAGTGGCGCCGGGCTTGAAGACGCTCGACGACGCGCTGGCGATCCGGCGGAAAGTTTTGCTGTCGTTCGAACGCGCGGAGACGGAGCCGGACGAACAGCGGCGCCGGGAATTGATGACGATCATCGTCGTCGGCGGCGGCCCGACGGGGGTGGAGCTCGCGGGCACGTTTGCCGAGCTCGCGCGGACGGTACTCGTGCGCGATTTCGACCGGATCGATCCGTCGAAGGCACGGGTGCTGTTGATCGAAGGCGGCGACCGGGTGCTCGCGCATTATCCGCCGGATTTGTCGGCGAGCGCGCGACGCCAGCTCGAGCGGCTCGGCGTCGAAGTGCGGCTCGGGAAGCACGTGAAAGACGTGCGCGCAGGCGAGGTGCAGATGCCCGACGGCGAAATCATCCGTGGGACCGTGATCTGGGGCGCGGGCGTGGTGGCTTCGCCGCTGACGAAGCAACTCGGCGTGGAGCTCGACCGCGCGGGCCGGGTGAAGGTGTTGCCGGACCTGAGCGTGCCGGGACATCCGGAGGTGTTTGCGATCGGCGACCTCGTGACCCTCACCGACGAAAAAGGCCAGGTCGTGCCGGGCGTGGCGCCGGCGGCGATGCAGATGGGCCGCCATGCCGCGAAGGTGATTGCGCGCGAAATCCGCGGCGATCACCAGTCGCCGGTGGGACACGAGCCGTTTGTGTATTGGGACAAGGGCTCGCTGGCGACCATCGGCCGTTCATCGGCCGTGGCGGAGATCGGGCGGTTTCATTTCGGCGGCCTGCTCGCGTGGCTGGCGTGGCTGTTCGTTCACCTCGTTTTTCTGGTGGGGCTGCGGAACCGCGTCGCGGTGTTTTCGAACTGGGTTTATTCCTACCTGACCTACAAGCGAGGGGCGCGGATCATCACGGGCCTGCACGGCGGCGGGCCGGCGGGCTCGGCGTGAAGGGCGGGCTCGGGCGGCGCGGGAGTGCGAACGCTGCCGGGCACGGCCGAGTCGCGGCCCGACGTTTCACTCGCAAGGCCCGCCGCGTGTGCGACCGGTTTCGACACCGTGGCGTTCGCGGACGGCGGCCTCGCCAGGGTGCTTGGGGTTGTGCGCTAGAACTTGATGCCGAAGTGGCGGGCGTAGCAGCGGCGGATGTAGTCGTGGGCCTCACCCTGGGTCTCGGGCAGGCTGTCGAGATCGGTGCTGTCCTTGGACGAACTGCGCGTGAGCATGAACGCGCGGTGCAACACGTCCTTTTGCGTCTGGTCGAGCGTCTGGTTGGCGGGATGCGCCGGCGAGTCCGCCGGCGGCGGCGCGGGCAGCGGCGCGCGCGGCAACCTGGCGGGCGTGTCGAGGCGCGGGGCGGCCAGCTCGCTGAAAAGATATTCGAACGTGTTGGCGCTGGCGTCGCGTTTCGTGAGCGGGCCGGCGGTGATGCCGAAAAGCTTGCGGGCCGTCGCCATGACGGAGGTGTGCTGGAACGGGGTCGAATCGACGCGGCCGGGTTTAACCCACGGCGAGCAGATCACGGCGGGACCGCGGAAGCCGAGGCGGTCGAAATCGAACGTGGGCGCGTAGGACGGGCTGCCGGCCGGCGGTGAATTCAGGCCGTCGGGGTTCGGGATATTTTTCGACGGCGGGACGACGTGATCGTAGAAGCCGCCATGCTCATCGTAGATGACGACGAGCGCGGACTTCGCCCAGACGGCGGGATTGGCGCGGAGCGCTTCGTAGACGTCGGCGACGAAATTGTCGCCATAGCGGGCATCCTGCGGAGCGTGCTGGGAGTTGGCCATCTGGCCGGTGGCGTTGACGAACTGCGGGATGACGAAGGAATAGTTCGGCAGCGCGCCGGATTTCACGTCGGTGGCGAAGGCGGAGAACGGCTTGAAGTTCGCCTTCTCGGTGTTCACCTGCGTGAACTCGAGGACCTCGTTGTCGTCGTTTTGGTAGGTGGCCCACGTCAGGCCGGCGGCCTGGACCTGATTGTAGATGGTCGGGCCGGAGAACTGCTGCGTCCAGACGTTCAGCGCGTAGCCGAAAGAAGTCGCCGCGTGGAGATAGAGGCGGTTGGGCTGCGTCGGGCCGGGCACTTCGGAATACCAGTGGTCGCAGACGCAGAAGTTGTCGGCGAGCGCATTGATCGACGGAAGCGCGGTCGGCGGGAACGACTGCATCGCGACGTGGATGACGGCGTTGGAAGGGTTCTGAACCTTGTCGGCATAAACGAGCTCGGTCTGGTAGTTGGCGACGAAGCCGTTGTTGGTCGCGGGATCGCTGGCGGACGGGCCATCCTTGGAATTGCAGAGCTGGACGTTGGCGGCGTTGAGCGAATGGCCGGGCCCCTGGCCGGCGAGGACGGCCCACGGCGCGCCGTTGTTGACGGTGAAACGCGGATTCGAGGCCGACTCGGGTTTCGACGGATCGAGGAGATTCGACTCGGTGCCGGTGAGCCCGGCGACGCCGGGGCGATAGCCGAAAATGTGATCGAACGAGCGGTTTTCCATCATGAGCACGACGACGTGCTCGATGGGACCGGCGAACGCGTGACCGGACGAAGCAGGGGGGGCGGAGACGGGAGCCTTGTGGGTTTTCGGGGCGTGGTGCGACTTGGCACGTTGGGGGGAGGATTTGGTTTTCGGCATGGAGATGGGTTGGAACGCCGTTGAGGGTCCGCTTGCTGGGCGGCTGGTGTGTGGAAGCGTTTCGACCCGCGCCGACAGATAGGAGAGAGGTAGGCTGTGGTCTAGCTAAATAGTTGCAACAAATGCCGGGGCTGCGCACTGGCGGACAATGCGGGAATCTTCGAAGAAAAGCCGGACCGTGAGGCGGCCGAATCGAGCGGCCGCGATTCATGGTCGCGATGTGAAGCAGGAACGATCTCCAGCAATGACGCCGGGGCGAATCACTTCCGGCAAAGCCGCCGCGGCGGGACCGGGTCGGCTGGCGGGCGCCATGAGGCGAATTGTATTGCTTTCCTGAAGCCGCATTTGATTTCTGTCGCCCTTTCCATGACCCCTTCCTCGTTACCCCGGCGGGCAGTGCATGGCGTGATGCTCCTGGCACTCGCCGTTTCGCCGTTCGCCCGCGCCGCCAACATCGCCGTCGATGCGACGCAGGTCGTTCGCACGGTCGACAGCCGGATGTTCGGACTGAACACCGCCGTCTGGGACGGCCTGTTGAGCTCCAAATCGACCGTCCCGCTCCTGAGGGCCGTGGATATCCGCGTCCTCCGCTTTCCCGGCGGGTCGACATCGGACACCTACGATTGGCGGATGAACCGCAGCTACGCGCAGAACTCGACGACGCCCAACAGCTGGAACTGGAGCATCGATTTCGATGATTTCGCCCAGGTGGCGCGGAGCGTGGGCGCGCAGGCGATCATCACGGTGAACTACGGCTCCGGCACGCCGCAGGATGCGGCGGACTGGGTGACGTATTCGAACGTCACGAAGGGTTACGGTTTCAAATACTGGGAGATCGGCAACGAGTGTTACGGCGACTGGGAGAGCGACGCCCACAGCTCGAAACAGGACCCGGTCGTCTACGCGAACCAGGCGGCGGATTCGATTGCGCTGATGAAGGCCGTCGACCCCACGATCAAAATCGGGGTCGTGGTGATCGATGGCGAGGACAGCTACGCGCAGACTCGCTTTACGGCGGTGACCAATCCGCGCACCAGCGCCTCGCACAAAGGCTGGACGCCGCTGATGTTGACGCAGTTGAAGACGCGCGGCGTCACGCCGGACTTCGTGATCTTCCACCGCTATCCCTGGGCACCAGGCGGCGAGGACGATGCGAAGCTGCTCAGCGGTTCGAGCTCGAGCAACACGACATGGGCGGACGACGCCACCGGCCTGCGGCAACAGCTCAAGGATTACCTTGGCGACACCGAGGCCGCGAAGGTCGAGTTGCTCGCGACCGAAACCAACGACGTTTACGCGGGGCCGGGCAAGCAATCGACGAGCCTCGTCAACGCGCTGTTCATGGCGGACAGCATTGGCCGGCTGCTGCAGACCGAATTCGATTCCTGCGTCTGGTGGGCCTTGCGGAATGGTCCGCAGGACACGGCGCAAAACAACAGCCCCGCCCTCTACGGCTGGCGAAACTACGGTGACTACGGCGTGGTGGCGCCGAGCGGCGCGACCCAGACGGCGGAGAGCGCGCCCTATCCGACTTATTACGCGATGCGGCTGCTGTCGCATTTCGCGCGCGGCGGCGACACGGTGATCAAGGCGACGAGCGACGATTCCCTGCTCGCGGGCTACGCGGTCAAGCGCGCCGATGGCACGCTCACGCTGCTGGTGGTCAACAAGAGCCCGACCGCGACCGCTTCGACGAGCTTCACGATTTCCGGCTTCACGCCCGCCGCGGTGGCGACCACCTACTCCTACGGGATTCCGCAGGACAATGAAGTGCGCGATGGCACGGGTTCCGGCGACATCGTGCAGTCCAGCGTCAGCAATGCCGGGGCGACATTTTCCGAATCGTTCGCGCCGTATTCGGCCACCGTGATCGCGCTCGCATCGGGCGCGGCGGGAGCGCCGCAAGTGACGACGCAGCCGCAAAACCAGACGGTGGCGGCCGGCGGGTCGGCGACCCTGACAGCGGCGGCCACGGGCACGCCGAATCCGGCCTTCCAGTGGCGGCGCAACGGCGTCGACGTCGCCGGGCAGACGAGCCCGGTGCTCTCGCTCGCCGATGCCGAACCGGCGAACGCCGGGCTCTACGCGGTGAACGTCGCGAGCGCCGCGGGCGAGACGGCGAGCGCCGGAGCGATCCTCGGCGTGACGACGAGCAAGGCGGTGGTCGGGACGGGATCCGTTTTGGGCACGGACCTGCCCCATCCGAACGGAAATCACTACGACCAGGTTCTGCTCAGCGGCGCGGCGGCGAGCATTTCGACGCAGGGCAGAACGACGCGCACCTCATTCATCGACGACGATGGCGACATCGTGCAGGTCGAGTTCGCGGGCCCAGGGACGCTTTCGCTGCTGATGGACAACGCATCCGCGGCGGCGCCCCCGGCGAAATACACACAGGCGAGCGTCAACTACGTGTCCGGCCACGTCGGCATCGTGATCGCGGGTGCGACCGAGGCGACGAACCTGCTCGTGTTCACGGTCGGCCGCGCCACGGCCTTCGACTCGAGCAATCATTACAACATCCTGCAGCCGCCCAGCGCGACGAACGTGCCGGCGAACAACGGCGCGCCGATCTTCGCGAATCAGTCGGCGACGATTTACGACGGCGTGGCCGACATCGCCTTCGTCGCGATCGCGAGCTCGGACGGAAAGTTCGGCGGCGTGCGCACGGCGGACGCCCGCTACTCCGCGCGCTCCGGGCTGACCGGCCTCTACGCGCCCGGCGTGCAGTTCAGCGGGCCGATCTATCTCGGCGACTTGAGCGCGCGCGGCGAAGCGACGCCAGTGATTCAAATTGGCGCGGCACTCGGGGCGACGGCGATCACCGGTGGCAACCTGGCCCAGGCGAACGGCCGGGCGGTGCAGGTGAGCGGGCTCACGCAGTTGAAGTTTCAGGACGGCAGCGACTCGGCGGGCAATTTGCTTCCGGCGCAGGCCAATCGGGCGAAACTCGAGCAGGACGGCGTGGACGTGACCTCGCAAATTGTGGTGAACCCGTAGCGGAACCGCCGCCGGCGTGAGTCGACGGACGTAGCGGCAGGCCTCCCGCGCCTGCCGAGATTGTAATCGAGAGTGCGGCAGATGCCGAGGCCTGCTGCTACGCGCCAAGCTCAGACACAGCGCGACCTGCCGGTGTCACGCCGTCCGCGTGGATCGAATCGTGAAATACGGCTGTTGGTCGAGATCGGGGCCGAGACCGGGATGGAGCCAAGCCTGGCCGGACGGCTCCACGATTTCGAAATAATATTCGAGCGGATAGGCCGTGTCGGTGTAGCCGGCCGGAATCGCCGCGTGCAACGTTTCACCCTCGCGCGTCATCGATGCGACATTCCAGGGCTGGGCTTGATGCGTGTGGCGGTAGTGAAGGTGCGCCGCGCGCGGGCTGGCAACGGAAAGGGCGAGCTCGACGGCGGCGCCGCGCCGGAACGAAGCGGGCGGTTCGTGTTTCACCGGTGCGGTCGGACGATCGGGATGTCCGGTGACTGCGTTGATCAGCCGGGCGATGCTGGCCGGCGCGGCGGATGCGGGCGCGGCGGCGGCGCGTTTTTCCAGCGCAGCGATATCCGTTTCGATCGCCGCGAGCCGGTCCGACCAGTGGCCGCGCTGATACCAGCCGGAGCCGTAGGTGACATCCTGGACATAGACGTCGGCCGTGACGGAGGCGATGCGCTTCCATGCGTCGCGGGCGAGATGATAGTGCTGGATCGACTCGGCGAGGGCGTCCTTGTCGCCGGTCTTTTCGTGCAGGGCGAACAGCACGGCCGCGCGCAGCTTGTTCGCGAAGAACCGGCCGAGGCCGATCACGACGGTCGTGTCGATCGAGAACCGGCGGAACGCCGCGGTGCGGTGATCGAAGGATTTGTTTTCGGCGGCGGAGAGGTTGAACGAGGCGGCCTGGGCGAGGTCTTCGAGCCATTGCGCGACCTCGACCGGCGAGTAGCGGGCGCTGACTTTGCCGGCGAGCAGTTCGTCCGCGAAGTCGGCGACGCGCGAAAACAGCTCCGAGTCGAGCGGGCTCGCGTAGTTGAAAGTTTTCGGTGAGAGCGTGTCGAAGTACGGCCGGTCGATCGCGGCCGGCTCGATGATCGACATGTTCACATACATCTCGGGCCAGTAGAGATTGTTCGCGGCCGACGGGCAGTGCGCGGTGGTGACGAGCGGAAGGATGCGGCTGGCGTGGGCGAGACTGGTGCCGACGGG
>DASZPP010000037.1:0-5569 GCA_035549975.1 Opitutus sp.
CGGGCAAGGGTGGGACCAAAGACGAAAGACCGTGAAGCAGCGGGAGCGGCGGATCGTTCAGTGTCCGATTTCAGATGACCGATTTCCGGATTTCACGATTTTGCAGGCGGCGGATCTTGAAATCGAGAAACGCGAAATCGCTAATCTTGAAATCGACTGAGGGCGGGCTGAAGCGCCGCCCTACTCTTTCAGCGCGGGATCGTGGCGGAGGAGGTCGGCCTGCCAGGGCAGCAGCAGGTCGTCGAGGCGGCGCGGAGTGCGGGCGATCTGGGCGAGCTGGGAGCGGTTGGCGATCAACGTGGGATCGATCTGAAGTTTTTTCGCGAGGCGGTCGCGCGCGTCCTTGATGCGGTCGAGCCGCTCGACCTCGGACTGGGTGAGCGAAACGTGATTCGGGTCGCGGCCGCGGCGGCGGGGGAGCGTTTTCGGATCGCGCGCGAGGCCGGCGCGGACGGCGGCGGTGAGCGACGGCGCGAGGCGGTCGTGGCGGCGACCGAGATGGATGGCGGCGATGATCGCGGCTTCGGATTCGCCGGCTTCGGCGGCGTGGGCGAGCTTGAGGAGGATCTCGGTGCTGCAGACCTTGAACGGCGGAACGTCGAGGCGCTGGGCGGTTTGCTCGCGCCAGTGCCAGACGGCGTGGAGCACGCTGAGGCCGGCGCCGTGGAGGCGTTCACTGCGGCCGATGCGCCAGTCGTTTTCGTCGGGCGGGGCGAAGCCGGTCGAGCCGGCGTCGATCTGGGCGCGGCACTGCTGTTCGAGCCATTTGAGGCGGTCGAGCTTGTTGAGCTCGCGGGTGAGGATGTCGCGAAGGTCGGGGAGGTGGAAGACGTCGAGGGCGGCGTAATCGAGCATCTTCTGCGTGAGCGGGCGGCGGGACCAGTTGGCCTTTTGGGATTCCTTCGAGAGTTTGACGCCGAAGTGGTCCTCGAGGAGCGCGGCGAGGCCGATGCGCGGGCGGTTGATGAGCTGGGCGGCGAGCATCGTGTCGAAGATGCTCTTCGGGCGGAAACGGCAGAAGTCGTGCAGCAGGCGCAGGTCGAAGTCGCTGCCGTGCATGACGAGGTGTTTTTTCGCGAGGCGCGACCAGAGGCCGTCGAGGGGAAGCTTCGCGAGGACGTCGACGAGGAAGATGTCGCGGCCGACGAGGAACTGCAGCAGGCAGACCCGCGTGCGGTAGTGGAACATGTTGTCCGCCTCGGTATCGAGCGCGACTTCGTCGACGCGTTCGAGGGCGGCGAGGAGGGGTGGAAGCTGGCCCGGTTGGTCGATGAGACGATAGGCGGGCGGGCGGGAGGTCACTTTGACACCGAGCAAACGGCGGACGGGATGCGGAAGAAAGCGCGAAATCATGCCTGAAAAATCCGGAAGCGCCAGCGCGAGAGAGCAGAAAACATCGTAAATCCGATCAAGTGTCCCATGCCGAGAGGAAAGCGTCGATCAACAAAGGAAGGTCGTTGCTGTAGCCGCCCTCGAGGATGGCGGCGGCCGGCAGGTTACATTCCCGCAACCAGCGGCCCAAGGTGGCGAAGTCCTCGATTTCGAGGGTCATCTCGGTGATCGGGTCGCCGGCGTAGGCGTCGAAGCCGGCGGAGACGAGGACGAGGTCAGGCGCGAAGGCGATGACCGCGTCGAGCGCGGCGCGGATCGCGGCGAGGTGGTCGGCGCGCGGCGCGTGCGGCGGAACCGGCCAGTTGCGGCAGTTATCGAAGGACAGCGTGCCGGTCCCGGGATAGCCGGGGTGTTGGTGGACGGAGGTGAAGAGGATGCCGTCGCGATTGTGGAGGATGGCCTCGGTGCCGTTGCCGTGATGGGCGTCGACATCCCAGATCGCGACCCGCGCCGCCCCGAGGTTCGCGCGGGCGTGAAGCGCGGCGATGGCGATCTGGTTGAGGTAACAAAAACCCATCGCCTGCGTCGCGGTCGCGTGGTGGCCGGGCGGGCGCATGAGCGAAAAGACGGGCGAGCGGTTCGCGAGGGCGCGCCCGGCCGCGTCGACCGCGGCGCCGGCGGCGCGGCGGGCGTGGTCGAGGATGCCATCGAAATAGGGCGTGTCGGCGTCGAAGTCGGGCCCGTGCGCGAGCCGGCGAAGATGGCCGGGCGTGTGCGCGAGGAGAAGCGCGGCGTCGGGCGCGGGCGGCGGGACGCGCCAGCCCCACGGCGGATGCGCCGCGCGGAGATGGGCGGCGGACTTGACGACCCGCGCGGGCTGCTCGGGGCGCATCGAGCTGCCGTAGCCGGCGCATTGCGGGTCGTGGAGGA
The DNA here is from genome assembly GCA_035549975.1 of Opitutus sp. Taxonomy (GTDB): domain Bacteria; phylum Verrucomicrobiota; class Verrucomicrobiia; order Opitutales; family Opitutaceae; genus Opitutus. Next base: position 2,263 of record DASZPP010000037.1, read on the forward strand.
TGAGCACGGCCGTATGGCTGCAAAAAGGCGCAACCGGCGCAAGAATCCAAAGAGCGACGCGAATTTTAGCTTTTGCGCTTTTGGCGCCTTTTTGCGGCGATCGCGGCGATGAAGGTCGTGGTGCTTTGCTCGGGCGGGATGGACTCGGTGACCGCGCTGTATTGGGCGGCGCGGGAGCACGACGTCATCGCGGTGGCGAGCTTCGACTATGGCTCGAAGCACAACCATCGCGAGCTGCCGTTCGCGACCGAGCATGCGGCGAAACTCGGGCTGCGGCAGGAAACGATCGCGCTGGGTTTCGTGGAGCGGCTGTTCGCGTCGGATTTGCTGAAGAGCGGCGGCGCGGTGCCGGAGGGCCACTACGCGGCGGAGAACATGAAGCAGACGGTGGTGCCGTTTCGGAATGCGATCATGCTGTCGATCGCGTGCGGGTTTGCCGAAAGCGTCGGTGCGGACGGCCTCGTGATCGCGGCGCACACGGGCGACCACACGATCTATCCGGATTGCCGGGAGGATTTCATGCGGGCCATGGCGGAGGCGATGCGGCTGGGCACGTATGCGGGCGTGGAGCTGCTGCGGCCGTTCATCGCGATGGACAAGGCGCGGATCGCCCGCGAAGGCGCGCGGCTGGGCGTGGATTTCGCGCGGACGTGGTCATGCTACAAGGGCGGTGAGATTCACTGCGGGCGGTGCGGCACGTGCGTGGAGCGACGCGAGGCGTTCGCGCTGGCGGGGATCGCGGATCCCACCCAATACGAATCAACGGAAGCGTTGCCGGGCAAACCCAAGCCATTGGACCACGGATTGCACGGATGAACACGGAGAAGAGGATTGGTCATCCGTGTTCATCCGCGTAATCCGTGGTTGGTTCGATGCTCATCTCCGAAATATTCTATTCGATCCAGGGCGAAGGCATGCTCGCGGGCGTGCCGTCGGTGTTCGTGCGGACGAGCGGCTGCAACCTGCGCTGCAACTGGTGCGACACGCCGTATGCGTCGTGGAATCCCGAGGGCAAGGCGATGACGATCCCGGCGATCCTGCGCGAAATCGAAACGCACCCGGCGCGACATGTCGTGTTGACCGGCGGCGAACCGATGATCGCGAAAGGGGTTCGCGAGCTCGCGGAGGAAATCAAAAAACTGGGGCATCATCTCACGATCGAGACGGCGGCGACGGTCGCGCCGGACGCCATCACCTGCGATCTCGCCTCGCTTTCGCCGAAGCTGCTCAACTCGACGCCGGACTCGCGGCTTGGCGCCACGTGGCGCAAAAAACACGAGGCGCTGCGCTGGCAGCCGGCGGTCGTGCGCGCGTGGATCGACAGCTACGTTTACCAGTTGAAATTCGTCGTTTCGCAGCCGCAGGACGTCGGGGAGATCGAGGGCATGCTCGCGTCGATCGACCGCGAAGTGCCGCCGCATCGCGTGCTGCTGATGCCGGAAGGGACGACGATGGAGGCGATCCGCGGGCGCGCGGGCTGGCTGGGCGAGTTGTGCAAGGCGCGCGGCTACCGCTACGCGCACCGCCTGCAGATCGAGCTGTATGGAAACCGGCGCGGCACCTGAACGCACGACGGGCCCGGCGGTTTCGCCGCGACGGTTGTCGGCGGAGCTGGCGGAGCTCACGGTCCGCGTGAGTGGCGGCGCAGTGCCGCTGCGGGAGGTGATCGAGGCCCTGCGCGGCCGGGCGTATGAGCTGTTGATGATCCTGCTCGCGCTGCCGTTTGCCGTGCCGGTGTCGGTGCCGGGCATGTCCACGCCGTTCGGGGTGGCGATCGCCGCGATCGGCGCGCAGCTCGCGATCGGCCGGTTGCCGTGGCTGCCGCGATTCGTGCTCGATGCGCGGTTGCCGGCGGGATTTTTCGGGAAAGTCATCGGCGCGGCCCGCGGCGTGGTGGCGTTCCTGGAGCGATTTTTGCAACCCCGGCTGCCTTCGCTCACGGGTTCGCGACGCGTGGTCGGCGCGCACCTCGCGGCGGTGGTCGTGGCGGCGCTGGTGCTGGCGCTGCCGGTGCCGATTCCGTTCACGAACACTTTTCCGGGTTGGGCGATCCTGTTGCTCGCGCTCGGGCTGATGGAACGCGACGGGTTGTTCATCCTCGCCGGCTACGCGGCGCTGCTGCTGTCGGTCGCGTATTTGCTGCTGCTCGGCGGCTCCCTGTGGCACTCAATTCACTGGGCGAGCCACCGGCTCGGCGGCTGAGTCCGGCGGCACGAACACGAGCGCTGCGGCCGCGGCGAGGAAGGACGCCCCGCCGATCACCATCGCCGGCATGGGACGCCCGCCGAAGAGGTGGGCGACGACCGGACCGAGCACGGTGGCCGCGAGGATTTGCGGAAGGACGATGAAGAAATTGAAAACGCCCATGTAGAAGCCCATGCGCGCCGCCGGAATGGCATTCGACAGCATCGCGTACGGCATCGAGAGGATGCTGGCCCAGCCGATGCCGACGAGGACCATCGAAACCAGGAGATCGCGCGGCGCGGGCCAGTGCGCGACGGCGAGCAAACCGGCGGCCGTGCAGAGCAGGCACACGAGGTGGATCGATTTCGCCGAATAGCGGCGCGCGAGCCAGAGCAGCGCGAAGGCGAAGACAAACGCGACGCCGTTGTAGGTCGCGAAGCAGACTCCGCCCCACTCCACTCCGCGCTGGTAGGCGGGCGTGCCGGGTTCGCCGCCGAAGAGCTCGCGCGCGATGGCCGGGGCGAAATAGATCCACAGGCAGAACAGGCCGAGCCACGTGAAAAACTGCACGATCGCCAGCCGGCGCATCATCGGCGGCATGCCGAGGATGCCGCCAAAAATTTCCCGCAGGGCGTGACCGGCGCCGGCGGTGGACGCTTTTTGGGCGGCAAACGCAGCGAGATCGGGCGGCGGATTTTCCGGCGTGGAAAGAATCGTCACCAGGACTGCGCCGATAAAAACCACCGCGCCGATCGTGAACGACAGATGCACGGCGGTCGGGATGCGCTGGCCGGATTCGGCGCCGGCGCCGACGTGGAAGAGATTCGTCAACAGCCACGGCAGTGCGGAGGAGAGCACCGCGCCGCAGCCGATCAGCATGCTCTGCATCGCGAAGCCGGCCTTGCGCTGCTCCGGCGGCAGGAGGTCGCCGACGAAGGCGCGGAACGGCTCCATGCTGATGTTGACGGAGGCATCGAGAATCCAGAGCAGGCCGGCGGCCATCCAGAGCGTGGAGGAGTTCGGCATCGCGAGGAGCGCGAGGCTGGCGAGGATCGCGCCGCCGAGAAAATACGGACGGCGGCGGCCGAGGCGCGTCCAGGTGCGGTCGCTGTAATAACCGATG
>DASZPP010000038.1:0-28421 GCA_035549975.1 Opitutus sp.
AGCAGCCGCATTTCGTCGAGCTCCTCGTGCTCCTCCGGCGGCAGCGACACGACCTGCCGCTGCAGCACCTCCGCCGCCTCGCCTTTCTTCCCCGACGCGTCGAGCATGACCGCATAGGTCCGCGCAATGTCGTAGCCGACCTTGCGTCCCTGGTAGGTCGCGAGGTTCTTCCTCGTTGTTTCCAACGCCACCTCGCTCACCGCCCCGCCGCCCCGCAGGCGGGCCTCGTCCTGTTTCAACAAGAACCGCGCCCGCGCCAGCGACGACCCCGCCGCGTCCACCGCCTGCCCGAACAGCACCTTCGCCTTGTCCGGCTCGTTCTCCATCGTCGCGATCGTGCCCTGCAAATAAAGATGCCACCCGCGGTCGGCCGGCGGCAGCTCGTTGATGTGCGACGCATCGCGCTCGTTCTTGGCCGTCGTCGTCTCGCCCTGCGCCGCCGCCGCGAGCCCTTTGCGCAAATGCCACGCCGCCCCGCGCTCGCCCGTCCACGCCGTCAGCACTTTCTCCGCCTCGAGCGCTTTGCCTTCGTCGAGCAGTGCCGTGGCCAGCCCGAGCGTCGCGGCCTGACGGTCCGCGCCCGGCGTCTCGATCAGTCGCTGAAAAATCGCCGCCGCCGCCGAGGGCAATCCCATCTCCTGCGCCCGCTCCGCCGCCTGCAGCGACCGCGCGCTTTCGCCCGGCGACGGCCCGCGGACATTCGCCACCAACGGCGCCGGCGGATTCAACGCCGCCGGCTGGGCGCGCGCCTCCCGGGCCACCAGCCCGGCCAGCGCGACGACGACGGAAATTCGAATACGCATGAGGCTTCCGCACGTTGCGCCGCCTGCTGGAAACAATCAACCGCGTTGTAATGAGTTCCGTCTCGCGCCCGCGCCCGTGCCGGCGCACACTCCGGCCGTCATCCGTTTCAAGCCAAACTCCTCCGCATCATGACCACCATGCTCATTGTTCTCGGCGTCCTCGTCCTGATCATCGTGATCGCCGCCCTTTGGGTCACCGGCATCTACAACGCCCTCGTCGCCCTGCGCAACCGCTTCAAAAACGCCTTCGCCCAGATCGACGTCCAGTTGAAGCGCCGCTACGACCTCATCCCCAATCTCGTCGAAACCGCCAAGGGCTACCTCAAGCACGAGCACTCCACGCTCGAGGACGTGATCAAGGCCCGCAACATCGCCCTCGCCGCGTCGCAATCCGCCGCCGCGAATCCCGCCGACGCCACCGCGATCAAGAACCTCGGCTCCGCCGAGACCGGCCTCGCCGGCGCGCTCAGCCGCCTCATGGTCGTCTCGGAGCAATATCCCGACCTCAAGGCCAACCAGAACATGATGCAGCTCACCGAGGAGCTCACCTCGACCGAGAACAAAATCGCGTTCGCCCGCCAGGCCTACAACGACAGCGTCATGACCTACAACACGACGCGCGAGACATTCCCCAACGTCGTCTTCGCCGGCATGTTCGGCTTCCTCCCCGCCGAGCTCTTCCACATCGAGGATCCCACCGAGCGCAACGCCCCGAAAGTTTCCTTCAGCTGAAATGCCGGCGCCATTCCACCGGAGCCTCCCGCAATCGTGAAAACTGTTCCGAGCGAAGCGACGTGCCCGCCAAATCGGGCATCGAGAAACTGAAAAATCGCCCGACTCGTTTCGGCTCCGCTTTCAAGTTTTCACGCTTTCACGCTCCCCGATTTCAAGATTCCTCCCGCCCCATCATGAGCACCCCGATCAACGTCACTCCCGTCGTCGCTCCCAACGGTTCCGACAAAATCTGGAGCATCCTCAGCCATCTCTCCTGGTTCCTCGGCGTCCCGTTTCTGCTTCCCCTCATCGTGTATCTCGCGATGCGCCGCGACTCCGACTACGTCGCCGCCAACGCCCGCGAAGCCCTCAACTTCCACATCTCGATCGCGATCTACGCCCTTTGTTGCGTGCCGCTTGTGTTCATCGCGATCGGCGTGCCGCTCATCCTCGTCATCGGGTTCGGATCGCTCGTCCTCGCGATCATCGCCGCGATCAAAGCCTCCGAAGGCACCTGCTACCACTACCCGCTCACGCTCCGCCTCGTCCCATAGATCGGCGTGGCGCGGGCGGAACGCGTTGTCCCCAGCGCGCCGCCATCACCTTCACCGCGTCCGCGCGATCTCCGCGTTTCAAAAGATAGATTCCTGCGCCCACCGCGCCTTTTGGCGGACATCCCTCAACGATGGATTTCTTCGAAGCCCAGGCCCGCGCGAAAAAACGCACGACGCGCCTCGTCGTGCTTTTTTCCCTCGCTGTCCTCGGGACCGTCCTCGCGGCGTATCTCGCGGCGATCGCCGGGCTTGGCTATGCCCGCGCGCAGGGGCGCCATTCGCGCCACCGTTACAACGCCTACTACGAGGAATCCGCCCCGCCGCCTGTCTTCAGCCTCTGGCAGCCGGGGGTGCTCGCCGGCGTCGCGATCGCCACCCTCGCCATCGTCGGCGTTGCGTCGCTCGTCAAATGGAATGAGTTCTCCTCCGGCGGCTCCGCCGTCGCCGAAAGTGTCGGCGGCCGCCGCGTCGATCCGCACACGCAGGATCTCCACGAGCGCCGCCTGCTCAACGTCGTCGAGGAAATGGCCATCGCCTCCGGCGTCCCCGTGCCCGCCGTCTACATCCTCGACCACGAGTCCGCGCTCAACGCCTTCGCCGCCGGCCTCACCACCTCCGATGCCGTCGTCACCGTCACGCGCGGCACGCTCGAGAAGCTCAACCGCGACGAGCTCCAGGGCGTCATCGGCCACGAGTTCAGCCACATCCTCAACGGCGACATGCGGCTCAACCTCCGCATCACCGCGATCATCTTCGGCATCCTCGTCCTCGGCCTCGCCGGCCGCGGCATCCTCTGGTCGCTCCGCGGCATGCGCGTCCGCGGCAAGGGCGGCGGCGGCGCGGTCCTCGCCATCGTCGCCTCCGGCGTCGCACTCCTGATCATCGGTTACGTCGGCTACTTCTTCGGCCGCTTGATTCAAGCCGCGGTGTCGCGCCAGCGCGAATTCCTCGCCGACGCCTCCTCCGTCCAGTTCACGCGCAACCCCGCCGGCATCGAGGGTGCACTGAAAAAAATCGGCGGCTACGCCCTCGGCTCGAACATGGAGAACCACCAGGCCGCCGCCATCGGCCACTTCTTCTTCACGCAGGCCTTCCGCTCGAACTTCACTGGGCTCTGGGCCACGCACCCGCCGCTCGACGAACGCATCCGCGCCATCGATCCACAGTGGGATGGAAAAATGTTCGAGCCGCCCGAGAAGGTCGACATCACCCGCGAATCCTTCCGCGACGCCGGCTTCCCGCCGCCGCTCAAGCCCAGGCCGCCCGCCTCCGTTCCTCTCGCCCCTGGCCTCTCGCCTCTCGCCTCCACCGCCGTCACGGCGGTGGTCGCGATCGGCACCCTCACGCCCGAACAGATTTCGAACGCCCAAACCCTCCTCGATTCCGTGCCCGCGCGCCTGCGCGACGCCGCCCACTCGCCCGCCGAAGCCCCCATCCTTCTCTACGGCCTCCTTCTCTCCGACGATCCCGCCGCCCGCGCCCGCCAGCGCGACCTGATCTCGACCCACGCCGCTCCCACCGGGGATGGAGGCGGGACGCCCTCGTCCCGCTCCTCCGCCGAAATCCTTCAAGCCCTCGACGCCCTCGATCCCTTCCTCCGCCAGCTCAAACCCGAGCACAATCTCCCGCTTCTCCAGCTCGCGCTGCCCGCCCTCCGCCAGCTTCCGCCCGCCGCGCTTTCGCCGTTCCTCGACACGCTCGACGAACTCGTCCACGCCGACGGCCGCGTCACCACCTTCGAATTCGCGCTGCAAAAACTCCTCACTCGCACGCTCGCCCTCGGCCGCAAGCCCACCGACGCCGTCGTTCAAATCTATTCCTTCAACGCCGTCACCGCCGAAATCGGCATCGTCCTCTCCGCGCTCGCGCACGCCTCGAGCAACGTCGACATGGATGCCCGCGCCGCCTTCGCCGCCGGCACGGCACAGCTCCCCATGATCGTCGCACGCCTGACTTACCTCGATCCGTCCGCGTGCGATTTCGGCCCGCTCGACGCCGCCCTCGACAAGCTCGCCACCGCCAGCCTCCCGATCAAGCAGCGCACGATCCTCGCCGCCGCGCACGTCGTCGGCGCCGACGGCCGGATCCTCGTCTGCGAGGCCGAACTCCTCCGCGCCATCAGCGCCGCCCTCGACATCCCCATGCCACCGCTGACCTCCGCCGCATAAACTTTCCCCATCGGGACGCGGCGCCCTCGCCGCGTCAGTCCGCCGCGTCGCGTTTCCCCGCCGTGATCTCCCCCGCCTTCGTCGCGTCGAACGCCCGCTCCCACTTCGCCACCACGAGCGTCGCCACGGTGTTGCCGATGAAGTTCGTGATCGCCCGCGCTTCCGACATGAACCGGTCCACGCCCAGGATCAGCGCCAGTCCCGCCACCGGCACGCTGCTCGTCGTGCTCAATGTCGCCGCGAGCGTGATGAACCCGCCGCCCGTCACCGCCGCCGCGCCTTTCGACGTCAGCAGCAGCACGCCCACGAGCCCGAGCTGCGCGCCAAGCGACAGCGGCGTGTCCGTCGCCTGCGCGATGAAAATCGCCGCCATCGTCAGGTAGACGCACGTCCCGTCCAGGTTGAACGAGTAGCCCGCCGGCACCACGATCCCGACCACCGGTCGCGCGCAGCCCACCTGCTCCATCTTCTCCATCAGCAACGGCAGCGCCGATTCCGACGACGACGTGCCCAGCACGATGAACAATTCATCGCGGATGAACTTCAAAATCTTCCACAAGCTGAACCCTGCCATCCGGGCAACGGTCCCCAGCCCCACCGCCACGAACAGCCCGCACGTCAGATACACGCACCCCATCAGCTCCGCGAGCGACGCCAGCGTGTGCAGCCCGTACTCGCCGACCGTGAACGCCATCGCGCCCAGCGCCGCCAGCGGCGCCGCGCGCACCACGATGTTCACGATCCCGAACAGCACCCGCGCCACTTCGTTCACCAGGTTCACCACCGGTCGCCCGCGCTCGCCGAGTCCCGCCAGCGCCAGCCCGAACAAAATCGCCAGCAGCAACACCTGCAGAATTTCTCCCTCCACGAACGCACCGACGAAGGTCCGCGGAATCAGGTGCAGCAGAAACTGCACGACCGTCATCGACTTCGCCGCGGTCGCATAGCCCGCCACTTTGCTCGCGTCGAGCGACGCCGCCGACGCGTGAAACCCGTCGCCCGGCCGCACCACGTTCACCACGACGAGACCAATCAGCAGCGCCAGCGTCGTCACCACTTCGAAATACACGATCGCCTTCAACCCGACGCGGCCGACCTTTTTCAGGTCCCCCATGCCCGCCAGCCCCGCCACGACGGTCGCAAAAATGATCGGCTCCACCAGCATCCGCACGAGCCGGATGAACGCATCGCCCAGCGGCTTCAGCTCCGTCCCGAACCGCGGCCACACCGCGCCCACGATCACGCCCAGCACGATCGCCCCGAGCACCTGCAGGTACAGTTTCCCGGTCCGCGGTTTCGCCACGACCGTCGGGTCCGATGCGGGGTTCATCGCCGCGCAGTCCAGCCGTCGTCCGCGCCCGCGTCAAAACGTTTGCGCCCCGTCCGCGCATTGACAGCGCGCGCTCGATCCCACATCTCCGGCGCCGCGCGTCTCCAGTTTTCCGATGACACCCCTGCTCCGACTCCGCGTCCTCTTGTTTTGCCTCGCGACCTCCACCGCCTTCGCCGGCGCCGGCTCGCTCTTCCCGCTCTGGCAACCGCCCGGCACCGCCGGCCTGCTGCCTTACGGCGCGGGCGTCACGTGGACTCAGCAGAAACAGGCCTACACGCTCGACGATCTCACGTTCGCCGTGCCCGGCGGCTTTCCGGCCGTCGGCCAGCTCCGCCCGGAAAACCGCTCTCGGGCGATCACCGTCCGCCCGAACCTCTGGCTGCTCCCGTTCCTGCAACTTTATGGAGTCGCCGGCCACGTCGTGAGCGACACCACCGTCAGCAACATCCCGCTCGTCGGCGAAGTCGTTTCGCGCAACACCGGCACTTACTACGGCGGCGGCGCAGTCCTCGCCTACGGTCGCCACGACTGGTTCGCGAGCGTCGATGTGAACTACACCTACGCCGACATGAGCGGCGTCGACGACAGCCAGCGCACGCTCACCCTCCAGCCCCAAATCGGCCGCAACTTCGGCCGCTTGTCGACCTGGCTCGGAGCGATGTATGAGGACACCGCGGAAACCACGTCCGGCGTTTTTCCGCTCACCGGTTTCGGCGACGTGCCCTACCGCGTGAAACTCAAGACCGCCAGCCCGTGGAACGGCCGCGTCGGCGCCCAGTGGAATTTCAATCCCCACGTCGGCCTCGCCGCCGAGCTCGGCTTCGGCGCGCGCACCGGCGTCCTCACTTCGCTCGAGTTCGCCTGGTAGCGTCCAGATCGCGGCGCCTCTCCAAGGCGTCCGCTCCCCTCACTCCGTTCGCACCAGCTCCAGAAACCGCGCGATCTGCCCCAGCAGGTAGATCGCCCGCGCAAAATCGTTCGTCAGCGCGAACCCCGCCGCCCGCCGCTCCTCGTCCGCCGGCGCCGCCGCGCCGAACTGCGCGTCGCGCACCCGCTTCATCACGTCGCTGCGATCCGAGGTGATCCCGCGCAAAATCGCGATGTCCTCCGCCGTGCGCGTCCGCAGCGCGTCGCCCGTCGTGAGCACGACCGTTTCCAGCGACTGCCGCAACGCATCGCCCACGCCCCGCCGCAATTCCTCCGGCGCGCCCGCGAGCTGCGCGCAGAACTCCGCCAGCACGCCTTCGAAGGCGCGCATCGCGCCGAGCAATTGCTGCAGAGCATCCGCCCGCCGCGCCAGCTCCGCGCGCAGATGCATCCGCACGTGGTCCGATGCGCGCACGTTCAACGTCTCCGTCGCCGCCGCGAACCGCCGGCGCAGCTCCGCCAGCTCCGCCGCCTCCGCGCCGTCGCGGCCCGCCGGCAGTTCGAACACCCGCGGCAGCTCCGCAAACTGCGCCGCCGTCTCGTCGAGCATCCGCTCGAACGCCACGTCCGTCGCCACAAGATGCCCGTCATCGAGCTCGAGAATCCGGTCCGCCACGTCGAGGATGCGCGCGTCGTGCGTCACGATCAGCACCGCGCACCGGTCCGTCCGCGCGAGCGACTGCATCAGTTGGATCACCTCGCGGCCGGTCTCCGCATCCAGCGACGCCGTCGGCTCGTCCGCCATGATCACCCGCGGCCGCCGCGCCAGCGCCCGCGCAATCGCCACGCGCTGCTGCTGCCCGACCGAAAGCTCGTGCGGCCGCTTGTGCTCGTGGCCGGCAAGCCCCACGCGCGCGAGCAGCGCATCCGCCGCCTCCGTCGAATTCTCCGGCTGGTCGAGCAGCAGCGCCATCTGCACGTTCTGCCGCGCCGTCAGCGCGCCGAGCAGGTTGTGCCGCTGAAACACGAACCCGATCGAGCGCCGCACGTCCGTCAGCTCCGCCGCGCTCGCCCCGCGCAGCTCCCGCCCGTCCAGCCGCACGCTGCCCGCCTGCGTCTCGCGCAGCGCACTCATCAGCGTGAGGAACGTCGTCTTCCCCGACCCGCTGTGCCCCATGATCATCGCGATCTCGCCCGGCGCGAAATCCACGTCGATCCCGTGCAGCACCTCGCGCGCGAACGCTCCCTCGCCAAACGTGTGCCGCAGTCCGCGCACGGAAATCAAAGGTGGGCTCGTCAGGCTCATGGGGGCCTTCTCCGCTCAAAAAATCTCCGCCGGCCGCGCGCGCTCCAGCCGCCGGATCGCAAACGCTCCCGCCGCCATGCACATCGTCGCGGTCAGCCCGAACACGAGCGCGAGGTTCAGCACCGACACGCGCGGCGCCAGGTTCGTCGCCATCGCCATCACGCGGTAAAAGATCGCCGACAGCGCCACGCCCGGCAGATAGCCCGCGACCGTCAGGATGAGCGACTGCCCGAGCACCATCCGCTGGAAGAACCGCTCGTCGTAGCCGATCGCCTTCAGCGTCGCATATTCCGGCAGGTGCTCCGTCACGTCCGTGTAGAGGATCTGGTAAACAATCACCGCGCCGACGATCAGCCCGACGAAAATCGACGCCGTGATCACAAACCCGATCGGCGTCCGATCCGCCCAGTAATCCGTTTCCGCCGCGATGAATTCTTTCATCGTCAACACCCGCACGTCGCCCGGCAGCAGCGCCCGCAGCCGGTCGCGCACCGCCGCCGCGTCCGCTCCCGGCCGCAGCCGGATCAGGCCGACACTGATCGATCCGCCCGCGTTCGTCGGAAACAAATCGTGAAACGTCTGCTCGCTCACCGCCAGCGTCGCATCCACCGCGAGCGTCGTCCCCAGTTCAAACAGGCCTTCGACGCGCACCCGGTGCCGGTTCACCTCCGTCTCGAACGCCCCGCCCTCCGCCAGCCTCCGCTCCACCGGCCCGTAGCTCGGCCGTGCCAGCCGGTCGAACAGGACCGTGCCGCGCCGCTCGACCATTCCTTCCTCCGCGACCAGCCCCGGCAGATCGAAGGGCCGCTCGCCCGGCCGGAATCCGAGCACGAGGATCTCCTGCAATTTTCCGCTCACCGGATTCCGCCAGTGCCCGGTCGCCGCCTCGAGCCGCGCCACGCCCGCCACCTCTTCGAGCGCCCGCGCCTGCTCCAGCCGCCGCTCGGTGAACCCTTCGTTCGCCGCGATGAAATCATACTGCGGGCTGATCATCGCCAGGTCCGCCCGCAGATGCCGGTGCACGACCACCGCGCCCTTCAGCAACGCCTCGCGCAACCCGAGCTGAAACATCATCATGATCACCGCGAACGCGATTCCCGCCACCGCCGCCGCGAACCTCCGCCGGTCGCTCCGCAGTTGCAGCCACGCGAACGGCCGGCCGAGCGGAAACCAGCGCGACCAGAGCGTCACCGCGGTCCGCTTCATCGGCCGATCACGACCTGCACCTCCTGGTCGCTCAACGCCGCCACGCGCTTCACGTCCGCCGGCGCCAGCGTGATCCGCGCCTTCACCACCCGCCGGTCCGCCGCCGCCTCCGGGCTCTCCGGCGTCGCCGGCGCCGACAACACCAGCGGCGCGACGTCCCTCACCGTGCCGCGCAACTCGCCCGCGAACGCGTGGCTCGTGACCGTCGCCGGCATCCCCGGGTGCACCCGCTGGATGTCCGAATCGTAAACATAAGCCTCCACCTGCATCGCGTCGACCGTCCCGAGCGAAAGCACCGTCGCGAGCGCGAGCTCGCCGGGTTGCAGCAGCGTGTCGAGCACGACGCCCGCGCAGGGCGCGCGGATCACCGTCTGCTCCAGCCGCGCCTCCGCCGCCGCCAGTTGCGCCCGCGCCAGCGCCAGTTGGTTTTCCGCGTGCGCGACGTCCACCGCCCGCACCTCCGCCAGCGCCGCCTCACGGTGCTTCGCCTCCGCCAGCGCGCGCTCCGCCATCAGGAACCGCCGCTGCGCCTCCTCCAGGTCCGCCGTCGCGATGTTCTTCTCCGCAAACAGCCGCTGCGCCCGTGCAAACGCCGGCCGCTCGTTCGCGAGTTCCGCCTCGCGCTGCGCGACGAGGTCGCGCTCCGCCGCGATTTCATCCGGTTTCGCTCCCGCGCGCACTTGCGCCAGCGCCGACTCCGCCACCGCCACCTCCGCCCGCGCCGCCGCCACGTCCGCCTCGGCGGCTTTTTCCGTATGCAGCACCGCCAGCACCTGCCCGGCCTCCACCCGGTCGCCGCGGTGCACGCGCAATTCGCTCAGCACGCACGGTCCGCCGCCCAGCGCATACGGCGCGCCCACCGCGATGACCCCTTCGCCCGGGATCAGGTGCCCGAGACACGCCACCGCTGCCGCCGCATTCGTCTTCGCCACCACCGCCTTCCGCCCGCAACCGGCGGCCAGCGACAGCAAGCTCACGATCACAACAGCGCGAACGACACCGCGGCAAAACCAGGAAGACATGGGTGGGTTGAAGCGAACCTCCGCCCAGCGATATGCCAGCCACTCCCCGCGCCCGTCAATCACCCGCACACGCGCCGGTCATTTCCTTCGTCCCATTCCGCAATCACGGCTCCAGCAATTTCCGGTTCTCCGCGCCATCCATCCCGCTGTCCTCCGGATCCAGGACCGGCTCCGTCGCCTCCACGAATCGCAGCCCGGCCTCGAACGCCCACAGCCAGCAGGTCTCGTCGTGCCGGTCGTGAACCAGCAGGTACCCCGGCAGCCGTCCGCGCGAGACGCTCGCGATGTCGACGTTCCCGCCCGTCAGGCCGTCGACCATCTCGGCCAGGCCCAACACCGGCGAGCTCTGGTCTAGCGTCACCGTCCAGCTCCCGCTCACCGCGACCGGCTGCAGGCCCCGGAAGTAATAACCGAAAAACCGCGACGGCACGAAATGCCCCGTCGCCCGCAACCGCCGCAGATGCTCGTCCACCGCCGCGATGAACCCCACCCGCCACGGAAAATCCGCGGGCAGGATGAGTCCCGGAAGAGGAATGAGTGGCTGGTTGATCATGGCGCTCGCATCTCCCGCCTATTAACGGCCAACTTCGCTTGGATTTTAGCGGCACTTGCGTCACCCTCGCACTCCGCGTGTCGCTCAACGCTCGCCAACAATCGCTTCTCGACGAAATCGCGCTCCACGACGACCCCCAGGAACGCCTCGCCGCCGTCGTCGATCGCGCCCGCCGCCGCCCGGCCCTTCCGGCCTCCGACCGCACCGCCGCCCACCGCGTCCCCGGCTGCTCCTCCCAAGTCTGGCTGCTGCCCGAGCTTCGCGATGGCCGCTGCCATTTTCGCGCCGACGCCGACTCCCCGCTCGTCCGCAGCCTCGTCCTTCTCCTCTCGGATTTTTTCTCCAACTCCACCCCTGCCGAAATCCTCGCCACCGACCTCGATCCGCTCGAACCCCTCGGCCTCACCCGCACGCTTTCCTCCACCCGCCGCCACGGCCTCGCTGCCGTCCGCCGCGCCATCCGTGCATTCGCGCAAACCCAGCTCTCGCCGTTCAACTCCCGACCATGAATCCGGCGCCTTCCGCGCCGCTCTTCGACGCCCACAATCACCTCCACGACGCCTGGCTCGCGCCTCACCGCGACCGCGTCCTCGCCGACCTCGCCGCCGCCGGCGTCCGCGCCGTCATCGTCAACGGCACCAGCGAATCCGACTGGCCCGACGTCGCCTCCCTCTGTCGTCCTCCCCTCTCGCCCCTTGCCCCTCGCCTCTTGCCTTCCCTCGGCCTCCACCCTTGGGACGCCGGCAACCGCACCACCGACTGGCAGCGCGCCCTCCTCTCTCATCTCGATTCGCAACATTCTCATTCGTCCCATCCGTCCTCTTCGTTCCATCCTCCCTTCATCGGCGAGATCGGCCTCGATCGCTGGATCCTCGACCGCGCCCGCCCCGACGATCCGCGCCTCGCCGGCCTCCGTCGCGCCCCGCTCGACGAACAGATCGAGGTCTTCCGCTGGCAACTCGCCCTCGCCGCCGAACGCAATCTCCCCGCCTCGATTCACTGCCTCGACGCCTTCGGCGCCCTTCACGACGTCCTTCGTTCCACGCCCCGCCCCGCTCGCGGCTTCCTTCTCCACGCCTACAGCGGCCCCGCCGAAATGGTCTCCGCCTTCGCGAAGCTCGGCGCCTATTTCTCGTTCAACGGCGCGTTCCTCGACCCGCGCAAACAGCGCCTCCAGTCCGTCTACGCGACCGCCATCCCTGCCGACCGACTCCTCGTCGAAACCGACGCTCCCGCGATGCGCCCTCCGCCCGCGCACGAAAAATTTCCGCCGTTGCCCGCCGACGACGGCTCGCTCGCCCATCATCCCGCCAACCTCGCCGCCTCCTACGCCGCCCTCGCCGAACTCCGCGGAACGTTCCCCGACGCCCTTGCGGCCCAGATCGCCGCCAACTTCACCCGCCTGTTCGGCCCGCTGTCGTGACACTCGCGCCCGCGATCGCCCGCACCACTTCCCCAGCCGCCGCCAGCCCGAACGCCCCCGTCACCCACACCCCCGTCCCGAACCCGCTCGCGCAATCCAGCGCCAGCTCGCTCCCCGGCTCCGGTTCGCTCGCGCATGTCCCATCCGCCCACGGAAAAACCGGCGGCTCGGCCGACCACACGCACCGCACGCCGAAATGCATGTGCCCGCGCTGCTCGCCCGCCGCGAATCCGTGCGCCCGCCGCAACTTCTTCCGCACCTTCCGCAACAGCTCGTCTCCGCCCGCCTCGCCCAGATCGCCCGTCCGCACCTGCGTCGCATCCCGCTTTCCGCCCGCGGCGCCCACCGTCAGCACCGGAATCTCCCGCGCAACACATTCGGCGACGAGCAACGCCTTGTTGCTCATCTTGTCGACCGCATCGATCACGTAATCGAATCTCCCCGCGAGCAACCGCTCCGCCGACGCCTTCGTGAAAAACTCCTGCACGGCCTCGACCCGGCAGGCCGGATTGATCGCCCCCACCCGCTCCGCCAGCACCGCCACTTTCGCCCGGCCGATGTTCCCCTCCACCGCCGGCAACTGCCGGTTCACGTTCGTCACGCACACGTCGTCCAGGTCGACCATCGTGATCGCGCCCACTCCGCTCCGCGCCAGCCCCTCGACCGCCCACGATCCCACGCCCCCGACGCCCACCACGCCGACATGCGCCGCCCGCAACCGCTCCAGCGCCGCCACTCCGAGCAGCCGCCCCACGCCTCCAAATCTCTCTGCGAAGTCGTCCATCGCTCCATCCCTTTGCCCAAAAAATAATCCGTGTCCATCCGTGTTCATCCGTGGTTGGATTCTTTCCGTCATGCACCTCCTTCACGTCTCGATCCGCGTCAAACCCGGGCACCTCGAAGCCTTCAAGGCCGCCACCCTCGCCAACGCCCGCGCCACCCTCGCCGAGCCCGGCGTCGCCCGCTTCGACGTCGTCCAGCAGCAGGACGACCCGACCCGTTTCATGCTCCTCGAAGCCTACCGCACGCCCGCCGACCACGCCGCGCACCGCGAAACCCCTCACTACGCCACATGGCGCGACACCGTCGCCGACATGATGGCCGAACCCCGCACCGCCCAAAAATACACCAACCTCTTCCCCGCCGACTCCGGCTGGTAAACGACTCACACGCCGCCGTCATCCGCGGTCGAACCCTCGAAACCTTGAACCGTGAACTTTGAACCTTGAACGCTTTCTTCCGGTCGCCATGCGCTTCGAATTCGCCACCGCCACCCGCATCATCTTCGGCCCCGGCACGCTCGCCGAAATCGAGAAGCTCGCACCCGCTTTCGGCCGCCACGCCTTCCTCGTCACCGGCCGCAACCCTTCTCGCGCGGCGCATCTGCTCGAACTCCTTTCTTCCACCAATACCGCAACCACCGCCTTCGCGATTGCCCACGAGCCGTCCACCGACGACATCACTCGCGCCGTCTCCGTCGCCCGCGCCGCCGGCTGCGACTTCGTGATCGGTTTCGGCGGCGGCAGCGCCGTCGACTCCGCCAAAGCCATCGCCGCGCTCCTCGCCAACGAAGGCGATCTCCTCGATTACCTCGAAGTCATCGGCCGCGCCCGCCCGCTCGCGCGCCCCGCGTTCCCCTGCATCGCGATTCCCACCACCGCCGGCACCGGCGCCGAGGTCACCCGCAATTCCGTTCTCTCCTCGCCCCCGCACAGGCTCAAGGTTTCCCTCCGCAGCCCGCACCTTCTTCCGCGCGTCGCCCTCGTCGATCCCGAGCTCACCCGTGATCTTCCGCCCGCCGTCACCGCCGCAACCGGGCTCGACGCGCTCACGCAGCTCATCGAGCCTTGCGTTTCCTCACGCGCCAACCCGCTCACCGACACCTTGTGCCTCGAAGGCATCAACCGCGTTGCCCGGTCGCTCCGCCGCGCCTTTGAAAACGGCCACGACGCCTCCGCCCGCGAGGACATGTCTGTCGCGAGCCTCTTCGGCGGACTCGCCCTCGCCAACGCCGGCCTCGGCGCCGTCCACGGCCTCGCCGGCCCGATCGGCGGCATGTTTCCCGCCCCGCACGGCGCTGTCTGCGCCGCGCTCCTCGCGCCCGTCACCGCCGCCAACCTCACCGCGCTCCACCAGCGCGCCTCCTCCAACGGCCCGCTCGCCCGCTACGAAAAAATCGCCCGCCTCGTCACCGACCGCGCCCACGCCACACCCGAAGACCTCGTCGCCTGGCTCCGCGACCTCGCCACCGACCTCCGCGTCCCGCCGCTTTCCACCTACGGGCTCGCCGCCGCCGATTTCCCCGCCATCGCCACCGCCAGCAGCATGAAGGCCAACCCGCTTCCGCTCACCGCGGACGAGTTGGTCGCCGCCCTCGCCTCTGCGCTTTAATGCCCGCGCGTCAGCAACGCCCCGATCGCCGCGACCGCCGCGCGCTCCCGTTCCACTCCTCCGCCACGAATTTCCACGAACGGCAGCCCGCGCCGCTCCAGTGCCCCGCGCCAAACCCGCGCCGCCTTCGCCCGGTCGTCCGGGTCCGGAAAACACCGCTGCGGATCCGGCGCGAACGGCAGGTCAATGTCGCACAACAAATATAGCGCGTAATTCCGGCACCGCTTCTCCGCCCCGCGCCGCACCTCCTCCGGGCACGTCCCATAAAGCAGGTCGCTCCACAACATCGTCGTCAGCGCCTCCGTGTCGCAGATCACCAGCGCCCGCGCCCCCCCCGAAGTGTCACGTATTACGTGACACTTTTTTTCCGCACGTTTTACCGCTTCGTCCTCGCGTCGCCACTGCTCGCGCGCGATCGGCGCCATGTCCTCGAGTCCGATCACGCCGCCGTTCTTGTCCCAGAACTCCCGCGCATATTCCGGCACCCACTCGACGCCGAAATGCTTCGCGAGCCGCTCCGCGAGCGTCGTCTTGCCCGTCGACTCGGTCCCGAACACCGCGATGCGTTTCACCTCCCCGCTCATCGCAGCCTCCCCAATCTGTGTTCATCCGTGTCCATCCGTGGTTCAACGGCTCGGTTTTCTTCCCGCATACTCCGCCTCCACTGCACGTGCCCCGCCACCGCCATCGCGAAAAACACCGCATACAGCCCGCTCGTCAGCCGCAGATCCTTCGCCCAATAAACCCCGATCCCGACGACGTTCACGATCATCCATCCCGCCCAGCACTCCAGCCGCTTCCGCGCCTGCAACCACTGCGCGATCAAACTAAAAACCAGGATGAACGCGTCCCAGTGCGGCAGTGCCGCGTCCGTCTCCCTCCGCATCAACTCCCCCCACGCCGCCGTCCCGACCGCCCCCATCGCGATCCAGCCGCCGATCGCCCGGCCGCTCAATCGGCTCACCGGCAGCGACGGCTCTCGGAGTCGTTCACCCGCGGTCGGCACTTCCCCCTCGCCCCTCGCCCCTCGCCTCTCGCCTCGAATCCAGTGCGCCCAGCCATACGCCTGGATCGCGAAGAAGAACGCCTGCAGGATCGCATCCGAGTAGAGCTTCGCCTCGAAAAAAATCCACGCATACACCGCCACCTGCACCAGCCCGACCGGCCAGCCCCAGATGTTCTGCCGGATCATCAGCCACACGCCGACGATCCCGAGCACCGTCCCGACGATTTCAAAAGGCGACATTGGACCCTGTCATTGCGCGGAGCGCAGCGACGAAGCAATCCATCTGATCTTCAATTCACCGCGTGCCTCATCCGGTCCGGCGTTGCGTCGCCTACTTCGTCAGCTTGGCGAACAGCGCCTTGGCCGGCTCGACCGCTCTTGCCGGGTCCTTCGCAAGTTCGCCGCTGTCCGTCTCGATCGCCATCACGCCGCTCCAGCCCTCCTTTTTCACCTCGGCGAAAAGACCCGTGAGATTCGCCTCGCCCGTGCCGACCGGAACGTCCTCCCACTTCGTCTTTCCGTCCTTCATTTCCGCCTTCTTGTCCTTCAGGTGCATGTCGAACACGCGGCCGTGGTAATCGCGAAAAACTTTCGCCGCATCGAAGCCCGCCGCCGTCACCCAGCCGACATCGAGGCACACGCCGATCCGCGGATCGCGCGCCGCGAGCACCTTCTGCACCGTCGCCGGATCGCCGTAGGTCGAACCCGTGCCGTGATTGTGGATCGCGAGGCGGATGTCGTATTCCTTCACCAACTGCTCGAGGTTGTCCCACTCCGCCATGTTGTGCGGCTCGACGACGATCACCGAGATGCCCATCAGCTTCGCGAATTCGAACAGCTTCCGGTTGTCCTCCTTGTCCATCGAGGTGCCGTTCACGCCAAATGAATAACACACCAGCCCGTGCTGGTCCAAAATCGCCTTCTTCCGCAGCGTCTCCTCGCGCGGCCCCTTCGGGTCGATGTGCTTGGCGATCATCTCGAGATATTTCACGCCGTGCTGTTCCGCGAACGCCACCACCTGGTCGAAGTCCATGTCGCGGCACGTCCACGTCTGGATTCCGAGCTTGGGACCGTTTTCGGCCGCCCGCGCGGCATTCCAGCCAACCGACGCCGCCAGCAGGGCGCCGAGAAAAAAACGACTCAGGGTATTCTTCATAGGGAAAAACTTCGCGCCGCTGCCCGCGGTGCGAACCGCGATCAAACTCCCGCCTTCGCCCAGATCGAGAACTTAATCGTTCCCCGCGTCCGCCGGCGGGGCCGACTCCGGGCGACGCTCCGACCTCGCCTTCGGCCATTCGTGCCCGTCCGTGAAATCCGTGGTTCTAATTTCGGCGGCTCGTCGCTCCTGTCATCACCCGGCCACGAACGCCTCCATCGCCTCCCGCGTGATTGCGTAGCGCGCCGCGCAGCGCGGACACCGGATCTCGATCTTCTCGTCCTCGCCGAACAATCCCTCCGGATCCTGCTTCATCGCCGGCGCGAGCACCTCGAGCATCCGCTCCTGGTTGCACCCGCAATGCCACCGGTAGACCCGCCGCTCCATCGGCACCAGCGTCTCCGTCTCGCCCAGTTTCCGCACCGCGTCGCTCGTCAGCGCGCGAAACCACGCCACGTCGCAATCCGGATGCTCCGTCGCCAGCACCCATTCCTCCTCGCCGAGCTGGAAAAACCGCGCCCCGCGCTGCTCGCTCTGCGCATAAAACGTCTCCACCGCCGCAATCGGATCGCCGCCCGAAAAATTCACCGCGCTCCGCCGCTTCGGCTCCCGCCCGCGCACGACGTCCGCATAAAAGATATTCTCCGGCATCGCCCTCACGTTCTCCTCGAACACGCGCCCGACCACCGCGCCGGTCCCGTTGTCCGCCGTTAAAAACAAATTCACCCGCGGCTCTTGGAAATTGATGGTCCACGCGGCCAGTTCGTTCCGCGGCCGCGAGGCGCAATGCAGCACGAACGCCGCCAGCGCCCGCTTGAACATGTCGTCCGCCGCCGTCCCCGGCCGGATCTCGTGCGTGCCGAGGTGCAGGTAATAGTCGACGAACAGCTCGCCGAATTCCGCGCGCGCCAGCAGCACGTTGCGGCTGCGCACGAACGACGTCGTCACTTGCAGTCCCGGCTCGGCCGGATTGGGCGGTGTGATCTCAGGCATCGCCCACCGTCAGCGGGTTTCCCCAGAAGTCCAATTCTCGGGCGCGGCCAACCTCACGCCGCACTCCCGGTTCACCGCCCGCGTCGCCGCGACCGCAATCGTCTCCAGCAACGCCGTCCGCTGCGCGTCCGCCGCCTCGAGCGCCGCCGGCCGGCGCACCAACTGCAGCCCGTCTCCTTTCCGCATCAACAATCCCCAGCCCGCCGGAATCTCCGCCTCCGCGAAAATCCCATCCTCGACCACAAGATAAAGAAAATCCGCGCAGCGATACCGGAACATTTTCGCGAACTTCGTCCCGCGCAGCACGCGCTCCTGCAGGGTCGCGATCTCCTCCAGCACCGCGCGATAGGTCGCGTGCTCCAGCCCCGAAAAATCCCACGCGTCGAACTCCGGCCACAGGGCCTCGCCGCGCCGCAAATCCGGACGGTGCACCGCGAGCAATTCCTCCAGCTTCGCCCGCCGCGCGAGCAGTTCCTCCAGCCGCCTTCGCGTCGCCGCCTCCGCGTGCGAGTCCTTCAACAAATCCGCGCGCGCCTGCTTGCACTCGAACACCGCCGTCCGCCGCTCCGCGCCGCGCGCGCACGCCGCCACATCCGCCCGATACCCGCACTTCGGCACTCGCACCTCTGTCGCCGCCATCGTCAACCCGTTCGCCTGCGCCCACGCCAGCGCCAGCCGCTTCAGTTCCCGATGCTTTTCCGTTTCGCTCGCCGGCATCACTTGGGGTTATCCCGCGTTCTCCCTGCGGCGTCCAGCCCTCGCGTCTCGCCCTTCGCCTGAAGCGTTGCTTGCCATCTTCGATCGCGCCCGGCTTCATCCCGCGTCCCCATCCGCCGTGCCACGCATCGATCCCCGCCACTGGCGCCCGTTGTTCGACGCCGTCTACGAGATGAACACGGCGAAGGACCACGCCGATTTTTCCTCGGCCGTGATGGCCGCGATGGATCGCCTGATTCCGTCGGATCTCTGCATCATGTCCGTGCTCGACCGCCGCACCGGCCAGATCACCGCCGCCATGTCCCGGCCGAATCCGCACAACGAGGCGGAGATGCGGTATTACTCGGAAAACCCGCACCAGAATCCGCTCGTCGCCTACTACGAGCGCACCGGCCGCACTCACGCGCGACGGATGACCGATATCCTGCCGCTCGCGGAGTGGAAGCGCCATCCGTTCTATCTCCACTGCCTCGCGCGCCTTCGTTTTCTCTATCAACTCGCGCTGCCCGTGACGATCGATGCGCACACGGTTGTGGCCCTCTCGCTCGACCGCAACCGCCGCGATTTCACCGTCCGCCAGCGGACGCTGCTCGATTTGTTCGGCCCGCATTTTCGGCAGGCGTGGCTCCGGCACGAGCGGCCGACGTTGCAGAAGGTCCACCATCCGCTTTCGCAGCGGCAGCGCTTGCGCGAGCTCGGCCTCACGCTGCGCGAATCCGACGTGTTGTTCTGGGTCGCCGAGGGCAAACAGAACCGCGAAATCGCCGGGCTCCTCGGGCTGAGCCTTTTCACCGTGCAGGAATACGTCGGCAACATCCTCCGCAAGCTGCGCGTGCCGAACCGCCACGCGCTGACGGTGCAGACGCTCCGCCGGCTGGCGGGCAAGTAAGGACACTCCCTCACGTGTGAGGGTTGAGCCCGCGCACGGTCGGCGCTAGGATGGGGCCGCAGCCTCCGGGTGGCCGCACGGGCGTTGCATTTCCCACCCATGCCCAGACCTTCCGCCCTTCACCGACTGAAACGCCTCGGCGCCGGCCTGCTTTTTCTTCTGACCACGATTGCAGCGGCTTCCCGTGCCTTCGGCCAGACGGCCATCGTCGGCTACACCTCGATTTGGAACGGCACCGCTCCGGCGACCGCTTATCCGTTCTTGAGTTACGGCGATACCAACACCGTCGCCGTCGTTCCCTTCGCTTTCAACTCGCTCGGGGACTACACGCTGACCTCCTTGTCGCTGCTGCTTCGCGCGGTGCCGCAGCAGGGTGGCGACTTGCCTGCGAACGATCCGTCGCCCGGTGCCGGCAACCGACCTCCCGGCTTCGGCTCCGACATCGCCGTTTCCGGTGCCCTTTCCAACGTCTCGATCGGGATATTTTCCACCCTGCCGACGAGTCTCGCGCTTCCGACTGCCCTCGTCAGCTATTCCTTTCCGGGGAGCGGGTCAGCTGGTGAAATGCCCGGGATCTACCTCTTTGGCCCCAGTGAGACCCCGACTCTCGTCGCAGGCCAAACCTACTACCTGGCCGTCAGCATCAATGCCACGAGCGTCTTGGAATGGGACATGACCTCGGGTGCTTCCAACGGCGGCACCTTTCCGGGCGACAACCCGGTGACGAGTCTCGTCGACGACGGCACGTCGCTCGTCTACTACAAGATCACGTCCAGCGGCGTGCAGAGTTTCTACGACAACGCCGGCGGCTTTGCGCTCGCGGCCAACGCGGTCACCGCCATCCCTGAACCTGCGGCCGCCAGCGTCCTCGCCGGCGCAGGCGCGCTGGCGTTGGCGCTGTTCGTCCACTCGCGCCGTCGCCACTCCGCTCCTCTCGGCTGAAGGTCGGCCGGTCCGGCTCGGCGTCGCCTGACAATCCGGGGGCGTGGCTCGACGCCGGATTCGTTCGGCGTCGCGCGACGATCAGGCCGTCAACCCGCCGCCTGCTTCAACACCGTCTCGTTCCCTCACGCGTGAGGGTTGAGCCGGCACGCCGCTGCCGGTAGGATCGCGGCGCAGTGCTCGCGCGATCTCGCGTCGCTGCAGTCCTCGTCCATGCCAAAATCTCCAGCCCTGCGCTGGCCGAAACCGCCAGGCGCCGGCCTCCTGCTCCTTCTCGTTGCGCTTGGGTTTTCATTGGCCCTGCCATCCGCCGTTCACGCCCAGCTTCTTTACTGGGACACCAACGGCAGCGCCGCCAGTTCCAGCGCCGACACCACCGCCCCCGGCACGTGGGACGGCTCCGCCGCCAATTGGTCCACCGCCAGCGACGGCACCGCCGCCACGCAAGCCTGGTCCGGCGGCGCCACCGCGGTCTTCTCGGCCGGCGCCAACGCCACCGGCACGTTCACCGTCACCGCCACCGGCACGCTTTCCACCGCCGGCCTCACCTTCGAGGAGGGCAACGTCACCCTCTCCGGCGGCGAACTCGCCGGCCCATCCGCCATCGACGTTGCGTCGGGTGCGTCCGCCACCGTCGGTAGCGTCATTTCCGGCGGCCAGACTCTCACCAAATCAGGCTCCGGCACGCTCATCCTCTCCGGCGCCAACACGTTTACCGGCGGCACAACCGTCTCCTCCGGCACGCTCCAGCTCGGCAACGGCGGCGCCTCTGGGAGCATCGTGGGGAATGTGACCAACAACGGCACGTTTATCTTCAACCGCTCCGGCGACTTCACCTTCGGCGGCGTCATCAGCGGCAGCGGCGGACTTACGCAGAACGGAAACATCGTGCGCCTCACGGCCGCCCAAACCTACACGGGCCCGACCCGGATCGACGCGGGTATCCTCGTGCTGCCGACGACCGTCGATTCCGGGCTCTCTGCCTCCACCACTGTCACACTAGCCGCAGGCGCAAAGCTCGACTTGTCCGGACATCTGCAAACCGTTGCCGGACTCGCGGGAGCGGGCACGGTTTATAGCTTCGGTTCCAGCAACGGCGCGCTCACGACTGCCGTCGCCTACCAGCAAGCCTACGACTTTTCGGGCACCCTCGGCGGCAGCGACCCGGCCTTCGCCTTCACCATGGCCGGCGATGGCACTCAAATTCTTTCCGGTGCCAATACCTACACCGGAATGACGACCATCAAAGCCGGTGCTGGCACGCTGCAAATCGGCCATGGCGGAACCACCGGTTCGCTCAATCCGAACAGCACCATCATCAACTCGGCTACCCTGGCCTTTGACCGGTCGGACACCATCAGGCAAGGGACCGACTTTGCCGGAGGCATCAGCGGTGTCGGTCGGTTGATCCAGCGGGGCACGGGCACCGTGGTTCTGAACACCGAAAACTCCTACACCGGCGGCACGATCGTCGCGAGCGGCACGCTTCAACTCGGCTCGGGCGGGACGGCGGGGTCCGTTGTCGGCGACATCGCCAACGCCGGCACCGTGGCTTTCAACCGCTCCGATGATTTCACCTTCGGCGGCGTGATCACCGGCAGCGGTGGAGTGGTGAACAACGGGGGAATCGTGCGGCTCACCTACAGCCAGTATTACACCGGACCCACCGTCATCAACTCGGGCATTCTGGTGCTGACGACCGGCGGCGACCAGGGGATCTCGACCGCTTCCGCCGTGACCGTGGCGACCGGCGCCAGCCTCGATCTCTCCAATCACGCGCTCACCCTCACCGGACTCTCTGGCGGCGGCACGATCTACAGCTACGGCGGCAGCGCCGGCAGCCTGACGCTCGACGTCGCCCCCGGCCAGACGCAGGCGTTCTCGGGCAATTTGGGCGGAAGCAGCCCGGCGTTTGCGGTCACCAAGTCCAATATCGGCACGATGGTCCTGAGCGGCGCCAACACCTTCACCGGCAGGACCACCGTGACCGGGGGCACGCTCTCCATCGATTTTGGCACGGTCTCTGCCAACGTTCTTCCCAGCGCCTCCACCCTCGCGATGGGCGGGGGAACACTGTCTTTCAGTGGCACAGGCACGCAGACGCTGAACGCATTGATCACCCTGCCCGGCACCGTGAGCAACATCGTGCTTGGCGCCAACCAGACGCTCAGCTTCGGCGGCCTCACGTCTGCCGGGGCCGGCTCCTCGCTGAACTTCGACACCAGCGCCGGCGGCGCGAACGCGAATCTGCTGAATCTCGGCACCGGGATTGTCGTGCTCCCGGGCCAGACCGCGGGGACGGTGTTGAACCCCGGCTTCACCGTGCTCGACCGCGGCGGGTTCGGCTACGCCACCGTAAACGCCTCGAACCAAGTGATCCGGCTCACCACGTCCACCGACCTTCTGCCTTCGAGCGGCGCGCTTTCCACCACCGCCTACACCGTGGACAACAACGCTGGTGGACCCGGCGCGGCGGGCAGTTCAAACTTGACGCTTTCGGCCAATGCCACCGCCAGCGGCATCCTCGTGGACACATCCGCCGCCAGCGGGACGCTCACGCTGGATTCCGGCGTCGTGGTGCGGAACAACACCTGGAACTTCAGCGGCGTCGGCAACAACCCCTACACGATCACCGGCAACACCGCCGGCGCCGGCCTCCGTCCGGCCGCGACGGGCGACAGTATCGCGATCAACAATTACAACCCGGGCGTCGTGACGATCGAATCGCCCATCCTCGCCGACGGCGTCAACACCGTGGTGGTGAACGGCACCGGCACCACCGTCTTCTCTGGCACCAGCACCTACACGGGCGGCACCATCGTGAACGGCGGGACGCTGCAATTCGGCGACGGCATCCATGCGCTGTCCTTCAACGGCAGCGCCGGCGGCAACGGCGGCCAGGGAGCGCTCAACGCCGCTGGCGGCAGCGGAGTCGCCGGAGGCATCGCCGTGGCTTTGAATGACGACGCTGCGCTGACGGTCTCACCCGGCGTAATCGTTACCGGCGGCGCTGGCGGCGCGGGTGGCATCGGCTATGGCTGGCAAAACGCCAATGCCGCCAATTACGGTTTCAGCGGCGGTGCCGGCGGACCGGGCGGGATCGGCATCGCGGTAGCGAGCAGTGGCGAGCTGCAAATTGCGCAAGCGACCGGCGGCTCAGGCGGCGCGGGCGGTCAAGGCGGCTCTTCCAACGCCCAATACCCCGACATAAAAGCCGCGGGGGCCGGCGGGGCTGGCGGAGCTGGCGGAACAGGTCTGGCCATTGGCGACGACCACACGCCCAGCGCGCTCTCCGGCGGTATTATCACCGGCGGCGTCGGCGGCGCGGGCGGGCCCGGCGGTTGGGGCTACTATTACGGCACGACGGGAACAGGCGGCACCGGGGGCAGCGGCGGCGCCGGCATCACCCTCGGGACCAGCGCGGTGCTCGATTTTCAAATGGTGACCGGCGGCAATGGTGGGGCGGGTGGTGCCGGAGGGGTTGAAGCTGGGCTGAGCGGTAACGGCCCGGTCGGCGCATCCGGGACCGGCGGAACCGGAGGCGCCGGTGTGATCGTGTCGAACGGCAGCGCGATCATGGTGCCCGATTCAGCCGACATCGCAGGCGGCGCCGGCGGCAGCGCGCTCTACGGAACCACCAGCGTAGGCGCAACCACTTCGCGAGGCGGAGATGGCGGCGCCGGAGGGGCCGGAATGGTCTTCTCTTTCGGCGGGATCCTGACCAACAACGGCACGATCAGCGGCGGACAAGGCTCCGCGGGCGGGAATGGCGGCCAGAGCATATATTTCATCCAGCAGGGACCTGCCGGCAATGGCGGCCAGGGAGGATCGGGTGTCTTGTTCCTCAGAGGCGGAACCCTCGCCAACGGCGGCACGATCAGCGCCGGCAACGGCGGCGCTGGCGGCTATTCACCCATCGGTTCCGGGCTGGTCGGCGGCAAAGGCTCCGGCGTGGTGTTTTCCGGAGGCGCGGGAACGTTGTCCAACCAAAGCGGTGGCGTCATCAACGGCGGCGCTATTTTTGGCAACTACGCCAATACCGTGACGCTCGCGACCGGCAGCACCATCAACGGCGATCTCAACCTCAACACGCATCCGGGCTCCACGCTGACTCTCACCGGCAGCGGCTCCGCGACCTGGTCCCAGGCTGTCACCGGCGTCACCACGTTCGCCGGCTCCCTCGCCAAGACCGGTTCCGGCACATGGACGCTCGACCAGGCCTTCGCCTACGCCGGTGGAACGACGATCAGCGCGGGCACGATCAATCTCGCCAACACCTCCGGCAGCGCCTTCGGCACCGGCAGCGTCACGGTCGAATCCGGCGCTTTCCTCACCGGCACCGGTTCCTTCACCGGAGCGCTGACCGTGAACCCCGGCGGCACGCTCGCTCCCGGCAATCCCCCTGGCCTCATGACCATCGGCAGCGGCTCCGTCCTCAACGGCACCGTGGCGATGCAGCTCGGCGGCCTCGTCCGCGGCACCGATTACGACGCGATCGACGTCGCCGACGCCGGCGCCCTCACCTTCGGCGGCGCGCTCGATCTCTCGCTGATCAACGGCTTCAGCCCCGCGCTGGGCGACAGTTTCGATCTCTTCGATTTCACAACCGGCACCGGCGAGTTCGACACCTTGGACCTGCCGACGCTCGCCGCCGGACTCACCTGGGATGTCAGCGGCCTCTACACCACCGGCACGCTGACGATCGCCGCCTCCGCGATCCCCGAGCCGTGCACCTTTGCCTTCGTCCTCGGTCTTTGCGCCCTCGCCGCCGGGCTCGTTTCGCGCCGGCGCGCCCGCGCCGAACCCCGCGCCTGACTGGGCGAATTCTTCCCGCGAGTCCCGCCGGGCATTCGCCTGTATCACAGGCGACATGCAGCCGCCCGCGCCGGATTTTCTGTCGGATTCCGCCCTGCGGCGGCGATACTTCAGTGATGCCGCCCAGTGACGCCGAGCTGCTCCGCCGCTACGCCCTCGACCGCTCCGAACCCGCCTTCACCGAGCTCGTCCACCGGCATCTCGACCTGGTCTACGCCGTCGCGAAACGCACGCTGCGCTCCGACGCGCTCGCCGCCGACGTCACCCAATCCGTCTTCCTCGACCTCGCGCATCGCGCATCCTCGTTCCGCCACGACGCCACCGTCGTCGCCTGGCTCCACGTCGTCACCCGCCGCACCGCCATCGACCTGATCCGCCGCGAGTCCCGCCGCCACACGCGCGAGCAATCCGCCGGCGGCGCCGTCATCATGGACTCGTCTTCCGAACCCTGGGCACAGCTCGCACCACTGCTCGACGAAGCCCTCTCGCACCTCGGCGAAACCGACCGCGCCGCCGTCCTCCTCCGCTTTTTCGAAAACAAATCCCTCCGCGATGTCGGCGCCGTTCTCGGCGTCTCCGACGACGCCGCCCAGAAACGCCTCACCCGCGCCCTCGATCGCCTGCGCACGTTCTTTGTTCGCCGCGGCATCGCCGTCAGCGCCGCCGTCCTCGCCTCCGAGCTTCCACTCCACGCCATCGAAACTGCCCCCGCCACCCTCGGCGCCACGATCTCCGCCGCTGCAGCGGCGAAAACGACCGCCGGCCTTTCTCTCGCCCATACCACCAAAACCTTCGCCATGACCGCCACACAAAAGGTCCTCGCCACCACGACACTCGTCGCCGTCCTCGGCAGCCTGTTTGAAGCGCACCTCATTCACGTCCGAAACCTCGAGCTCGCCGACCTCCGCCAGCGCACCGCCCAGCTCGAACGCGATCTCTCCGCCCTCCGCGCCGCGCACGCCAAGGAAGCCCACCAATCCGCCGCCGACCGCGACGAGCTCGCCACGCTCCGCGCCCGCCTCGCCGCCTTCAACGCCGGCGATCCCGCCATCGAAGACGCGCTCGATTCGTGGCTCCAACGCGTCGTCACGCTGAAGAAAAAACTCGCCGCCTCACCCGAACTCCAAATCCCCGAGCTGAAATTCCTCACTGCGAAAGACTGGCTCGACGCGACGAAGGAAACCACGCTCGACACCGAGATGGATTTGCGAGCCGCGCTGAGTCAGCTCCGCACCGACGCAAAGATGCATTTTGAACCGCGCCTTTACCAGGCGCTGAAACATTACCTCGAAGCGAACAACAATCAGCCACCTTCCGAGCCGACCCAGCTGGCGCCATTCCTTGAGGCATCCGTCGATCCCGCCATCCTGCAGCACTACCGCATATATTCTCCGAAAGATCCCGGAAACGACGGGATCCAGTTCACCGCCCGTGACGGCAGCGTGATGACATGGGCCATCCGTGAAAGCCAGTCGGTTGATCCCTATTTCGACACGCAGTTTCAAATCTCTGCCGAAGGCTATGGCTACAGTGCACGCAGCCAGTTCGATTCCGAAGTCGACACGGCCGTCACCGCCTTCCGCAAGGCCAACAACAACCTCGCCCCAACGGCACCCGCCCAACTCGCGCCGTATCTCCACTCGCAGATTGATCCGGCGTTCATCAGCCGGAAGCTCGACAGCATGAATCACAGGTAGGCTGGCGCCGCCCGTTTCGAGCTGCTCACGCGCGACGCGCACGCTTTGGTCCAGTTGGTGTTTCCCTGGTGCTTGGATCTTGGTCCTTGGAGCTTCCGCCGCGCAACCACACGCGCAGCGCGGCGTCACTTTTTCTCCGCCGCCAGTTTGTGCTCCAGCTTCTTGATCTTCGGCGCGATCACCATCTGGCAGTAGCCCTGGTCCGGATGCTTCTCGAAGTAATCCTGGTGATAATCCTCCGCCGGCCAGAAATGTTTCAGCGGCACGATCTGCGTGACGATCGGATCGCGGAAGGTCTGCTGCGCCTCCGCCATCGATTTTCCCGCCGCCTCCTTTTGCGCCGCGTTCTGGTAAAGGATGATCGAGCGATACGAGGTCCCCACATCCGCACCCTGCCGATTCAACGTCGTCGGGTTGTGCACCGCCCAGAAGTAATCCAGCAGTTTATCCAGCGAGATTTGCGCCGGATCGTAGTCGATATTGATCACTTCCGCGTGCCCGGTGGTCTCGGAGCACACGTCCTCGTAGGTCGGATTGGCCGTGTCGCCGCCGGCATACCCGCAGGTGATGTGTTTCACGCCCGGCAGCAATTTGTAGGCGGCATCGGTGCACCAGAAGCACCCGCCGCCGAGCACGAGCGATTCGGTTTCGGCCTTCGATTCGGTGGCAATCATGGAAAACGAGTTAAACGCAAAGACGCAAAGCAGCAAAGGAAGACGCTTCATGGCCCGTGAGAGCGACCGACCCTTGGTCTTATTCCTTTGCGCCATCTTCGCGTCCTTTGCGCCTTCGCGTTCAGTCCGAATCACCGCGCCAGCTTTCGATATTTCACCCGGTGCGGCTGTTCCGCATCCTTCCCTTTCCGCCGGCGAAAATCCTCGTGATAGGCTGAGAAATTCCCGCTGAACCACTTCACCTCGCTCTCGCCTTCGAACGCCAGGATGTGCGTCGCCACGCGGTCCAAAAACCACCGGTCGTGCGACACCACCACCGCGCAACCCGCAAAATTCTCGAGTCCCTCCTCCAGCGCCCGGATCGAGTTCACGTCGAGATCGTTCGTCGGCTCGTCGAGCAGAATCAGGTTCGCCCCGCTCTTCAGCAGCCGCGCCAGGTGCACGCGGTTGCGCTCTCCGCCCGAGAGCACGCCGACTTTCTTCTGCTGGTCCGCGCCCGTGAAACCGAACTGCGCGCAATACGCCCGCGCATTCACCTCGCGTCCGCCCATCCGCAGAATCTCCTCCCCGCCGCTGATCGCCGCGAAGATCGTCGCTTCGTTCGGCAGCGAATCACGCGACTGGTCCACGTGCGCGATCTTCACCGTCTCGCCCACGCGCAACTCCCCCGCGCTCGGCTGCTCCGCGCCGACGATCAATCGAAACAGCGTTGTCTTTCCCGCGCCGTTCGGCCCGATCACGCCGACGATTCCGCCCGGCGGCAGCGCAAACTCCACGTTCTCGAACAGCACATTGTCGCCGTAACTCTTCGCCAGCCCCTTCGCCTCGACCACCAATGTCCCGAGTCGCGGCCCCGGCGGAATGATGATCTCGAACTTCCGCTCCTGCTCCGCCACGTCCTGCTTCAGCATTTGCTCGTAGGCATTGATGCGCGCCTGCCCCTTCGACTGCCGCGCCTTCGCGCTCGATCGGATCCACTCCAGCTCGCGCGCCATCGCCTTCTGCCGCCGGTCCTCCGTGCGTTGCTCGATCGCCTGCCGCCGCTGTTTCTGCTCCAGCCACGACGAATAGTTTCCCTTCCACGGAATCCCGTGCCCGCGGTCCAGCTCGAGGATCCACTGCGCCACGTTGTCCAAAAAATACCGGTCGTGCGTCACCGCGATCACCGTCCCCTCGTAGCGCGCGAGGTGCT
>DASZPP010000039.1:0-40045 GCA_035549975.1 Opitutus sp.
ATAGGGGCATTTCCAGAAACTGACTTTCACCGGCGACACCTTCTTGCCGTCGCGCGACACGCCCCGGAACCAGTCGCCGTGCTCGTGATCGACGAGGTGAGTTTCAATGAACTTCCAGCTTTGTTCCGATTGCGCGAGATAGGGTTTCTGGTGCGTGATCTGGTAGGCGTTCAAAAAGCCCGTCGCCGCCTCCGCCTGCGGCCACCACTCCTTGAAGGTGTCGGTCAGCCCCTTCGGCCCGCCCTCGCCGAGCACGCCGCCATCGGGATCGACGCCCGCGCCCTTCGTCGTGCGCGCAATCTGCACCGCCAGCGCATTCGCGATCGCCACGAGATCCTTGTCGCCCAGGGCCTCGGTCGCCTCGACGAGCAGCCAGCTGAATTCGATGTCGTGCCCGAACGACCAGGTGTCCGATCGCGGCGTCCAATCCTCGTCGAGGAACAGCCGCAGGTGGTTGTTCGACGTGTCGAATATCTTCGTCAGCAGCACGCCGATCAGCTCGTGCTGGTTCTTCTTCAGCCCCTCGTCCGGCCACGCGCGCAACAGGTTCGTGTACGCCTCGAGGATGTGGATGTGCACATTCTGCGACTTCTGCCCGAGCGAACCCATCGCGCTGTGATTCTCTCCGCGATCCCGTGAGACCTTCCAGTCGCGGGTGAACTCCTCGAAGTAGCCGAGGTGCTCCCGATCGTGCGCGTATTTCTCCATCAGCCGATACAGCTCGATCGCCCGGTCGAGCGGCGCCTGGTCACCGGTGGCGCGGTGATATTCCGCGAGGCCGTAAATCCCGAACGCCTGCACGTAAATGATCTTTCGTTGATCGAGCGGAGCGCCGTCCGCGCTGACGCGCCAGTACAACCCGCCGTTTTCCTTGTCCCAGAAATGCGCGAGCAGGTCGTCGTAAGCCCAGCGCGCCATCTCGAGGTAGGCTTGGTCGTGATAACGGCGATAGGCCGCGGAGAAAGTCCACAGCACGCGCGCCGTCAGCAGCGCGCCGCGCGGCGCGTCCGGGTGAACCACCGCCGGGGCGTCGATCTCGCCGTAAAACCCGCCGCGCTTCCGGTCACGGGCGTTTTTCAGCCAAAACGGCAGGATGTTGCCGCGCAACTCGGCCTCCACCTGCTTCGCGTAGTCGGCGACCGGGAACGGCGGTTCCGTTGCATCCTGCGCCACGGCCGCGACCGCCAGGGCCACCAGCACGCACAGCAAGACCGATCGACGAATCGCAACTGCAACCATGGGAGACGCCCTGCCTGTCGCCTCCGCCGGCGAAAAGTTCCAGCGGCCGCCGGCGCTCAGGCCGCGTCCTGCCTCGGCTCGTTCTTGTCGACGCGGCGCAGCGTCGGCCGTTTCCGGCCGCTCACCACGCCCGAATCGATCACGACCTCCGCGACGTCGTCGCGCTGCGGCAGGTCATACATCACCTCGAGCATGAGCCCTTCGAGGATCGACCGCAGGGCCCGCGCCCCGGTCTTCAATTCGATCGCTTTTTGCGCGATGGCCCGGACGGCGTCCGCGGTCAGCCGCAGCCGCACGCCGTCCATCGCAAACAGCTTCGAATACTGCTTCACCATCGCGTTCTTCGTGCGGAGCAAAACTTTTTCCAGGTCGCCGACCGACAGCTCGTCGAGGACCGACACGACCGGCAGGCGACCGACGAATTCCGGGATCATGCCGAACCGGATCAAATCCTCCGGCGCAAGCGTCTTCATTATTTCATTCGGCTTCAGCGTCTGCTGCGCGCGGATGGACGCGAAGCCGAGGCTGCGCTGCCCGAGCCGGCGCTGCACGATGTCGTTGAGCCCGACGAACGCCCCGCCGCAGACGAACAGGATGTTCGTCGTGTTGATCTGCACGTATTCCTGGTTGGGGTGCTTGCGCCCGCCCTGCGGCGGTACGTTGCACGTCGTGCCCTCGAGAATCTTCAGCAGCGCCTGTTGGACGCCCTCGCCCGACACGTCGCGGGTGATCGAGACGTTCTCCGTCTTGCGGCCGATCTTGTCGATCTCGTCGATGTAGATGATGCCGCACTCCGCGCGCTTCACGTCGTAGTTCGCATTCTGCAGCAACCGCAGAACGACGTTCTCCACGTCCTCGCCGACGTAGCCGGCCTCGGTCAGCGTCGTCGCGTCGGAAATCGCAAACGGCACGTCGAGAATCTTCGCGAGCGTCCGCGCGAGCAGCGTCTTGCCGGAACCGGTCGGGCCCACGAGCAGGATGTTGCTCTTCTCGACGTCGACGCCGCTGAATTCCGGCGAAAGCGCCAGCGTGTCCTTGCCGGTCTGGCCCGACTCGAACATCAGCCGCTTGTAGTGGTTGTAGACGGCGACCGAGAGCACCTTCTTCGCGTGGTCCTGGCCGATCACGAAATCGTCGAGCGTGCGCTTGATTTCCGAAGGCTTGATCAGCCGCACCGGCGGACGCGGCTCCACCGCCGGCGTCTTCACCTCGCGGTCGATGATCGTCTTGCAGACATTCACGCACGAGTCGCAAATGTACACCCCGGGCCCGGCGATGATTTTCTTCACCTCCGCCTGCGACTTGCCGCAGAACGAGCACAGGGTCATGCGCGACGATTTGGCCATGACGAAACGATGCGGCTCGGCGCGCGCGTGTCGAGGGCGGAGAATGTAATCCGCTCAGGCCGCCGACTGCACCGCGATCGACTGCGCATCCCGCGTGGATTCCACGACGTGGTCGACGATGCCGTACTCCTTCGCCTCGTTGGCGCTCAGGTAATAGTCGCGGTCGGAATCCTTCTCCACCTGCTCCGGCGTCTTGCCCGTGTGCTTGGCGATCACGTCGTTCAGCGTCTTGCGCCAGCGCAGGATCTCCCGCGCCGCGATCGCGATGTCCGCCGCCTGCCCGCCGGCGCCACCGCTCGGCTGGTGAATCATCACGCGGCTGTTGGGCAGTGCGAACCGCTTGCCCTTCGTGCCCGCCGCCAGCAGCACTGTGCTCATGCTCGCCGCCATGCCGACGCAGTAGGTGACGATGTCGCACTGCAGGAAATTCATCGTGTCGTAAACGGCCATGCCGCCGGTCACGATGCCGCCGGGCGAGTTGATGTAGAGATGGATGTCCTTTTTCGCGTCCTCCATCTGGAGGTAAAGCATCTGCGCGATCACCGCATTCGCCACGCCGTCGTCGATCGGCGTGCCGATGAAAATGATCCGGTCCTTCAAGAGACGGCTGAAGACGTCCCATTGCCGCTCGCCGCGGCCGGTGTTTTCCCAAACGGTCGGTATGTAGTAGGTGCTCACGTGGTCGGTTTGTCGCCGGCATTCCCGCCCGGCTCAATGGTCTTAACCGTAGCCTTGGACACGAGGAAATCAATCGCCTTGTCGAAAATGATCGACTGCTGCACCGACCGCAATTGCTCGCGGTCGCTGCCGAGAACCTTCGCGATCTTGTCGGGCTTCTGCTGGGTGCGCACCGCCTCGCGATAGATGAACGCGTCCAGGTCCTGTTCGCTGACGTCGATCTTTTCCTTCTCCGCGATCTTCGCCAGCAGGAGCTGAACCTTCACGCGCTGCTCCGCGCTTTTCCGCGCGCCCTCGAAGAGCGCCTTCTTGTCCTTCTCGAGCTGTTCCTGCGGCACGCCGCGCCGCAGGTTTTCCTCGATGAAACCGCGGAGCACATTCTGCGTTTCGCTCTCCACCAATGAATCCGGCGCGGGGAAATTCGCCTTCGCCGCCAGCGCGTCCGACACCTGCCGGCGCTGCGCCGAGCGGTTCATCGCCTCGATGCGCATCTTGAGTTCGTTGCGCACGTTGGTCTTCAGCCCTTC
The DNA here is from genome assembly GCA_035549975.1 of Opitutus sp. GTDB lineage: Bacteria > Verrucomicrobiota > Verrucomicrobiia > Opitutales > Opitutaceae > Opitutus. Next base: position 3,791 of record DASZPP010000039.1, read on the forward strand.
CAGGTTGTCGGCGCGCTGCGATTTGAAAAACGCCTCGTCGAGCTCCGGCAGCTTGCGCTCGCGCACTTCCTGCACGGTCACCGCGTAAACGGCGGATTTTCCCGCCAGCTCCGGCGCCGCCGGATAATCGCTCGGAAACGTGATGCCGACGTCCTTCTTGTCCCCGGCCTTCAACCCCGCCAGATGCTGGCCGAGCCCCGGGACCACCCCGTCGTTGGCGCCTTCAACTTCCTCCCACGTCTGCGGCACGCTCGCGTAAAGCTGGCGCTCCGGCGCGATCTCGGCGATCCCCTTGCCGTCGATCCGGCCTTCGTAGGCGAGCTTCACATAGTCGCCCTTCGCCGCCGCCCGCTCCACCGGCTTGAACTCCGCCCGCTCGCCGCGCAGGCCATGGATGACTGCGTCGACTTCCGCGTCGGTCGGTTCCTTCGGGCGGATTTCCGTCGGCAGTCCGGCATAGTCCGGCAAGGCGATCTCCGGCCGCACGTCGAGGACGATCGTCAGGTTCGCCGGCTGCCCCGCCTGCAACTGGCCCGGATCCACCTTCACGATGTTCAACACGTCCAGCTTCTCCCGCTCGAGCGCGTCGCGATAGGCCTTGCCCACGACCTTCTGCTTGAACTCGTCCTCGATCTCCTTCGCGAACCGCTTCGCGACGATCGCCGAAGGCGCCTTGCCCGGGCGAAAACCCGGGAGCCGTGCGAGCTGCGTGAACTCCTTGACGACGCTTTGGTGGACGCCGTCCACTTCGCTCGGTTCGAGCGTGACGACGAGGCTCTTGCGGGTGTCGGACAGGTTGTTCAGTTGAACGTTCACGGCGGTAATCTGCGGTTGATTCGAAAGGGAATCGGTCACGCTACGTGGCGCCTCCGCCCGGTCAATGCCGGATTCTGCATCGCCCGGCGGGCGCCGCCGCCCATCCGCCGCCTCTCCGCGCTTGCGCGCTGCGACGCTGCGACGTTTGGTGACGGGACCCGATGCCCAGCCTCCGCGAAATTCTCGCCGCGCATTCGCCGCTGTTGCTTCTCGACGCCGCCTCCGCCCGCGTGCAAGTCGGCTGGCTCACGGCGGAGTTCGCCTCCGACCGGGTCGTGCCCTTCACCGCCCGCTGGCAAACCTCCGACGATGAAGCCGGCGTCGCCCTCTTCCGATGCCTGGAAATTCTCGATGCTAATCCCGCCGACGCCCGCGCCTTCATCTTTTGTGACGGCCCCGGCTCCATCCTCGGCTGCCGCACCGCGGCGATGGCCATCCGCGCATGGAGCGTGCTCGAATCACGCGCCGTTTTCGCCTATCACAGCCTTGCGCTGGTCGCGCACGCACTCGCGCGTCCAAATCTCACCGTGATCTCCGACGCGCGACGCGATGCCTGGCACTGCGTCTCGCTGGCATCGACGCTCCGGCGCGCCCCGGCCGCCGAACTCGCCGGCGAACTCGTCATGCCCGACGGCCTCCGTCATTGGGCGCCGCTGCCGCCGAACGTCACTCGCGTTCCCTATTCGCTTGCCGACCTCCTGCCGCGCGCATTTGACGCCGATCTCTTCCGTCGCACCGATTCCCCCGACGCCTTCCTGCACGAAGAGCCGAGTTACGCGACCTGGACGCCCCAAATCCACCGCGCGCCATGAACCCGCCCAACTCGCGCCTCCCGCTCCGCTGCTGGGCGGAGATCGACCTCGCCGCGCTCGACCGCAATCTGCGCCTGATCCGCGCGTCGCTGCCGGCGCACATGCATTACGTTTCGGTCGTGAAAGCCGACGCCTACGGCCACGGCCTCCCGCAAACCGCCGCGCGGCTCATGCACGCCGGCGCCGACCTCTTCGCGGTCGCCACACTCTCGGAAGCCCTCGCCGTCCGCGAGCTCGGTCCCGGCTGGCCCATCCTGCTGCTCAGCCCGCTCCTGCCCGAGGAGGACCGCTACGTCGCCGAACACGATCTCTCCGCCACCGTCTCGACCGCCGACGAAGTCGCGCGCTTCGACGCCGTCGGCCGCATCGCCGGCAAGCCCGTTTCCATTCATCTCAAGATCGACACCGGCATGGGCCGGCTCGGCGTCTGGCACGAGCACGCGTCCGAACTTTGGGCCCGGATCTCCGCCGCCCGCCACCTCCGGCTCGCCGGCGTGTTCACCCACTTCGCCTCGCCGGACGACGCCGCGTTCACCGCCGAGCAGCGCCGCCGCTTTCTCGCTGCGCTCGCCGCGTGCGACGGCCTCAACCTCGATCGCATCTTCGTTCACGCAGACAACAGCGAAGGGATCGAGACCCTTCCGGGAGCCAGCCCGTTCAACGCCGTGCGCATCGGCCTGCTCCAGTTCGGCGTTCTGCCGCATCCGAACTCGCTCCTCGCCCAGGTGCACACCGAGCCCGTGTTCAGTTTTCGCACGCGCGTCGGTCTCGTGAAAACACTGCCGCGCGGCCAGACCGTAAGCTACGGCCGCACCCACACGCTCGCCCGCGACACGCGCATTGCCATTCTCTGCGCCGGCTACGGCGACGGCATTCCGCGCGCCGTCAGCAACCGCGCCCAGGTTCTCATCCGCGGTCAGCGCTGCCCGGTGCTCGGACGGGTCACGATGGATCAAACGATGGTGGACGTGACCGATGTCAGCGGAGTCCAGTGCTCCGACGAAGTCGTGCTCGTCGGCCGTCAGGGAAACGCCGAGATCACCGTCGGCGAATTCAGCCATTGGGCGGACACCATTCCCTGGGAAACACTCTGCTCCGTCACGAAACGCGTTCCGCGCCTTTATCGCACCGCCCTCGGCGTCTGAGGTCGATTGCCCAACGCTGAAACCTGCCTTCAGGCACGGCGTCTCTCGCGCCATGCCTGCGGATCCGTCGGAAATCTGGACACGATTGCCGGACGCGCAATGGGATGCCGCCGCGGCTCGTCACCTCCTCCGGCGCGCCGCGTGGGCCGCGACGCCGCAGGAGGTTGAGCGCGCCACCGCCGAAGGCCTCGACCGCACGCTCGACCGACTTTTCCCCGCCGAAGCGCCGCGCCCGCCAGAACCTTCGTCCGTCAGCGCCCTTGAGGAAGATACGCCCGCGTTTATGCAGAAACTGCGGCAGGCCAAGGGCACGGAAAAAAAAGAACTCCAGCGCGAAGCCCGCGAGCGCGCCCAGGGCGCGTTGCACGACCTGACCATCGAGTGGCTGCGGTTTGCCGCGCAGCCCGAACAATCCGCGTCGGCAAAATGGGTTTTCTTTCTCAGCGACGTTTACGTCGTGGCCGCGGACAAGGTCAGAAATCCCGCGCTGCTCTGGCAGCATTTCGACACCCTGAGCCGCCACGCGTTCGGACCCGCGCCGGTGCTCACGAAGGCCGTGTCGCGTTCGCCGGCCATGATCCGCTATCTCGACCTCGACCAGAACAAGCGCGGCGCGCCGAACGAGAATTTCGCCCGCGAGCTGTTCGAGCTCTTCCTGCTCGGCGAGGGCAACTACTCCGAACACGACATCAAGGAGTCCGCGCGCGCCTTCACCGGCTACCGCACCCGCTTCGGCGAGTTCTTCCTCGCCGCCCGGCAGCATGATGCGGGGACAAAAACCGTCTTCGCGTCCACCGGCCGGCTCGCAGGCGACGATGTCATCGATCTCGCCTACCGCCAGCCCGCGGCCGGCACGTTTCTCCCGCACGAGCTGGTGAAGTTCTATCTCAGCGACACGCCGCTTGCGCCCGAACAACTCGCGCCGCTCGGATCCTGGTGGAGTGAAAATTCTTTCGCTCTTCGCGCGCTCGCGCACCGTTTCTTCGGCAGCCGGATGTTTTTCGCGCCGGAATTCCGCGGCGCGCTGATCAAGAGTCCCGTCCAATATTACCTCGGGCTTTTGCAGGAACTCGATCTCGACGTCCCGCCGCTCCCGCGTCGCATCATTTTTCCGCTGCGCCTGATGGGCCAGATGCCGTTCAACCCGCCCAACGTTCGCGGCTGGGTCGGCGGCCGGAGCTGGATCAACTCGGCCACGCTGGCGGCCCGGCGGACCCTGGTCGAGTCGCTCTTCGCGCCGCTTCGCGAGGAGACCCTCAACGCCGATGAACGCCGCGCGCTCTCCGCCGCCCGCGCCGCCGGGAACCGCGGGTTCACGATCGGCGAAGACGGGTTCACCGACCTGTCCCAGCTCGATTCCACCGCCGCGGCGCGGCATCTCGCCACGAAATTTCTGCCGCATGAAACCGCGCCCGAAATCGAAGCCAGCTTGCGTCAGTTCCTCGAGCGCGACGACGAGGTTTCTCCGGCCCAGCGCGCGCGCCGGCTGCGCCGCGGCGCCGTCGCGTTGCTGCAGTCACCCGAATATCAACTTTGCTGATTCCCGTCATGCCATCGCCCTCCCCCGTCCTGCCCACCACGCGCCGCGAGTTCCTGCGCCTGTCCGGCCGCGGCATCGGGCTTCTCGCCTTCAGCCGCTTCGCTCCGTCCTTCCTCGTGAATTCCACGCGCGCCGCCGCGCCGGCGCCCGAGAAAGACCGCACGATTCTGGTTCTCGTCCAGCTCGCCGGCGGCAACGACGGTCTGAACACCCTCGTGCCCTTCGAGGACGGCAACTATTATCGGCTGCGGCCGAGCCTCGCGATTGCCAAGTCCCAGGTTCTCCGCCTGACCGATATGGCCGGCCTGCACCCCGCGTGCGGCGCGCTGCGCGGCCTGCTCAACGACGGCCGCCTCGCGATCATCCAGAACGTCGGCTACCCGAATCCCAATCGCAGCCACTTCCGCTCCACCGAAATCTGGGAGACCGCGAGCCCGAGCAACGAGTTCCTCCCCACCGGCTGGGTCGGCCGCTTCTTCGACAACACCTGCTGCGGCGTGCCGGCGGATGCGCACGACCCCGTCGGACTGCACGTGACCGAAGGCATGCCGCAATCATTCCTCGGCGCGGGCGAACATCCGACGTTCGGGCTTTCGCCTTACGCGCGCAGCCACCGTGAGAACGAGGAAAACCGCCGCCTCCTCGAGTCGTTCGCCCACGGGTCCGCCAACCGAGCGCCGAGCGCCAACGAGACTTTCCTCGAGCACACGCTGATGGACGCGCTGGTCACGGAGCAAAAAGTGCAGACGGTCCTCGCCGGCTACCATCCGGCTCCGGAATCAAACTATCCCCAGAGTCTTTTCAGCAATTCCCTCCGCGACATCGCCGCCCTCATCGCCGCCAGGCTGCCCACGCGCGTTTATTTCACGTCGTTGAGCGGCTTCGACACGCACGGCAACCAGGCCTCGCAGCACACGCGCCTGCTTGGCGAGCTCTCGGACGGACTCGCCGCCTTTCAACGCGATCTCGCGGCGCACCACCTGGACGACCAGGTGCTGACGATGACGTTCTCCGAATTCGGCCGGCGCCCGAGCGAGAACGTCAGCCACGGCACCGATCACGGCACCGCCGCTCCGCTTTTTGTCATGGGTTCGCGCGTCCGGGCCGGCGTGCATGGCACCGCGCCGTCCCTCAATCTCGCGCCGAACCAGGACCTCACGTTCAGCACCGACTTCCGGCGCGTTTATGCCACGATGCTGGATCGCTGGCTTGCATGCGACTCCCGCGCCGTGCTGCAGGACTCCTTCGCCCCGCTGGACTTCGTGTGACGCGCCCGCCGCGGCGAACCTTATTTCCCGATACCGAACGCCCGGAAGCCGATTGTCCGCATTTTCTCGAGATCGAGAATGTTGCGGCCGTCGAACAGGAACGCCGGCTGCGTCATCGAGGAAAGGATCTTCGCGTAGTCGATCGTCTTGAACTCATCCCATTCCGTCAGGATCGCGACCGCGTGCGCCCCTTCCGCCGCCTCGTAAGCGCTCTTCGCCACGTCCAGCAGTGGATTCTCGCCACCGTGCCCGAGCACGTCGCGCCGGATTTCACCCGCGGGCACTTTCGGGTCGTAAACCGTCACCCGCGCCTGTTCCGCCAGCAGGTCGCGGCACACCGCGATCGCCGCCGACTCGCGCGTGTCGTTCGTGTCCTTCTTGAACGCGAAGCCCAGCACCGCGATTTTTTTGTCCGCGACGGAATTGAACAGCGCGCGCACGATCCGCGTCGCGAACCGGTGCTTCTGCCAGTCGTTCATTTTCACGACCGCCTCCCAATAGCCCGCCACCTCCGGCAATCCGAAGTGTTCGCACAGGTAAACGAGATTGAGAATGTCCTTCTGGAAACACGATCCGCCAAATCCGACCGAGGCCTTCAGGAACTTCGGCCCGATCCGCGAATCCTTGCCGATCGCATTCGCGACTTCGTCCACATCCGCACCGGTCGCCTCGCACAGGGCCGAGATCGAGTTGATCGAGGAGATCCGCTGCGCGAGGTAGGCGTTCGCCACCAGCTTCGAAAGTTCCGACGACCACAGGTTCGTCGTGATGATCCGCTCGCGCGGCACCCACCGCGCGTAAATATCCACCAGCGTCTGCAACGCCGTCGCGCCGCCGTTTGTGCGCTCGCCGCCGATCAGCACGCGGTCGGGATTTTCCAAATCCGCCACCGCCGTGCCCTCCGCGAGGAATTCCGGATTCGACAGCACCTCGAACTTTATCCCGCGGTTGTTGGCCGACAGGATGTCCTTGATCGTCTCCGCGGTCTTCACCGGAATCGTCGATTTCTCGACGATGATCTTCGGCCCCGTCGCGACCTCCGCAATCGTCCGCGCCACCGACTCGATGAAGCGCAGGTCCGCCGCGCGCCCCGCGCCCACGCCGTAGGTTTTTGTCGGCGTGTTCACGGCGACAAAAATCACATCCGCCGTCGCGATCGCGCCGCGCACGTCGGTGGAGAAGTGCAGGTTCCTCCCGCGCGCCCGCTCCACGACCGCATCGAGACCCGGCTCATAGATGGGCAGCGCACCCGAATTCCACGCGTTGATGCGCGCTTCGTTCATGTCCACGACCCGCACTTCGATGTCCGGCGCCTTCGCCGCGATCATCGCCATCGTCGGTCCGCCCACGTAACCGGCACCGATGCAGCAAATTTTCATGATCCAGTAGCTTAAGAATACGTTTCTTGATGTTTATCCAAGGCCATTTTCCCGGCTGGCGCGCTACCGACCACAAAAGAGGCGCGGTGTTCACCGCGCCTCGAATTCATGACTCGGGCCCTCAAGCCGGCGTCGGAGCCGGCGCCACGTTGCCGGGGCCGAGGCCTTCCGGAGCGGTGGATTTGTCCGGCGATTTCTTGCCGGGCTTTTCCTCGCCGCGCCCCGGTGGCGGCTCATTACGCGTGATCGGCGAGCGGATTTCGCCGAACTGCAGCAACTCGAGGACGTGCTTACCTTCAATCGTCTCGTGTTCGAGCAATGCCGCTGCAATCTTGTCGAGCACGTCACGATGCTTGAGGATGATTTCCTTCGCGCGCCGGTATTGTTCATCAACGATCCGAAAAACCTCCCCGTCGATCTTGCGCGCCGTCTCTTCGGAATAGGCTTGGTTCCGGGTAATTTCGCGACCGAGGAAAACAGTCTCTTGACTCTCGCCGTAGGCGATCATGCCGAGGGAACTCATGCCCCAGTCGCAGACCATGTGACGGGCGAGGCTAGTGACGTGTTTGATGTCACCGTAAGCGCCGTTGGAAATATCGTTGAGCACGACCTCTTCCGCGATTCGCCCCGCACAACCTGATGCAATACGTATTTCGAGCTTCTTTTTCTCCTGCGTGAGAATGTCCTTCTTCGGAATATACATCGTGCTGCCCAAACTGCCTCCACGGGGAATAATGGTAACTTTATGTACCGGCATGTGACCATCATCGAGAACCGCGGTTACCAAAGCATGCCCAGCTTCGTGATAGGCCGTCAGTTTCTTCTCCTCGTCGTCCATCACGCGCCGGCGCTCGCGGCCGAACTGCACCTTCTCGCGCGCGTCCTCGACGTCAATCATTTCGACCTTCTTCTTGTTTCGCCGCGCCGCGAGTAGCGCGGATTCGTTGAGCAGATTTGCCAAATCCGCGCCTGACAACCCAGGCGTGCCGCGTGCGATTACTGAAAGGTCGACATTCTCCGCCAGCGCGATCTTGCGCGCATGCACGCGCAGGATCTGCTCGCGCCCGGTGAGGTCGGGCAAATCCACATAAATCTGCCGGTCGAAACGCCCCGGCCGCAGCAGCGCGCTGTCCAGCACGTCCGGCCGGTTCGTCGCCGCGATGATGATGACGCCTTCGGTGGTGTCGAAGCCGTCCATCTCGACGAGCAGCGAGTTGAGCGTTTGTTCGCGTTCGTCATTGCCGCCGCCCAAGCCGGCGCCGCGCTGGCGGCCGACCGCGTCGATTTCGTCGATGAAAATCAGGCACGGCGCGCTCTTGCGCCCCTGCTCGAACATGTCGCGCACGCGGCTCGCGCCGACGCCGACGAACATCTCCACGAAGTCCGAACCGGAGATCGAGAAGAACGGCACATCCGCTTCGCCGGCCACCGCCTTCGCGAGCAGCGTCTTGCCGGTGCCAGGCGGCCCGACCATCAGGATGCCCTTCGGAATCTTGCCGCCCATCTTGGTGAACTTCTTCGGATCCTTCAGGAACTCGACGATCTCGCTCACCTCTTCCTTCGCCTCGTCACAGCCGGCGACGTCCGCAAACGTCACCTTGTCGCGATCCCGCGTGAGGAGCTTCGCGCGGCTCTTGCCGAAACTGAGCGCGCCCTTGCCCGCCTGCCGGAGCTGGCGGACGAACAGGAAATACAGCAGGCCGATGATGATCAGGAACGGCACGACCTGCGCCAGGATTTGGGTGAACAGCGTCGTCGCCGGTTGCTCGGTGAACACCTGCGACTTCTGCAGCCGCTCCATGTTCGAGTCCGTCAGCCGCCCCGCCGCCCGAAAGTGATTGGTTTGCCCGCGGTCGCTTTCGAGGTTCGACTCCTTGGTCTCGCCGGTGATGACCACCCAGTCGCGTCCGCCCGAAGTGTCGGGCTGGATCACGCCCTGGCGAATCTTGCCCTGTTCGGCCAGTTCCACGACCTGCTGGATCTTGAGATTCGCCGGCGACGTAAGTTTGCCGGGCGAAAGGAATAATAGCGCCAGCGCCGCCAGGAAAAGTGCGAGGAAGAAAATCAGCACCTTGGGCTGAAACCGGTCGGGCGGCAGGTTCTTCAGCGGGCGCCGCTTCTTCTTATTATCTAGTTCAGGCATTTAAATGTATGGGATAATGCTCAAAAAGTGGATGTTCCTCCCGGAGAAGTCAATTGAGGCGGCGGTGGAATCCTCGCCGCATTTTCCCGCCGCTTCTCACGATCACCGCCCGGACCCGTCCAATTTCCGCCAACGCAGTCGCACCGACGCTGTGCCGGGTCCGGCGGCCGCGCATCACGTCCTGCAACAAGGTTTCGAGCGCCTGGCGAGACAGTCCCGCTCCGACCCGGTTCCGCGCCAGCCACTCCCGCAACGCCCGCCGCACCAGCCCGCGTGGCTTGCCAGCGAGCCGGCGCAGCGACAGCGATCCGTCTTTCCCAACCGGCGCCAGTTCCGCGAGCCAGTGTTCCAGCGCCGCGTCGTCGTCCTCCAGCAATTCCCGTGACCATGCCGCTCCGGCCAGCGCGTCGCGATCGCCGGTCGCCCGCCGCCACGCCGGCAGCACCGCGTGGCGCACCCGATTCCGCAGATAATCCGGCCGCGCATTCGTTGCATCCTCGCACCATGTCGCCCCGGCCCGCTTCAACGCCGCCGCGATCTCGCGTTTCTTCAACGCGAGCAACGGCCGCAAGTGCACGCGCCCGTCCGGCATCCGCTGCACCGGCCGGGGTGCCGCCAGCCCCCCTGTGCCGCTCCCGCGCGCCAGCCGCATCAACATGGTCTCCGCCACGTCGTCCTGCTGGTGACCGAACCACAGCGCCCGCGCGCGGAGCCGCTGCAATTCCACGCCGAAAAATTCGTGCCGCACCTCCCGCGCCTCCGCTTCGCTCGGCGCCCTGGCCGCCGTCCGCCGTTTCCACTTCCCCGCGCGCAAGCGAATGCGCAACGCCCGGCACACGGTCGCGCAAAATTTCTCGTCCGCCTCCGCCGCCAATCCGCGCAGCCGATGATTGAAGTGCACCGCCGCGAGCCGCTTTCGCCGCTCCGGCCAGTGCGCCCAAAGCAACAGCAGCATCGCCAGCGAATCAGCGCCGCCCGAAAACGCCGCGACCCACGGCTCGTTCGCCCGTGATTGCTCCGCCCACGCCAGCACCGCCGGATGCAGTCGCTCGCGGGGCACCGCCGCCGCAAGCCGCTCGGCGCACTGCCGCCAGTCGATTCGCGTGCGTGTGCCCATGGCGCTGCAGGTCGGGTCCGTGCCCCGCCCCGATTCTCACTTGAAACTCAAAAACTCCTTCCCGAAATAGGGCGCCAGTGCCGCCGGGATCCGCACGCGCCCGTCCGCCTCGAGATTGTTTTCGAGGATCGCCGACACGACCCGCGGCACCGCCAGCCCCGAACCGTTGATCGTGTGCACCAGTTCCGGTTTTCCGGTCTCTTTCGCGCGAAACCGAATCTGCGCGCGCCGCGCCTGGAACGCCTCGAAATTCGAGCAGCTCGAGACTTCGAGCCAGCGTTTCTGGCCCGCCGACCACACCTCCAGGTCGTATTTTTTCGCCTGCGCGAACCCCAGGTCGCCGCCGCACATCAGCAGCACGCGATAAGGCAGGTCGAGCTTCTGCAACAACCGTTCCGCGTCCTCGCGCAGCTTGTCGAGCTCGTCGTAGCTCGTCGCCGGGTGAACCCATTTCAGCAGCTCGACCTTGTCGAACTGGTGTACGCGGTTCAGCCCGCGCACATCCTTGCCGTAACTGCCCGCCTCGCGGCGGAAACAGGGCGTGTAGGCGCAGCGGTAGATCGGCAGCGCGCTTTCGTCCACGATCTCGTCCCGGAAGAAATTCGTCAGCGGCACCTCGGCCGTCGGCACCGCGAACAGCCGGTCGGGCGTCGTCTCATACATCTGGCCTTCCTTGTCGGGCAACTGGCCGGTCGCCGTCGCGCTCGCCGCATTGATGAAAATCGGCGGCGCCACCTCGGTGTAACCCGCCTTCACATCCTCATCGAGGAAGAATTGCAGCAACGCCCGCACGAGCCGCGCCCCTTCGCCGACGAAAAACGGAAAACCCGCGCCCGTCACCTTCGCCCCGCGCTCGAAATCGAACAGCCGGGCAAAGCCCGGAATCTCCCAATGCGGCACGGCATTCGGCCGCGGCTGGTTGTGCGCACCATGGAGCGCAAACACCACATTGTCCTCCGGCGTGCGCCCTTCCGGCACGCTCGCATGCGGCAGGTTCGGCAGCGAAAGCATCGCCTGGCGGAATTTCTCCTCCAAGTCCTTCAACTGCACTTCCCGCTCCTTCACCTGCTGCGACAGCGCCTTCATCTCCGCGATCTTCTCGCGGAATTCCGGCGAACCCTTCGGCAGCGCCGCCGTCGCCGCGTTCGCCGCTTTCTGCGTCGCCCGCAGGGTCTCGACGTCGCGCAACAGCGTCCGCCACTGCCCATCGGCGGCAAGCACCGCATCGAGATCGACATCGAGATGCTTTTTGGCGATCGCCGCGCGGACCAGGTCCGGCGACTCACGGATGAGTTTGGCGTCCAGCATGAGCGGTTCAGGTAAGATGCCGCCCTCCGGCAAAACAAACAAAATTCGCCCAACTACCGTCCAATCCGCGCCGTCGCCGGTTTATTGCAACCGAGTCCGTTGTTTGCCGTGGACAAATTCCGTCCCCCGGGTAAAACCCCCAGTCCGAAGCCCCCTTCGCCAATTAGCCAATCCCTCCAGTCACACACGGATCGCGGCACGCTTTTTCAGTTTTCCCGCCGCGCCCTCGTATTTTGGGGCTTTTTGCTGCTCGCGCCGTGGCTTGTCGTCGCCCTGGTCGTTTTGAAGGCCACCCGTTCCGCCGCCAGAGTGGAAGCGCCGGTGGTCACGCCAAGCGATGGCTATGTGCAGCATTGCCGCCCGGGCCCTTGGGGCGATCTTCAATACACCAAGATTCTCGTCGAGCCACCCGATGAGTTCATCTCCGCCCAGGCGCTCGAACCGGAACCGATCCGCTGGGTGTTCAAGGGCTACACGGCTGAACGCCTCCACGAACTCTGGGCCGCCGCCGGTCTTTCCGGCGCGCAAATTCACGAACTCGAATCACCCGGCCGCATCGAAACCACGCCCGATGCCATCATCGTCAAGCCGTCCGCCGATTTCGTCTTGAATCTGAGCACGCCAGCGCGGACCAGGATCTACACCGTCCTTTCCCTTTTCACCGAAAATCCGAACCAGAACGAGCCGTTTCGCTTCAACACCGACACCGTCGACGAGTGGTTCTCCAACAGCGACCTCGACCCATCCACCATCGCGCTCGTCAAGCGCATGATCTACCGTCGCGGCAGTTCCGCGCTGTTCTCCGATCATGACGTCGTTCTTCCGCGGCTCGCGTCCAGCGAGGACCGCCTTCGGTTGATGACCACCCTCGCCCGCAAGTCCACTTTGCTGGTGAAGCTTCGCGTCAGCCCCTCGTCCGACATTCCGATGCTGACGCGATACTGGGGTCACGGCGCGCGGTCGAAGGACATCGAGCCGTTTCTCCAGTCGGTCTCCCACAACCCGAAGGGCACCACGATCGACATCATTCACCTGCTCCCGCGTTTCGCTCGCGCGCGGCTTTTCACCTATCCGCAGCCGGTCGATCATCCCGACGACATCAACCACGACTGCCACTGGAGCGCGTTCAACTTTCTGAACGATCCGCCGGACGAGCGCTTCGCCGACGCCGATTTCGTCAAGCGCTCGATCGAGCACGACTATGCGCCCGTGAGCGGCCAGCCGAGTTTCGGCGACGTGCTGGTCCTGGTTCGCCCCAACGGCGAGGTGATCCACTCGTGCGTCTACATCGCCGACGACATCGTTTTCACGAAGAACGGCGCGTCGAAGGTCATGCCTTGGATCCTGATGAAGCTCTCTGACGTGATCGCCTTCTACCCGGCGGATCCTCCGCTCACCGTTCAAGATTTCCGGCGCAAGGACCAATATTGAGATCCGTCGCGTCGGCCCGCGAAGATCAGTGCGCTTTCGCGAGGCGCGTCCGTGCCCGCTGCCACCGCAAAAATACTTCGCGCGCCGGCAGGAGTTTCAGATTTCCCACCGGCGCCTGCACGACGACGTGGGTGGACGCCGTCAGCGGATAGGGCCCGCAGAACCGCGGATCCGTCGGCCCGAAAATCGCCAGCGTCTGCACGCCCAGCGCCGCCGCGAGCTGCATCGGGCCGCTGTCGTTCGAGATCACCCAGTCCGCCCGTTTGATCAGCGCGGGGAGCGACATCAGGCTCGTGTTTCCGGTCAGGTTGAGAAACTGCCCGGGCAAATAGGAACCGTTGTTCGCGATCGGGCGCGCCCCCGCCCAGATGATCTTTCGCGACGGGTCCTGCCGGAGGATCATCCCCGTCAGTTGCTTGAATCCGCCCCAGCGCTTGTCCGCCTTCGGGCTGTCGGGAAACATCACGATCGGCTGCGAGCCGTCGCGGCCCTCCGCAAACTTCAGGTTGAGCTTGTCGGCCTCGCGAAACTTCAGCTCGCCGCGCAGCTCCGGCTTCGCCCCGAGCACCGGGCAGAATTGCAGCAAGACGTCCAGCGCGTGGCTCCGTTTTCCGTCCGGCGGCAGCGGCACTTTCTTGTCGTAGAACAATCCCGAGAGCTCCCGCGCGTCGCTCCGGCCGACCTTGGTCTTGCCGTGCGCCCGCGACGTCATGATCCCGGACCGCAACAGCCCCTGGAAATCGAAGACGTAGTCGAACTTCGTCTTCCGCACCTCCCGGAGCAGCCGCAGGAACCGCTTCGTCCCGCCCTTCCGGTCGAATACATACACGTGGCTCACCGCCGTGCACGCCCGCACCATCGGCGCATAGATGTCGCGCGCGATCCACGAAATCTTCAGGCCCTCGACCTGTTCCTTCAGCGTCGTCGACACCTGCAGGCCCAGCACCGTCTCGGCCAGCGTCGAGGGCGAGATGATCAGGAGGGTTTTTGCACGCGAAACCATGGGGGAAGCTTGATTGTCACTGGAGAACGTCCTGCGCGACTGCGACTGCAATCTCGCGTTTGCGTTCCAGCATCTTAACGGCGCCGAACACTGCAGGATTCGCGCCGCGCGGCCGCCGCGCTCAAATCAGCGCGCGGCCCGTGACCCGTTCGAGCACTTTCAACGGCGATCGCTCCGGATGCAGCATCCCCGTGAGCGGAAGGTTGAAGGTCTGCTCGAACTGATGCTGGCCCGCCAGTGCGGCATGCGAAACCTGGTCCGTGAACGTGATCCACGTCGTCCCGGGCCGGAACTCCACCGGCTTCTCGCCGACGCTGCGCTGGTAATCCATGTCCGACTTCATCGCGTCGTGCAGGTGCAACATGTAATGGTCGTATTCCGAGCGGCGCTTCTTCGTCAGCTTCACGAGGTGCATGAACCACGCGCTCCCCGGCAGCGGACGCGCGATGCCCGGGGCGAACCGCTGCGCCACGTTCTCGAACGGCTCCCCCACCCGCCACACGCGCGGCCGGCCGTGCGGATTCACGTTGGTGAACACCCGGATGATCCGCTCGCCGTGCGTCGGCATCGTCGGAAACGCATCGACGTGCAGCCGCGTGTCGTCCTTCCGCCACGAGGACTTGCGCCCCGCGATCTCCGCCGGGCGCAGGCTCGCCCGGCCCGAACGCAGGCTGCCCTGGTAGTGCGGAAACAGGTTTTTCATCAGCGCGTGCGCCGACTTCGAGAATCGTTCGAGCATGGCCCGCAGCGCCTCCGCCTCCGCGCCTTCGAGCACCGTTCCGCCCACCTTGCCGGTCCACGGCGTGTAGCTGACGTTCTTCGCCTTGCTCAAAATCTTCGGGTCGAGGAATCGCTTCTCCGTTTCCGTCACCGTGAAGGCGAGCCGCGGCAGGTGCACGACCCGGCCGTTTTCGAGCGCGTCGATTGCCGCTGCCTGGTTGGCGTCCGACGCCGGCGCATCCCACTCCGCATGCGCGATATCGACGATCATGTCCATCATGAGCCCAGCCTCATCTCGGCGTTCGCGCGCAAGCAAGCGGTTATTTCCGCGTGCACGGCCTCGACCGAAAGATTCGCCAGCCGCGCGCCCGGCGCCTCGATCACGCGCGCGCCCCCCGGCGTCAGCGCCCACGGCCGGTAGCGATTCGACGAACTTGGGCCGAATATCCCGATCACCGGCACGCCCATCGCCGCCGCCAGGTGCATCGGCCCGCTGTCGTTCGCCACGACCAGCCGCGCGCTCGCGACCAGGCCCGGCAGCTCCGGCAGCGGAACCTTTTTCATCAGGTCGTGGAAATTTCCGTGCTCGATCCCCTCGGGCGCCGCCATCTCCGCCCAACCCGGCCACGCGATCGGAATCGCCGGATTCTCATTCGCGATCCGCCGCGTCAATTCGCGGTGCCCCGGCCATTCCTTCGCCGGCCGCGCGCTGTCCGGAAAAATCAGGATCGGCCGCGCCGCCAGCACCGCCGGGGCGACCGCCTTCGGTCGCGGACTGCCGGGAAATTTCAGCGGGCCGGCCAGCTTCGGCTCGCAACCAAACAAGGGCAGATACTCCAGCAGAATCTCGATCGCATGCGATCCGTAGCGCCCGCCCGGCGGCAGCGGCGCCGTCTCCTGATAAAACACGTTCGCCAGCTCGCGCGCGTCCCGCCGCCCGATCTTTCGCGTCGCCTCCGCCTGATGCGTCCAGAAACCCGTCTTGAACCGCCCCTGCAGATCCAGCACCGCATCGAACCGCCGGCCCCGCACGCGGTCGCGCAGCGGTTTCCCGCCGAAGAATCCGCTGCGTCGCGAATACGCCCAGACTTCGTCCGCCATGCCGCTCGCCGCGACCAGTCCGGCGAACCGGTCCGTCACCAGCCAGGTGATGGCGCAGGGTTCGCGCAACTGCGCCCGCAGGCTCGCCGTGACCTGCAACCCATGCACGATGTCGCCGAACGACGAAATCTTGATGATCAGAATGTCCATGGAATCGAGACGCGTCCGCGGGTCCGCGATCCCACCGCTCCCACGCCGCCGCCTCAAGCCAAACCCGCGGCTCCCGGCGCAAGACTTGCCATGCCGCCCGTTTTGCCTTCTCACCACTCCGGATGATCGACACCGCCGACGCCATCGCCCGCCACCAACTTGACCTCGTATCCCGCTGGCATCACGCGCCGCCCGCCGTCGCCGCGTCCGGTTTTCTCCGCGTCGTCGAGGAAAACCATCTCCGCAACTTCCAGCTCTGGCACGAGGAGGACATCGCCCGCCGCGACGATCTCGGCTTCGAGTCCGTCTACCGCGCGAAGCGCAACATCGACCGCTTCAACCAGGAACGAAACAACTTCATCGAGGCGATGGACCAGCAGATCGTGGCCGCACTCAACCCACCCGCCTCGGGTTGCCCGCGCAATTCCGAGACGCCCGGCCTGATGATCGACCGGCTCTCGATCCTCGCGCTCAAGGAATTTCACATGCACGAGGAGACCGTCCGCGCCGACGCCTCGCCCGAGCACCGCGCCAGGTGCACCGAGAAACTCGCTCGCATCCGCCAGCAGCGCGCCGACCTCGCCGGCTGCCTCGCCGATCTTTTCGCCGACGTCGCCGCCGGCCGCCGCACGTTTTCGGTCTATTTTCAGTTCAAGATGTACAACGACCCCGCGCTGAACCCCCAGCTCTACCGTCGTCCCCCCACCTCCGGCTAAGTCGCACGCCCGCGAATCACGCCCATCCCGCGAATGCTCCGATCCGTTTACATTCGCGTCCATTCGCGTGTTTCGCGGGCGATTCCTTTCGTGCGTTTCGTGGTTCCTCTCCTCCGTCCTGCTCCCGCCCCATGAGCCGCGCCAGCGAAAATCCCCGCCTCTGGCTCCCGCAACACTGGCCGACGCTGCTCGGCCTCGCGCTCTTCCGGTTCGCCACAAAACCCCCCTGGCCGGCGCAGCGCGCTCTCGCCCGCGCCCTCGGCTGGATCGCCTTCCATCTCGTTCCCATCCGCCGTCGCGTCACGCTCACCAATTTGCGCCTCTGTTTTCCCGAAAAAACCGAATGCGAAATCGGCGCCATCGCCCGCGCGCACTACGACTCGCTCGCTCTCGGTCTGTTCGAGACGTGCCACGCCTGGTGGACCGACTCGCCCGCGCTCCCGCCGCACCGCATCGTCGGCCGCGAACACCTCGAGCGCGCCCTCGCCGCCGGGCGCGGCGTGATTCTCCTCACCGCGCATTTCACGACCCTCGAAATCTGCGGCCGCATGATGACCGACGCGTTCAAGATCGGCTGCCTCTACCGCGATCCCAACAACCCCGTCATCGCCGCCCAGATGCGCGCCCAACGCGAGCGCCGCATGAGCATCGCCGTCCATTTCGACGATCTCAAAGGCCTCATCCGCGCCCTGCGCGCCGGCTACGCGATCTGGTATGCGCCCGATCAGGGCAAGCGCACCAAGCAGACCGAAATCCTCCCCTTCTTCGGCGTCCCCGCGATCACCAACACCGCCACCGGCAAACTCGCCGCCATGACCGGCTCGCCCGTCGTCCCGTATTTCGGCCGGCGCGAACCCGACCATTCCTACACGCTCACGATCCTCCCGCCGCTCGAAAATTTTCCCACCGCCGACGCCTCCGCCGACGCCATCCGCATCAACGACCTGATCGCCGACCGCGTCCGCGAGGTCCCCGACCAATACCTCTGGGTCCACCGCCGCTTCAAGGCCCGCGGTCCCGGCTACCCCGACGTTTATTGAACCATGACGTCGACCGATTCGCGCCCGCCGCGCCTTCTCGTCATCCGCTACCGGTTCATCGGCGACACGGTTCTCGCGATCCCCTTCCTCCGCAATCTCCGCCGCGCATTCCCGGAGTCCGCGATCGACGTCCTCGCCGAACCCGTCTCCGGCGACACCCTCGCCCACTGTCCTTACATCAACGAAATCCTCTTCTACGCCCCCCGCGCCACCGCGAAAAAACGGGGGCGCGGCGCCCCCGCCGCTCCTTTCACCCGCTCCAACCCCGTCAACTCTCTCCTCGCCTGCGCCCGCCTCCTGCGCGCCCGCCGCTACGACCGCGTCTACATCCTCCGCCGCTCCTTCTCGAGCGCCGTGCTGACCCTGCTCGCCCGCATTCCCCACCGCGTCGGGTTTTCCACCGAGGGTCGCGCGCTGCTGCTCCAGCGCAGCACGCCTTACGACGAATCGAAGCACGAGGTCGAATGCTTCCTCGATATCCTCCGCGCCGACAACGTTCCCGTCCTCGGCACCCACAACGAAAACTGGTCCGACCCCGCCACCGATGCCCGCGTCGACGCCGCGCTGCCGCCGTCGAATCGCCGCCGCGTCCTCGTCTGCGCCAAATCCGTTTTCCCTCCGAAAGACTGGTCGCCCGACCGTTTCGGTGTCGTGCTCGCCTGGCTCATCGCCGAACGAAACTGCGAAATTCATTTCTGCGACACCCCCGCGAACGCCGCCTACTACGCCGCGATTTCCTCCCACCTTCCCTCGCCGCTTCACGCCCACCTCCGCGACTGGAGCCGCGAACTCACGATCCGCGACGTGAACTCGCTCATTCGCCGCATCGATCTCGCCTTCGGCATCGACACCGGCCTGCTCCACATCGCCGCCTCCTTTCACGTCCCCGTCGTCGCGCTGTTTGGCCCGCTCGATCCCAATCACTGGCATCCGTGGGACACCGCGCACACGATCCTCCGGCCCGCCGACGTCTCCGGCCCGCACCCGCTCCTTCGGCTCACCATCGCCGAAGTCCAGGCCGCCCTCGATCGCCATCTCGCCGACCTTCCCGCCTCCCCGTGCTGAACGCGCCCAACAGTTCCGTCCTTCCGAGCGCAGCGAAGAATCCACTTCGCGTGTCTTCGCGTTTTCGTTGTCGATGATCGTCCCGCCCACGCCATGACCCAGCCGCTTTCCCCGCTCGTTCTCCGCTTCGGCGCCTTCGGCGACATGATCCTCATGATCCCCGTGCTGAAACTCCTTCAGCAACGTTTCGGCGCGCCCTGTGACATCGTCTCGTCGGGCCCGTGGACCGAGCCGCTCCTCCAGCGCGTCCCCGCCGCCGGCGAACGTTTCTATCTCACCAGCCGGCGCGCGCCCTACTGGTTCAATCGCAGCCAGCAAAACTTCGTCCGCTGGCTCCGCGCCCGCCCCGCCGGTCCCGTCTACGTCTTCGAGCCCGACGAAAAACCACTCGCGCTTCTCCGTCGTGCCGGCGTCGCCCCCGACTGGGTTTGTACGCTCCGCGACCACCCGCGCCAGCCCGCCGAGCACATCCTCGCCCACATGTTCCGCCTCGCGCGACAAACCCCTCGCGCCCTCGGCGCCTCGTTTCCCGCCGCTCCGGCTGGAAATCCGGACGCGCGCCCCGCGCTCACCGAAACTGATCGACGCGATGTTTCCGAATGGATCGCGGCCCGCGGCCTCGCCGACGCCCCGCTCGTCCTCCTCCAGCCCGGCAACAAGAAAACCATGAAAGGCGGCCGCCGCCAGCGCGCCTCCAACGTCGACTACTGGCCCGAGGAAAACTGGGCCCGCGTGATCGACGGCGTCCTCGCCGCCGCGCCGCTCGCCCGCGTCGTCGTGTGCGGCTCGCCGTCCGAGCGCCCGCTCGCCGACGACATCCTCGCCCGCGTCGCGACGTCCGCCGCGCGCGTCGTCATCGCCACCGACGATCTTCCGATCCCGCGCCTTCTCGCGTTGCAGGAACGCGCCCACAGCATGATCAGCGCGAACACCGGGCCGGCCCACGGCGCCGCTGCAATGGGCTGCCCGCTCCTCGTCATGTTCTCGCGCCACGCCCATCGCGCCGCCGATCTCTACGTGCCCGTCGCCACTACGGCGCCCGTGAAAGTTCTCCTCCCCGACTCCCTCGCGCCCGACGCCGCGGTCGCCCTGATTCCGCCGTCCGCGGTGATTGCCGCTTGGCGCGAACTCGCCCGCGCGTGACACTCCGTCCGTCGATGCCCCTGCTCGCCGTCAACGACCTCCGCGCACATTTTCACGTGCGCACCGGCGTCGTCCGCGCCGTCGATGGCGTGAGCTTCTCCGTCGAACGCGGCGAAACGCTCGGCCTCGTCGGCGAATCCGGCTCCGGCAAATCGGTCACGTGCTACGCGCTCATGGGCCTGCTCCCACAGCCGCCCGCCCGCATCGAAAGCGGCACCGCCTTCTTCGACGGCACCGATCTGCTCCATTGTCCGCCGCGCACCGCCCGCGCCATCCGCGGCAAACGCATCGCGATGATCTTCCAGGATCCGATGACGTCGCTGAACCCCTATCTCCGCATCGGCGACCAGATCATCGAGCCGCTCCTCATCCACGAAAAAATCTCCCAACGCGACGCGCTCGCCCGCGCCGAAAAAATGCTCGCCGCCGTCGGCATCAATGACCCCGCCCGCCGGCTGCGCCAGCACCCGCACGAATTCTCCGGCGGCATGCGGCAACGGGTGATGATCGCGATGGCGCTCATCACCCGGCCCGAGCTTCTCATCGCCGACGAGCCGACGACCGCTCTCGACGTGACCGTGCAGGCGCAAATCCTCGACCTCATCAAGTCGATGCAGCGCGAGCTCGGCATGGCGGTGATTTTCGTCACTCACGACCTCGCCGTCGTCTCCGGCCTGTGCGATCGCGTGCAGGTGATGTATGCCGGTCACATCGTCGAGACCGCCGGTACCCGCACGCTTTTTCGCGACCCGCGCCATCCCTACACCCGCGCGCTGCAGCGCTCGATCCCGGCGCTCCAGCCGAAAGGCGCCGAGCTCTACACCATTCCGGGGCTCCCGCCCGATCTCGCGAAGCCTCTCGCCGGCTGCCCGTTCGCCCCGCGCTGCGAGTTCGCCGTCGAAAAATGTTTTCAAACCCCCGTTCACCTTGCCGAGGTTGCATCCGGCCACGCCCATGCCTGCCTCCGCGCCCAACTCGGCGAAATCTGAACCACGGACAGACCTGGATGAACACTGATAAATTCACTCTTCAGCATCCGCGTCCATCCGCGCTCACCCGCGGTTGAAAACAATGGCTGCGCCCATCCTCGAACTTCGCGACGTCCGCACTCACTTTCCCGTTCCGGGCGGCACCGTGCGCGCCGTCGACGGCGTCTCGCTTTCGCTCGCCCGCGGTGAAGTCCTCGGCCTCGTCGGCGAATCCGGCTGCGGCAAGTCCACCCTCGCCCGCACCATCCTCCAACTCGCCCCCGCCACCTCCGGCGCCGTCATTCTCGCCGGAAAAAGTCTCACGACCGCCACCGCCGCCGAACTCCTCGCTGCGCGACGCGACCTCCAGATGGTCTTTCAGGACCCCTACGCGTCGCTGAACCCGCGGATGACCGTCTTCGCCACGCTCGCCGAACCGCTGCTCGTCCATCGCCTCCGCCCGCGCGCCGACGTCCCCGCGCGCGTCGCCGAACTCATGCGCCTCGTCGGCCTCGCGCCGCGCTTCGTCCGCAAATACCCGCATGAATTTTCCGGCGGACAACGCCAGCGCATCGCCATCGCCCGCGCCCTCGCGCTCGAGCCCAAGCTCATCGTCGCCGACGAGCCCGTCTCCGCCCTCGACGTCTCGATCCAGGCCCAAATCCTCAACCTCCTCACCGGCCTCGTCCGCGCGCTTCATCTCTCGCTCATCTTCATTGCGCACGACTTGTCCGTCGTGAAACACATCTCCGACCGCGTCGCCGTGATGTATCTCGGCAAAATCGTCGAACTCGGACCCGCCGCCGACGTCATCGATCACCCTGCGCATCCCTACACCCGCGCCCTCGTGAGCGCCATCCCCTCGCCCGATCCCGATCGCGAACGCGCCCGCATGCGCATCGTCCTTCCCGGCGACCCGCCTTCACCGGTCAATCCTCCCGCCGGCTGCGCCTTCCACCCGCGTTGTCCCTACGCGGTCGAGCAATGTCGCGCCGCCGTCCCGCCGCTGCTTCCCGCCGGCGACGCGCGCGCCGCCGCCTGCATCCGCCTCGGCGAAATCTAGTTTTCGTTCCGAATGGTCGGCTCGCGCGGGGGCAATTCGATTTGTGTCGGCGCGGTCCGGAGCTTTCCTTTTCGCCCATGCCGCTCACCCGTCGCGATTGGTTGAAGCTCACCGGCGGCGCCGCGCTCGCCGCGTCGTTTCCCCGCGTCCTCTCGGCGCGCGCGACGCCGGTGGATTTTCCGCGCGACGTCCGTCCGCTCATCCGCGAGTTCGAACAGCCGATGTTCGATCTGCCCGCAAAAATCGGCGAGGCCCTCGTCATCGAGTCGATCGAGATGGTGAAGGCCGGCTCGAACTATTTCGTGCGCACCCGCGCGAAAAACGGCGCCGTCGGGATCACCGGCACGAAGCAGGTCGAGGATTTCATCCCGATTTTCGAGCACCTGGTCGCGCCGCATTTCATCGGCCGCGACGCCCGCGAGATCGAGTCGCTGGTCGATTATGTCTATCGCCAGAACTACAAGCTCGCGAGCATTCCGCTCTGGTGCTGCATCGCCTACTGCGAGCAAAGCGTTCTCGACCTGCTCGGGAAAGTCGCCCGCCAGCCCGTCGCCGCGTTGCTCGGCGGCGTCATCCGCCGCGAAATTCCCGTCTATCTCTCCGGCTCGGCCCGCGTGCTGGACGCCGACGAGGAGGTCAATGTTTACGTCCGCGGCGTCGCCGACACCGGCGCCAACGCGGTGAAGTTTCACATGGGCGGCCGGATGAGCCGCAACGTCGACACCTATCCCGGTCGCAGCGAGACGCTGCTCACCCGCGCCCGCGAAAAGCTCGGCGACACCTGCGTGCTCATGGCCGACGCCAACGGCTCCTACGATGTGCCGAACGGCATCCGCATCGGCCGCCTCCTCGAGGACCTGAACTACGCATTCTATGAGGAGCCCTGCCCGTTCGAGGAATTGTCCGAGACGCAGGCCGTGCGCCGGGCGTTGAAAATTCCCCTCGCCTTCGGCGAACAGAATTACTCGCTCTGGCAATTTCACTGGATGCTCGCGAACGGCGTGATGGACATCGTGCAGCCCGACATCAACTACAACGGCGGCCTGATCCGCGCCAAACGGGTCGCCCGCATCGCCGAAAGACTCGGCAAGACCATCGTCCCCCACAACACCCAGACGGGTGTCACCTCGGTCAACATTCTCCAGTTCGCCGCGTGCACGACGAACATCGGCCCTTTCATGGAATATCCGTGGCGCGCGCCGCAAAAAAAGCCCACGTGGTATACGCCCGATTTCAAAATCACCGACGGAAAGATTCGTCTGCCCACCACGCCCGGCCTCGGCGTCGAAATCGACCCCGACTATCTCGCAAAATCCAGGCTCGTCTGCAAAATCGACCGCTCCGGGCGCACCGGCGGCAGCGGCTCCGGTTCGCACGATTGAGCGGGTCCGCGCCGCCGCGGCTCCGGACCGGCGGTTCCCGGCGTCGCGACCCGCGCCCGCCTCCGCGGCATCGATCCGCGTTATTTCGCGAGCGACCCGATCTGACGCAACGCCTCGTAGGTCGCCACGCCCGCCGCCGTGCTCAGGTTGAGGGAACGCAACGCCGGATTCGCCTGCGGAATCGTCACGCGCCACTCGCGCAATTCCTCGTGCAGCCACCCCGGCGCTCCCGATCCTTCGTTGCCGAACATCAGCCCGTCGCCGTCCGCGAATCGCACGTCCCAGAAACTCCGCTCCGTCTTCGTCGTGAACAGCCACAGCCGCTTCGGCGCCGCCGCGCTCGCCCGGAACGCCGCCCAATCCGCGTGCTCATGCACGTCGAGCGACTTCCAGTAATCCATCCCCGCGCGCCGCAAGTTGCGATCGTTGATGACGAAGCCGAGGGGATGGATGAGGTGCAGGCGCGACCGCGTCAGCGCGCACATCCGCCCGATGTTGCCAGTGTTCGGCGCGATCTCCGGCTGAAACAGCACGACGTGAACCATGCGGCATTTTCCTCACGCCTTCGCCGCCGGCGCAAGGCCTTGCTCACGGATTGCATTTTCCGCCGCGACCCCGCAACTTCCCGTCGTCCAGCCGTGAACGCTTCGCACCAGACTGTTGTCCTGGTCGACGATGAGAAAACCTACGTCGACTTTCTCGCCATGATGCTGGCGGAAAATCTCGGCTGGCACGTTGTCACGTTTGGCACGGCGGTGGCCGCGCTCGACGCGCTGGCGGAAATCAGCCCCGCCGTGATCGTCACCGACTACAACATGCCCGGGCTCGACGGCTTCGAATTCGTCCGCCGCGCCGCGCCGCAGCTTCCCGGCGTGCCGTTCATCATGATCAGCGGTCACGTCATCCATCTTCCCGAGCCCGACGCCGGCTCGACCGGTGCGCTCCGTTCGATTCTCCCCAAGCCCTTCGGCTGGCGCCGGCTCGCCGATGAAATCCTCCTCTACGCGCCCGAGCTCGCCGCCATCCCGCGGCCGGCGGAACCCACCTCCGCTTGAAACCGGCGGCGGCCTGTCGCGCTGTGTGTCGTTCTCCTGACGATTTCGGTGCGGAGCGCGGCAACCCTTCCCGACCAACCGGGCCTCACCGCCGCCGATACGCCTTCATCGCGCGGTCCACGTCGCGCAGTTCGACTTTCTTTTTCAATGTCTCGCGTTTGTCGAAGAGCTTCTTGCCCGTCCCGATCGCAACCTCGATCTTCACCAGCGCGCCCTTGAAATACATCCGCAGCGGCACCAGCGCCCGCCCGCCGCTGTCGAGCGCCTGCGTGATCTTCCGGACCTGGTGCCGGTGCAACAGCAGTTTCCGCACGCGTTTCGCATCGTGATTGTAGATGTTGCCGAAGGCATACTGCTCGATGTGCGCATTGTAGAGCCACACCTCGCCCTTCTCCACGCGCCCGAACGCGTCGCTGATCTGCGCCCTGCCCGCGCGGATCGATTTCACCTCGGTGCCGCGCAACTGGATGCCCGCCTCGAACCGCTCGTCGATGAAGTAGTCGCGCAACGCCTTCGCGTTGCGGATCTCCGTATAACGTTCGGCGCTCTTTTTCGGCTCGGCCATGATCGGTGCGCACACTGTGCACGAAAAAGGCGGCGCCGGCAATCGCCGTGCCGCCCGTGCGTTCCTGTCGATTCGGCGCTGCCCTTCCGCAGACTCCGCCGCTCAGCTCTCGCCCACCTCGAAGCTGATCTTGCCTTCGATGATTTCGCGCAACGCGACGTCCTCGGAGGTCAGCTTCTCCAGCGACTCGACCAGCGGGCGGTTACCGCGCCGCAACTGCTTCACGCGGCGTGAGACCACGTTGATCAGCAGGTTCGGGTCCTGAATGACCTTCATCGCTTCCTTGATGTAATCGTCTCTCATGTTGGCGGTTCTCCGAGGTGAAAAACGTTCAGGGGAATCGACCCCTTCCAGCCCGTCAATGCGAATCTCCTCCGCCGACGATATCACCGGCCGGCCGCTTTGGCGCCGCCGCCGTTCCGCCCACCACCATCCCGCCGCTTGCGAAGCCAGCCCGACGCCGCCCCCGCATTCCCGCTTGCCCCGTTTCCCGCTCCGCGGCGACCCTCGCTCATGCTCATCGCCTGGACCACCGTCGCACGGCGCGAAGACGCCGAGCGCCTCGCTGCCGAAACCGTCGCCCTCGGCCTCGCCGCCTGCGTGCAAATCGATGGCCCGAGTGTCGCCCATTATCGCCGGCAGGGACGCGCGGAACGCGCCGAGGAGTTTCGCCTGACCTTCAAGTTTCTGCCCAACCACCTTCCCGCGCTCGAAGCCTGCGTTCTTGGGAACCATCCCTACGACACGCCCGAGTGGCTGGTCGTCCGCGCCGAACACGTGGCCGAAAAATACTTGTCATGGGCGGAGGCGAACTCTACCAATCCGCCCCTTTAGCAACTCGCAACCTCGTCCCTTTCGCCACCATGTCACAGCACAAGAGCCTTCAAGGCGCCGCCGGCATCGTCATCAAACGCAACGTCCTCAAGCGCTTCGAACGCGTGGACATCCTCAAGAAACGCGGCCAGTGGAAGCCGGGCGACCGCGTCCAGGGCCTTCGCAAGACCAAGCCGGACGTCTGAGCTGGCGATAATCTTTCCAGGCAGGCAGCCTTTCCGCTGCCTGCCTTTTTTGTATTCCCAATGCTCGAACTGCTGCAGCACCTGGCCGGCTTCGTCCTGCACGTCGACCGGCATCTGGCGGATATCATCGCGCACTACGGTCTGTGGACCTACGCGCTGCTTTTCTTCATCATCTTCGCCGAAACGGGATTTGTCGTCACCCCGTTTCTCCCCGGCGACTCGCTGCTGTTCGCCGCCGGCGCACTTTGCGCCGGGACCGTGTTGAACGTCCACGTTCTCGCCCTCCTGCTCACCGGCGCCGCCGTCCTCGGCAACCTCGTCAATTACGGCGTCGGCGCCGCGATCGGCCCCAAGGTATTCTCCCGGGAGGATTCCTGGCTCCTTCGTCGCAAGCACCTCGATCGCGCCCACGCCTTCTTCGAAAAATACGGCGGCCGCTCGATCATCCTTTCCCGTTACGTCCCGATCGTGCGGACGTTCGTCCCGTTCGTGGCGGGCGTGGGCCGCATGTCCTTCGCTCCGTTCTTCGGCTACAACCTCGTGGGCGGCGCCACGTGGATCTGCCTGCTCACCTATCTCGGCTACTTCTTCGGCGGCACCGAGATCGTGCGCCGGAATTTCAGCTTCGTCATCGTCGCCATCATCGTCATCTCGGTCGTGCCGATCGGTGTGGAGACGGTGCGAGCCTGGCTCAAGTCCCGCGCGTCCTCCGCCCGGCCCTGAGACTGGTGCGAGCGCCGGGAGTCGAACCCGGATCGACGGCTTCGGAGACCGCTACACTATCCATTGTGCTACGCCCGCAAAGGTGGGTGACTAGCTTTCGGCCACCGCCATCAAACTCAAGTCGTTTTGCAGAATTCAGTGCAGCCGCGCCACCAGCCGGCTCAGCGCGTCCTCGTCTCCCACATTCCCGGGAAACACCACGTAGCCCAGCCCCGGCCAGCGCGACTCGTCACCCAACCGCCACACTGGCACGCCCGGCAACGCCTGGCCCAGCACCAGCGCACGCTTCACGCCGAGCGCCTGCGTCGCCACGTCGCTCGACGTGATTCCGCCCTTCGCGATCACCCATCGCGGCCGCCGCCCGATCTTCGCCACAATCCCGACCAGCCCGCGCGAAACCGCCTCGCCGATCGCCAGGTTCTCGCCCGCATCGCTCCCGGCCACGAGACTCCGGCTCGTGTAAACCACGACGTTCCGCCCGGCCCCGAGCGCCGACGCCGCCCGTTTGCCCGCGCCGACCGTTTCCGCGTCGCGGCTTTCCGGCCGCAGCAAATTTCCCACCGACACCTCGATCGCCGTCACGTCCGCAGTCTGCCGCAGCCGCTCGAGTTGCACCGATGTTTTGCCGACGTGCGATCCGACGACAACCAGCCCGCCGCCGTTTCCCGCCGGCGCGATTTCTTCCGCGCCCAGCAATGGCCGCGGCTCGATCCCCGCATACGCCGCAACGAACGAGGCCGCCGTGCGAAACAAAAATCGCTTTCCCTTCGCCTCCGCCCCCTTCAACGCCCGCGTCAGCGCCGTCAGGTCGTCGCGCTTCTCCGCGTTGACGATCACCACCACGTCGCCCGCGAGCGCTTCCAGCTTCGCCGTCAGCCGCGACCTCTCGCCCCGCAGATCGTCCAGCGAGATGGAAACCACGTCACCGGCCCGCACGCGTCCGCCCGTTTTCTCTTCGACCCATTCACGCAGGTTCGACGCCCGGTATCCGAACGTCGCATCCCGCGCGAACTCCGTCTCGCCCGCCGGCACCGGCCCGCTCGCACCGACCACATAGTGCACGTCGTCCACCGTGATCCGCCCGCCCTCGAAGAACGCGGGGACGAGCAGCGTCGCCGCAAATCCGCCGCCCAGCGTCTCCGCCAGCGCATCCGTCTCCGCGGGAAAATGCCCCCGCAGCGTCGAATCGCTCCGGCTGATCACCCGGAATTTGCGCCCGCTTTGCCTCGCCGCGCTCAGCAGATTCCGCCCGATCTCCCGATTGATCGCGCTCGCCCGCTCCGCCGCAACGGCCCGCGTGTTCGTCAAAATATAAAAACAACCGCCGGGCGCCGCGAGTTCCGTCGCGAGTCCCGCGACGCTCCATTCCGTCAGCACCGGCACATCGTGCACCGTCTGCGTTCCCGTCGGATCGTCGTCGAGCACGACAACCCTGGCCGCGCGCGAAGCCTCGTCAACCATGGCGTCCCGCCGGTCGCTCGTTCATCTCGCGCTGATGCGCGCGGATCACCGACGCGAAATCCTCGTCGCGCCGGAAACCCAGCGCCTTCGCCCGCGGCGTTTCGAACCGCCCGGGCCAGCTCGCCACGATCCGCTCGACCGTCTCATCGCGCTCGAACCGGATGTGCGCCGCCACCTCCTTGCCCGCAATGCGCGCCAGCGTGCCGATCATCCCACCCACCGTCACCGTGATTCCCGGCACGTTCACCGTGCGATGCGTGCCGAAATCCCGCGCCGGCACCAGGTGCGCGTGCAGCAGGTTCTCGATCGCGACGGCCGGCGACGAGATCCACAGCGCCACCTCGCGTCCCACCGGACACACCGCGGCCTCCGCGTTCAGCGGCTCGCGAACGATGCCGCTGACGAACGACGATGCCGCGCGATTCGGCTTCCCCGGCCGCACGCAGATCGTCGGCAGCCGCACAACCCGTCCGTCCACAAATCCGCGCCGGCTGAATTCGTTCACGAGCAATTCGCCCATCGCCTTCTCCGCGCCATACGACGACTGCGGTCGCGCCGGCGTCTCATCCGTGACCACCTCCGGCAACTCGCCGCCAAACACGGCCACCGAACTTGCGAACACGAATTTCGGCGCCGTCCCCAGCTTCCGCGCCGCCTCCAGCAGGTTGCGCGTCGCGTCGAGATTGATCGTCATGCCGAGGTCGAACTCCGCCTCCGCCTGTCCGCTCACGATCGCCGCGAGGTGAAAAATCGCCGCCGTTTCCGCCGTCACGATCCGCGCCAGTTTCTGCGCATCGGCGATATCGCATTCGACTGCCTCGACGCGGCTGTCACCGGCAAAACTCGACGTCGCCACCCGGTCCGCCAGCACGAGCGCGACGGCATCGCCGTAATAATCGAGCAGCCGTCGCGCCAGCCGCTGCCCCAGAAATCCCGCGCCGCCCGTGATGACGATTTTCATGCCGCCTCGATCGTGAACGCCGGCGGCGCCGCCGTCCAGCGCCGCCGCACTTCAACGGTTCACCACCTCGGGCCGCATCCGCAGGACCGCCAGCGCGCCCACGACGACGATCCCCGCCAGCGCATACATCCCGATCCGGTTGTCGTGCGTGGTGTCGCGCAGAAAACCGATCATGCTCGGCGCCACGAACCCGGCCAGATTCCCGACCGAGTTGATCCCGGCGATCCCCGCCGCTGCGCCCACCCCGCGCAAAAACGCCGTCGGCAACGACCAGAACAGCGGCAGGCACGAGATCACGCCCGCCGCCGCCAGCGAAAGAAATGCGATCGCGATCACCGCGTTGTGCGCCATCAGCGCCGCGCCCACCAACCCGACCGCTCCCGCCAGCGCCGGCACCACAAAATGCCACCGCCGCTCGCGCCGTGCATCGGCGCTCCGGCCAAGCAGCATCATCGCCACGATCGCGACGACGTTCGGGATCGCGCTCAGGCAGCCGATCAGAAAATTCCCTTGCACGCCCGTCGCGCTCACCAGCGTCGGCAGCCAGAAGCCGAGACCGTAGAGTCCTGCCACAACGGAAAAATAAATCAGGCAGCACAGCCACAGCCGTCCATCGGCGAACGCCGCCAGCACCGACCGCGGTCCCTGCTTCTCCGCCTCGTTCCGCGAAATGTTTCGTTCCAGCACGCGCTTCTCGTCATCCGTCAGCCAGTGAGCGTCGTGAATTCCGTCGTTCAGGTAAAACAGCACGGCGACTCCCATCGCAATCGATGGCAGCGCCTCGAGCAGAAACATCCACTGCCAGCCGTGCAGCCCCGCGAGCCCATGCGCGCCGTCCATGATCCAGCCCGACAGCGGATTGCCCAGGACTCCCGACAACGGCACCGCCACCATGAACGCCGCCGTCGCCCGCCCGAAGCGCGCCGCCGGATACCAATACGTGAGATAGAGGATGATTCCCGGGTAAAACCCCGCTTCCGCCACGCCGAGCAGGAACCGCAGCGTGTAGAACATCGCCGGCGTCCGGATGAACGCGCACAGCCCCGATACGAGGCCCCACGTGATCATGATCCGCGCGATCCACCGCCGCGCGCCCACGCGGCGCAGCAGCAGGTTGCTCGGCACTTCGAAAAGAAAATAGCCAATGAAGAAAATCCCCGCGCCGAGCCCGTAAACCGTGTCGTCGAGCTTCAGCTCGCCCGCCATCTGCAGCTTCGCGAACCCGAGGTTCACGCGATCGAGATACGCCACGCCGTAGCAGAGCATCAAAAACGGCACGAGCCGCCGGAACACCTTCGCATACGCCCGCTCTTCCGGCGCCGCGTCACGGGACTCCGCCGTCGTGACGTCCACGTGCTCCATGTGTGCCTTGGGTCCTTCGCCCTTGGTCCCTGATCAGATGTGGATCGCCTCGCCCATCGTCGCCGCCGCCGCCTCCATCACCGCTTCGCTCAATGTCGGGTGCGCATGGATCGTCTGGTGAATTTCCTCCACCGTCGCCTCCAGCTCCACCGCGAGTCCGTATTCCGCGATCAGCTCCGTCGCCTCCGACCCGATGATGTGCGCGCCGTAGATCTCGCCGGTCTTCGCGTCGCTGATGACCTTGACGAAACCATCGCTCTCCGCCGACGCCACCGCGCGGCCCGACGCCGTGAACGGAAACCTGCCGATTTTATAGTCCAGCCCCTTTTCCTTCGCCGCCTTTTCGGTCAGCCCCGTGCTCGCCACCTGCGGCTGGCAATAGGTGCAACCCGGATAAACGCGCACGCGCTCGGCGTTGCCGTGACCGAACATGCCGTTCACCGCGCTCACCGCCTCGAACGTCGCCACGTGCGCCAGCCAGGGCGGCCCGATGATATCGCCCGCCGCGTAGATGCCTTTCACGTTCGTCTGGTAATCGTCGCCGACCTTCACGTAGTGGCGGTCCAGCTCGATCTTCACCTTCGGCGAGATCACCCCCTCGATGTTCGCCACGACGCCGATCGCCGAGAGCACCGCGTCCGCCTCGATCTCCTCGGACTTGCCGTCCTTGACCAAGTTCAGCTTCACCGAATTTTTCCCGACGCGGAAATTTTCGCACGTCGTCCCGGTGCGGATCGCGATGCCCTGTTTTTCAAACGCCCGGTGCAGCGTCTTCGCCACCTCCTCGTCCTCCACCGGCAGGATCTGCGGCAGCATCTCGACGAGCGTCACCTTCGTGCCGAACGCATTGTAGAAATACGCGAACTCCACGCCGATCGCACCCGCGCCGACCACGACGAGGGAGTTCGGCAGCGTCTTGTTCGCGAGCGCTTCGCGCGAGGTCATCACGCGCGTGCCGTCGACTTCCAGCCCGGGGATCCGCCGCATCTTGCAGCCGGTCGCGATCAGGATGGCCTTCGTCTTGAGAAATTTCCCCTTCGCCTCGCCTTCGACGACCTCGACCATCCCCGGCACGGTGACCTGCGCGCGGCCGATGACGTAGTCGACCTTGTTCTTCTTGAACAGAAACTCGATGCCCTTCGCCATCTGCCCGGCCACGCCGCGCGACCGCTCCATCACCTTCGCGAAGTCGAACGTCACGTCCTTCGCCGCGAGCCCGAACACCTCCGCCTTCTTCATTTTCTGGTAGAGCTCGGCGCTCTTCAGCAGCGCCTTCGTCGGGATGCAGCCCCAGTTCAGGCACGTGCCGCCCGCGCGCTCCATTTCGACGCACGCCACGCGCTTGCCGAGTTGCCCGGCGCGAATCGCCCCCGCATAGCCCGCGGGGCCGCCGCCGATGACGACCAGATCATATTCAACAGTATCAGCCATGGATGGAAAGAAATGTGGAGTTTGGCCCCACCGTCGCCGTCCGCCTCTGCCCGGTCAAATGCAATCCGCGCGGCCGCCGCAACCGCGGTCGCGGCCGTCGATGACCGCCGATTCACGCCGCGACCGCACCGTCATTTCTCAAATGTCTATCACCTCACCGCCGCCCGGCGGACGCGCCCGCGGTGGCGGCGGCCCCGGCGGCTTCCTCGTGAATCCGCTCAGCAGCAGGTTCGTGAGGCTCACGATCAACGCCCCGAAAACCGCCGACCAGAATCCCGCGACATAAAACCCCTCCACCAGCCGCCCCACGAGCAGGAACAACAAGGCGTTGATCACCACCACGCCCAGCCCCATCGTCAGCAAAATGAACGGCAGCGTGAACAGCACCAGCAACGGTTTCAGGATCGCGTTGAAAAAGCTCAGCAGGAGCACGACCACCAGCAACGTCACTCCGCTGTCGCACGCGATGCCCGGCACGAGCTTCGTCGCGAGCGCGACGCCGAGCGCCAGCACCGCCCAGCGGATCAATAATTGAGAAAGTGACGATCGCTCCGCCATCGCCTCCAATCTCGCCTCGTCCTCGCGCCGGGCAATGAAAATTCTCATCGTCCAGGACCATCTCCGCAGCGGCGGCACCGAGCGCCAGTCGGTGCTGCTCGCCAACGCCTTCGCCACCGCCGGCCATCGCACGACGCTGCTCACCTTCCGCCCCGGCGGTCCGCTCGAGCCCACGGTCGCCTTTCCCGCCGGCCGGCGCACGCTGCAACCGTTCGATCTTTACCTCGACTGGCTCGCCCCCGGCCTGCGCCGCGCCGCCGCCCGCCTCGCGCCCGACATCGCCCTCTGCATGGGCCGCATGGCCAACTGCTACGCCGGCTCGCTGCAACGCCACCTGCCGCGCGCCGCCGTCGTCGCCACGATGCGCACCGGCAAATCGCTTCCCTTTCTTTTTCGCCGCTCGCTGCACCGCGTCCGTCACATCGTCGCCAACAGCGCCGAAGCCCGCGATCTCCTCGTTTCCCGCCACCGCCTGCCCGCGGACAAAATCACCGTCATCCACAACTCGCTCGTCTTCCCTGCCGGGCCCGACGATGGGGGCGCGACGCCCTCGTCGCGCACTTCCCTCCGCACCGCCCATCACGCGACCTCGGCCACCCTCGTCCTTCTCAACGTCGCGATGTTCCGCCCCGAGAAAAATCAGCGCGAACTCATCGAAATCGCCGCCACGCTCCCGCCCGATCTCGACTGGCAACTCTGGCTCGCCGGCGATGGTCCCGCTCGCGCCGACTGCGAACGCCTCGCCGCCGCCCGCGGTCTCGCCGACCGCGTCCGCTTTCTCGGTTTCCTCGCTGACCCGTCGTCGGTCTACGCCGCCGCCGACATCGCCGTCCATACTTCCTCGAGCGAATCGCTTTCGAATTTCCTGATCGAAGCGCAGGCCCACGGCCTTCCCGCCGTCGCCTATGCCGCCCAGGGCATCCGCGAAAGCTTCCTTCCCGATCGCACCGGCTGGTCGATCGACCGCGGTGACCGCCCTGCCTTTCGCGACCGGCTCCTCGCGCTCGCCCGCGACCCCGCATCCGTCCGCACCGCACGCGCCGACGCCGCCCGCGCTTTCGCGCGCGCCGAATTCGACCCCACCCGTCAGGTCGCCGCCTACCTCGATCTCTTTTCGCGCCTCGTGCAGCCCGCTCCGTGAGGAGCGGGACGCGCCAGCCCGTTCGTCTTTGCCCAATCCGTTGATGTTTCACGGGAGCTTGGCTCTTGGTCCTCCGAGTTTGCGCGCCCCCGGCGCGTCCGCGCTCCTGACACCGCCCTGTCAGCAGAACCCGCCCGTCTCACCGGCTGTGTTGCGTTCGTCCCGCGCCTGCTCATCCGTCCATTTGTGGTAAAGAATTCCCGCTCCGCTCCCGAGTGCATTCGCCTCCGTGGCGTCCGCCAGAACAACCTCAAGGGCTTCGATCTCGATGTGCCGCTGGGCCGCTACATCGTCGTCACCGGCCTGAGCGGCGCGGGCAAATCCTCGCTCGTCTTCGACACGCTCCACGCCGAGGGCCAGCGCCGCTACGTCGAGACATTCAGCGCCTACACACGCCAGTTCCTCGATCTCCTCGACAAGCCCAAGGTCGACTCGATCGAGAACATCCGCCCGTCGATCGCGATCGAGCAGACCAACACGGTCAAGACTTCGCGCTCGACCGTCGGCACGATGACGGAGCTGACCGATTTCTTCAAAGTCTGGTTCAGCCATGTCGCTGAATGTTTCGATCCCGAGACCGGCGAACGGGTCGAGGACGACACCCCGCAGTCGATCTGGCAGAAGGCCTCCGCCGTCCACGCCAGCCGCACCGTCATCGTCGCGTTCAAGGTCGCCAAACCCGCGAACCTCACCTGGCCGGAAATTCTCCAGAATCTCAAAACCCAGTCCTACGTTCGCGTTCTCGTTCCTGCCTCCGAAAATCCGTTCGCCGTCCAGCGCATCGACGACCTCCTCGCTCCGAATGGTTCGGCTCTCAGCCCCGGGCTCTCAGCTCTCAGCTCCGTTTTCGTCGTCCAGGACCGCGTCACCCTTCGCCCCGACGACAAGGCCCGTTTCCTCGAAGCCGTCGAAACCGCGCTCCATTTCGGCTCGGGCGAAGTCCATCTCTTCGCCGCCGGCAACTACGCCGAGCTCGGCCACTACTCGCGCGGACTGCACTCGCCGAAAACCGGCCGCACGTTCCGCGCCGCCACGCCCGCGCTCTTCTCCTTCAACTCCCCGCTCGGCGCCTGCCCGCGCTGCCGCGGCTTCGGCCGCGTGATCGAGATCGACTACCGCCTCGCGCTGCCCGACCAGTCGCTCTCGATCGACGAGGGCGCGATCAAGTGCTGGGAAAGCGACATCTACGGCGAATCGAAAAAAGACCTCCTGGTTTTCACCAAAAAGAAAAAAATCCCGACCGACGTCCCCTTCGCCTCGCTCACGCCCGAGCAGCGCGACTACGTCATCAACGGCGAGCCCGGTTACGGCAAGGACAACGGCAAGGAATGGCCGCGTTACTGGTACGGCTTGCGCGGTTTCTTCCGCTGGCTCGAAGCGCACACCTACAAGATGCACGTGCGTGTCTTCCTCGCCCGCTACCGCGCCTACAATCCCTGCCCCGATTGCCGCGGCACCCGCCTCCAGCCCGAATCGCTCTGCTGGAAATGGCAGAGCAAAACCCTTCCCGACCTTTACCAGTTGCCCGTCTCCGACCTCCTCGCGCTGCTCTCCGCCAATTCGGCATTCGGCAATCGGCATTCGGCAATTTCAACTGATCGCAGCGCCGGTCTCGCCCACGAGTCCATTCTCACGCGTCTTCGTTACCTCCAACACGTCGGCCTCGGCTATCTCACCCTCGACCGCCAGTCGCGCACGCTCTCGGGCGGCGAAGTCGAACGCGTCAACCTCACGGGCTGCCTCGGCACGTCGCTCGTCGACACGCTCTTCGTCCTCGACGAACCCAGCGTCGGCCTGCACCCGCGCGATATCGACCGCCTGATCGCGATCATCCGCTCGCTCACCGACGCCGGCAACACCGTCGTCGTCGTCGAGCACGACGAGGCGATGATCCGCGCCGCCGATCACGTCATCGAGATCGGCCCCGAACCCGGCGGCCGCGGTGGCCACGTCGTCTTCCAAGGCACCATTCCCGAGATGCTCGATTCCGACGCCAGCATCACCGGCGCCTACTTCTCCGGCCGCGAAACAATCGAACTGCCGGCCGCACGCCGGCCAATTCGTCATCCGTCATCCGTCATTGGCGAACCTGCATCAACGTCGTGGCTCGCCTTCACCAATGCCACCAAACACAACCTCGCCAACCTCTCCCTCCGCCTCCCGCTCCAACGCCTCGTCTGCCTCAGCGGCGTCTCCGGCTCCGGCAAATCCACCCTCCTCGACAACGTCATCTATCAGGGCCTCCTCGCCCAGCGCCTCCAGCTCACCGAGGATCCCGCTGCGATCGAATCGATCACCGTCTCCGGCTCCTCGGCGGGTCCGGGCTCTCAGCTCTCGGCTCTCAACTCTCAGCTCGCGGCCGCCGCGGCCGCGTTCTCCGATATCGTCCTCGTCGACCAGTCGCCGCTCTCGCGCACACCCCGCTCGAATCCCGCGCTCTACACCGAAGCCTGGGAACTCATTCGCGAACTCTTCGCCGCCACACCCGCGGCGCAGGAAGCCGGCTACACCGCCTCGTCATTTTCCTTCAACAGCGGCGACGGCCGCTGCGATCATTGCCAGGGCCTCGGCTACGAGCGCGTCGAGATGCAATTCCTCTCCGACGTCTTTGTCCCGTGCCCGATCTGCGAGGGCCGCCGCTTCAAGCCCGAAATCCTCGCCATCCGCTG
>DASZPP010000040.1:0-6240 GCA_035549975.1 Opitutus sp.
GTCGTTCCGCACTACGGCGCCGGAGCGTTCATCGCCGGCGCATCCGGCGGCGAGGGCATTTTGCTCGCGCACAACGGCACCGGGTGGAGCGATCCCGTGTTCTACAACCTCGGCAAGGTCAGCGTCGGCCTGCAGGCAGGCGTCTCCGCTGGCTCGATCGCGATGGTGCTGCTCACCGACGAGGCCGTGAACAGTTTCAGAAAACACAACAACTTCTCGCTCACCGCCGACGCCGGCCTCTCGGTCGTCACCTGGTCGCGGCGCGCCCAGGCCGACCTCGGGCGCGGACACGATGTGATTGTATGGAGCGACACGGCGGGCTTGCTGGGCAATGTCTCGGTCGGAGTCGCCGACATCTGGCTCGATCGCAGCGAAAACGAGGCCTACTACGGCCAGCCGGTGAATGCCCCGCAGGTCCTGAACGGCGAAGTGTCGGGCGCTCGCGCGAATAACCGGCTCCTCGATGCGCTGAACAACCTGTAACGTTCACACGCGCGAGGTCGAGTCGGCGAGGAAACACTTCCGTGCTCGCAAGCCGGTGACCGTCCTGCGGTCGCCGGCTTCGCCGCGTTCGGGACATTACGGCTGGTCGCTCCGGGGCGCGGCGAGTCGCGTCCGATTTTGGATTGCGCCGCACGGGCAAACGAACGCCAATCCGCTGCTTCGCCCGCCGTGGCCGCGGGCCTCGAGATCGTCAGTTTGCCCACGATGTCCTGCAACCCCGATTCCGACTGCTGTCTGCCCCGCCGCGAGTTTCTCAAGCTCTCCGCCGTCGCCTTGGGCACGCTCGGTTCGCTCGGTGCCGCGCGCGGGGGCAGCCGCGACGGCGATGCCGCAGCCTGCTGCGCTCCGCGCGATTTCAACTCTCCTTATTCCGGCGCTCACCTCAGCCGGGTCGCGTTTCCCCTCGGCGGGCTCGGCGCGGGGATGATCTGCCTCGAGGGCACCGGCGCCGTGTCGCATGTCTCGCTGCGCAACAAGCCCGACGTGTTCAACGAGCCACTGTCGTTCGCGGCGATTTCATTTCCCGGCCGGCAACTCGCGCGCGTGCTCGAGGGGCCCGTGCCCGAGTGGAAACTCTACGGCAACCGCGGCGATGCCAACGGCGACGGCGGCACGTCGTTCGGCCTGCCGCGTTTCACGGGCGCGGAGTTCGCGCCGAGATTTCCATTCGCGACCATCGCCTTGCGCGACGAGGCGCTGCCGGTGCGCGGCGAGATCACCGGTTGGAGCCCGTTCACGCCGCCGGATGCCGACGGCTCCAGCCTGCCCGTCGCGGCCCTCGAGTATCGTTTCACGAATCCGACGGGCGAAGCCGTCGAGATGGTTTTCTCCTACAATTCGAGAAACGTCATGGCGCTGAGGGAGGAGACCAGCGTCGTGCGCGCGACCCCGGGCGGTTTCGTTTTTCGCGGAACGGGCGACGCGAATCACCCGTGGGACGAGGGATTTTTCGCCGCGGCGGTCGACGATCCCGCGGTCAAGGTCAACCACGCGTGGTTCCGCGGCGGCTGGTGGGATCCGCTCACGATGGCGTGGAACGATGTCGCCTCCGGCGCGTGCATCGAGCGCCCGCCGGTCACCGACGGCGGCCCGACGAGCGGCGCGTCGCTGTTCGTGCCTTTCCGGCTCGAACCCGGCGCATCGAAAACAATCGCGCTGCGCCTGTGCTGGTTCGTGCCGCGCACGAATCTTCGCCGCGGCGCGCAGGGTTCTGGCAACGACGATACCGGCGATCCGCAGCAGCCGGCCTACGAGCCGTGGTATGCGGAGCGATTCGCCGACATCGACGCCGTCGCCGCCTTCTGGAGCGAACGCTACCAGGAGTTGCGCGAAAAATCGGCAGGCTTCGCGAATGCGTTTTACGACTCCACGCTGCCGCCGGAAATCATCGAGGCGGTCGCGGCGAATCTCGCGATCCTCAAGTCGCCAACCGTTCTTCGCCAGCGCGACGGGCGCATGTGGGCGTGGGAAGGCTGCGGCGACGACTGGGGCTGCTGTCACGGCAGCTGCACGCATGTGTGGAACTACGCACAGGCGGTCGCGCACCTTTTTCCGTCGCTCGAGCGGACGCTGCGCGAGACGGAGTTCGGGCCGAACCAGGATGAGCACGGCCATCAGCAGTTCCGCGCCGCGCTGCCGATCTCGCCGGTGCCAGCGACGTTTTATGCCGCAGCCGACGGGCAGCTCGGCGGCATCATGAAGATGCACCGCGACTGGCGGATCAGCGGCGACACGGCGTGGCTGCGTCGCTGGTGGCCGAAGGTCCGGCAGAGCCTCGATTACTGCATCGCCACGTGGGATCCCGGCCACAAAGGCTGGGTCGAGGAGCCGCACCACAATACCTACGACATCGAGTTCTGGGGCCCCGACGGCATGTGCACGAGCATCTATCTCGGCGCGCTCTCCGCCGCGGTGAAAATGGGCCGCGCGCTCGGCGACGACGTCGGCCGCTACGAGGAATTGCTGGCGCGCGGCCGGCGGCGCGCCGAGGCGGAGCTCTTCAACGGCGAATATTTCTTCCAGAAGATCGAGTGGAAAAATCTCCGCGCCGGCGACCCGACAAAGATGACCGGCATGGTCAACAATTACTCGCCCGAGGCGCGCGCGTTGCTCGAAAAAGAGGGCCCGAAATACCAATACGGCACCGGCTGCCTGTCGGACGGCGTCCTCGGCGCATGGTATGCGCTCGTCTGCGGCGTGGGCCAGGTGCTCGATCCCCAGAAAATCCGCAGTCATCTCAACGCGGTCCATCGTTACAACCTGAAAAAGGATTTGTCCGCGCACGCCAACCCGCAGCGCCCGAGTTACGCCGCCGGCCGCGAGGGCGGCCTGTTGATCTGCACGTGGCCGCGCGGCGGCGCGCTCTCGCTGCCGTTCGTCTACTCCAACGAGGTCTGGACGGGCATCGAGTATCAGGTCGCGTCGCACCTGCTCTTCATGGGCGAACTGGAAAAGGGCCTCGAAGTCGTGCGCACGTGCCGCGCGCGCTACGCCGGACGCGTGCGCAATCCATTCGACGAGTATGAATGCGGCCACTGGTATGCGCGCGCCCTCTCGTCGTATGGCCTGCTGCAGGGCTGGAGTGGTGCGACCTACGACGCGGTGGAAAAGGTGCTGCACCTCTCGCCGTCGCGCCCCGGAGACTTTCGCTGTTTTCTCGCGACGGCGACCGGCTACGGCACCGTCGGCGTGCAGGACGGCAAGCCCTTCCTCAACGTTCGCTCGGGCAGGATCGCGGTCGACCGGATCGATTACACCTCCGCGGCTTGAACCGTTCCGGCGGCGGTGCTTCAGCCCCGCTCGCCCTCATCTCCGGTCGCGTTGACGTTATTTGAGCGCGCTCTCGATTTGCTTGAGCGAGACTCCGAGTGTCTTTTGCGCGATCTTGTCCAGCGCCGCTCGTGGTCCGCTCAAATGATAGGTCCGATGCGTGTGCGTGAGGCTCGCGCCCGGTGCCAGCGCCGCGGCGGGTGACGATGATTCCATCTCGTAAAACGGCCCCAGCGGCTTTCCGCCGGGTTCGGTCGGGCCGTCGTTGTAACTGTTCTCCGCGTCGCCACCGAACGGGTTGTCCTGCAATTTCCACAGCGAGTTCACGTAGTCGGTCACGCCCTGCGGCTGGGAAAACTGGACGATCGTGAGCACGTTGTGCTCGGCGTCGTAGCTGCCCAGGATGGCGCGGCTCCGTCGCGGATTGATGCCGATCTTGCTGCGATATTTGCCGTCGCCTTTGAAAAACAGCACATGATCGCGCACGGCGAGCCGATCGGCCGGCACCTCGCCGAAATAATTCGAGGTTACCTTTGCTCCCAACTCGGACTCCGGGCCGGCCTTGATCGGCACGACGATCGTCGTCGAGGGCGACGGCGTGAACTGGCCGAGAATCCACACCGAGAGAAGCCCGGTCGCCTTGGTCCACGGCTGCGCGCCCACGTTGGTGATCCGGTTTTCCGTTGCGAAGCCGACGACTCCGACTCCTCTCCCCGCCTTGACGCCCAGCGCCGTCCAGACCGCCGCCGGATCGAGCAGGCGAATGGTGCGCTCGACCGCGACCTCGAAGTGTGTGCCGGAATAATTGTTCAGCGCAAACTTCGCCCCGAACACCGCCGAATTGTCGGAGCGCCGCACGAGTTGGAATGGCTCCGTGTCGAAAATCGCCGGCGTGAACCAGTGCTCGAAATCGAACGGCACGCCCTTCGCGAAGAACACCGAGAACTGGCCGCCTTCCGGTCCCATCCAGAAACGATCCTCGCCGCCAAACGCGTTCATGTGCGGCCCGGTCTTGCCCGACGCGATGAGCTCACGGTTGATCCAGCCGAAGCTCGCGCCGTCGTCGCCTCCCGCCGTGCTCGTCATCACGCGCCCCTCCCAGGCGGGAGCGACCGCGACCTTCACTTTTCCGGCCGGATCGTGCAGCACGATCGTGTGGGTGTGTCGGGCGAGAAAGGCGGCGTCTTCGCCAAAGGTCGCGGCCGCGACGGCAGCGGTCGAGGCGGCGAGCACCACCGTCAGCATGCCGGTCGTGAAAAGTCGGGGTTTCATCGCAGGAATTTGAACATGATCCGGGGCCGCCGACGACATCATTCCCGGGCGCGTGTTCGGAGTGCGGCGACCTTTTTCGTTGCCGCCGGCATGCCAGTGCCAAAGGTTGGCGGCGCTTCCCCCGCCGGTCTCGCCTCTTCCGGATGAAAAAGATCTATCCCGTCCTCGTCGTCGTACTTCTCGTGGCGCTGATCTACGAAGTACAGCAGCGGCGATACTTGGAAAATGTCCCTGCCCGGGTCGGTCGCCCGGTATCGAGTGCGGCGGAGCGAACGCCCGCTGCGCCGCTCGACCGCGCCGAACTGTTCCGGCGGATTGACGCGCTGGTGGCCGAAAATCGCCGCCTCCGCCGGTCGTCGGAGGGCGCTCCAACTCCCAGCGGTGCTCTCGCGAAGACCGATGCGTTGCGGGACATTCTCGCCAGATTGCCCGACCAACGCATTCCCGAGCTCCGCCTTGCGACGGAAGTCGACTGGATCACTGCCGCGGACCAGGACCTCGACTCCGCCGAGGGCGTGCGCAAGGCGCTGGCCACGCTCCGCGCCGCCGCCGAAAAACGATTCGCCGCCAAACTGCGGACGTCGCTCTCCGAATACCTGCGCGCCAGCAAAGGCGCCTTCCCGCGCGAGGTCTCCGACCTGGCCCCGTTCTTTCACGAACCCTTGGCCGACGTCGTCGCGCGGTATCGCGTGGTCCCCGCCAGCGACTATCCGAACATTCGCGTCGGCGGGGATTGGGCGATCACGCAGGTGAGCCTGGTCGATTCGAGCTACGATACGCGCCTCGTGGTTGGGCCGAACGGCTTTGGCGCCTTCGGCGAGCGCTGACCCGCCTCACGCCGCCGAGGTCCGGCTGGCACCCGGCCGCCAGGCGAACCGCACCCGGATGCCGCGACGCAGCCAGGGCAACAACATCCGTTCCTGCCGACGCCCGTTCAGCACCCGGCCGATGAAGGTCGAGCGCACGAAGAGATCGTAGCTGATCAGCGAGGCGACCACGACGGCGGCGACGATGCCCGCGAGCTTGAGCGTCCAGTGCAGTGAAAATTCCGCCACCGCAACCTGCAGCCAGACGACGAGCGGCAGATGGACGAGATACATCCAATAGGAGGAGTCGGCGACATAGCGCACCCACGCTCGCGGCCGCCGGCAGAGCACGCGAAATCCACCGATCGTCAGTGTGACGAGCGACCACATCATCACAGCATACGTCACGACGAACGCGCCGTGGGCCGCCGCAAAATGCGGGTTGCCCGGATCGAGTTGAATCTGGGTCAGCTGGAGCGTTGCGACGACGCTCGCGGCCGCGATCGCCCACCGTCCCCAGGTCATTTGCGTGAAGTGATCCAGCGCGCCTGGCTGGCGGCCAAACCACCAGCCGAGTCCGAATCCGCCGCCATAAACCAACACCACGGGCCACTCGGGCACGAGGGTCTGGTCCGGCGTGTCGACCGACCAGGTCTGCATGAACCAAAGCAAACCCGCCGTCGGCACCGCGAGCAGCGCGAGTCCAAATGACGAGCGCGCGATCCACGCGACCGCGGCGTCGATGCACCGCAGAATCGCCGGCTGCCACCGCCCGGCGAGCTTTGCGACCGCCCTCACCCCCAACGCGAGCGCGGTGATGATCGCGAGATAATACAGGAACCACAGATGCGTTTGCGTGAAGAGCCCGGTCGGCAGCGTTTGCAGGCTC
>DASZPP010000041.1:0-4676 GCA_035549975.1 Opitutus sp.
CTGATGAAACCACCCGCCTGCTGGATCCGGTCGAACGCGCCGCGATCGACGATCAGGTCCTTCACGAGCGGAAACGCCTTCGCCCGAAACGGCTCGACCACGATCGTGTCGCCGTCGTTGAAGCTGCGCATATAGCACTGGCACGTCGCGATGCCCTCGCCCGGCCCGTGCGGCTTGCCGTTGATCGTGAGCGAGCAGGTGCCGCAAATCCCCTCGCGGCAGTCGTGCGCGAACGCGATCGGCTCCTCGCCCTGCGCGGTCAGCGTGTCGTTCACCACGTCGAGCATCTCGAGGAACGACATGTTCGGATTCAGGTTCGTCGCCGGATAATCGACGAACCTGCCCGGCGCATTCCGGCTCGCCTGCCGCCACACGCGAACGGTGAC
The DNA here is from genome assembly GCA_035549975.1 of Opitutus sp. Lineage (GTDB taxonomy): Bacteria > Verrucomicrobiota > Verrucomicrobiia > Opitutales > Opitutaceae > Opitutus. The sequence continues at coordinate 387 of DASZPP010000041.1, forward strand.
GCTGATCGTTTTCTGGGAGGAAATCGCGGAAGACATGATCGGGGACCTCACTTGTAGCTGCGCACGCTCGGCTTCACGAATTCGTAGTTGAGCGGCTCGACATTGCGCAGCGGCGCCTTGCCCTCGCCCTGGTATTCCCACGCCGCCACGTGCATGAACTTTTCGTCGTCGCGCTTGCACTCGCCGTCCGGATATTGGTGCTCCTCGCGAAAATGCGCGCCACAACTCTCGTCGCGCGTCAGCGCGTCGAGACACAGCAACTCGCCGAGCTCGAGAAAATCCGCCACGCGGCCGGCCTGCTCGAGCGACTGGTTGAGCGTGTCCGCCGAGCCGGGCACTTTCACGTTCGCCCAATATTCTTCGCGCAGTTGCGGAATTTCCTGCAGGGCCTTCTGGAGCGATTCCGCCGTGCGCGCCATCCCGCAGCCTTCCCACAAAATCTTGCCGAGCCGCTTGTGAAAATGGCTTACCGGCTCCTTGCCGTTCACGCCGAGCAGCCGCTTCGTGATGCCGTTCACGTTCGCCTCGGCCGCCTTGAACTCCGCGCCGTCCGGTTTCGGCCGCGAGCCGGGCTTCTGCGTCGCGAGATAGTCGCCGATCGTGTAGGGGATGACGAAATAGCCGTCCGCGAGCCCCTGCATCAGCGCGCTCGCGCCGAGCCGGTTCGCGCCGTGGTCGGAGAAGTTCGCCTCGCCGAGCACGAAGAGGCCGGGGACGTTCGACATCAAGTTGTAGTCCACCCACAGCCCGCCCATCGCGTAGTGCACCGCGGGATAGATCCGCATCGGCGTCTGGTAGGCGTTCTCGTTCGTGATCTCGTGATAGATGTCGAAGAGATTGCCGTAGCGCTCGCGCACCGCGGGCTCGCCGAGCCGCTTGATCGCGTCGGCGAAATCCAGGTAAACGCCGAGCCCGCTCTCGCCGACGCCGCGCCCTTCGTCGCACACGCGCTTCGCCGCGCGCGAGGAGACGTCGCGCGGCGCGAGGTTGCCGAAGCTCGGATAAATCCGCTCGAGATAGTAATCGCGGTCCGCCTCCGGGATCGTGTTCGGATCCTTCCGCCGGTCCTCCGCCTTCTTCGGCACCCAGATCCGGCCGTCATTGCGCAGCGATTCCGACATCAGCGTGAGCTTCGACTGGTAATCGCCCGACACCGGGATGCACGTCGGGTGAATCTGCGTGTAGCACGGATTCGCGAAGCACGCCCCGCGCTTGTAGGCGCGCCAGATCGCCGTCGCGTTCGACTGCCGTGCGTAGGTCGAGAGATTGAACACGTTGCCGTAGCCGCCGCTCGCGAGCACGACCGCGTCCGCCGCATGGCGCGAAACCTCGCCGGTGATCAGGTCGCGGACGATGACGCCTTTCGCCTGACCGTCGACGATCACGAGATCGAGCATCTCCGAATTCGGATGCAGCTCGACGCCGCCCGCGGCGACGTTGTGCATCAGCGCCGAGTAGGCGCCGAGCAGCAACTGCTGGCCCGTTTGCCCGCGGGCGTAAAACGTACGGCTCACCTGCGCGCCGCCGAACGAGCGGTTCGCCAGCAACCCGCCGTATTCGCGCGCAAACGGCACGCCCTGCGCCACGCACTGGTCGATGATGTTGACCGACACCTCGGCGAGCCGGTGCACGTTCGCCTCGCGCGACCGATAATCGCCACCCTTGATCGTATCATAGAACAACCGGTAAACGCTGTCGCCGTCGTTCTGGTAATTCTTCGCGGCGTTGATGCCGCCCTGCGCCGCGATCGAGTGCGCGCGCCGCGGGCTGTCGTGGTAGATGAAATTCTTAACCCTGTAGCCGAGCTCCGCGAGCGTCGCCGAGGCCGATGAGCCGGCGAGCCCGGCGCCGACGACGATGATCTCGTATTTCCGCTTGTTCGCGGGATTGACGAGCTTGATCGACGCCTTGTGGCTGCGCCACTTGTCGGCAAGCGGGCCGGGCGGAATGCGGGATTCGAGTTTAGCCATGGCGCGAAGGGGTTAACGTTGCGCGGCGATCGCCGCGCGCACTTCGGCGCGCGGTTGCAGCCGGCCGAGCAACACGGAGCCCGGAATCACCAGGTTGAAAAAGAAATAGGCCGCGGCGAAAACGACGCAGATCTTCCGCAATGCTCCCGACCATTTTCCGCTCCGCCAGCCGAGCGTCTGGAACATGCTGTCGGCGCCGTGCAACAGATGCACGCTCAGGAGCCCGACCGCGATGATGTAGAACAGCGAGACAATCGGATTCTGAAAGCCGAGGATCACCATCGACTGCACGTCGAGCACCTTCGTCCCCGCCGCCACGACCGGAATGCCCGCGATGTGATAATCGCCACGCATCGTGTATTCCGGCAGGTTCGTCTTGAACGTCCCCGCCTGCGCCCAGCCCAGCGTGAAGTGCGCGAGATGATAGACGATGAACGCCAGCACCACATAACCCGTCCACCGCATCGTGCGCGACGCGAGCGTGGCGCGGATCGTGTGCTGCACACTGTAACGCACGTCGCGCGCCTCCCTGTTCTCGAGCGAGAGCACCGTCGCCGCCCAGATGTGGATCACCACCAGCGCGAGCAGCACGATCCGCTCAATCCACAGGATCGGCCCGAGCGAGTGCAGAAAATGCGCGTAGCCGTTGATCTTGTCCGCCTCCGAGAAAACCTGAAGATTTCCGACGAGATGCCCGACGACCCAGACGATCAACAGAAAGCCGGTCACGGCCATGAGGATTTTCCGGCCGATGGAGGAACGAAAAAGATTCATCTCGGGATCGCGGTTGGGGACCCGCCCGCGAGGGGCGGCGGAGTCGCTAAGTTCGCCAGCCCTTGACCGGTTGTAAAGTTCGCGGCTCCCCGCCCCGTGCTTATTAGGCTCCCTTACCTTTTCAAGAAGCGAGTGGCGCAGGCTTCTCGCCCGCACGTTTTTCCGCAGGCGGGACGCCTGCGCTACTTTCCGAGCGGCTTCAGCAGCGCAAACTTTCCGCTCGCCGCGGGCGCGATCACCCGGCGGCGAAATGCGCTCACCCGCGCGCCGTCGCCCAGCATCCGCGCGATCGCCGGGCCGACGTCGGCGGGCGCCACCTCCTCCGCCACATAGTGGAAATCCCAGCGCACCTCGCTCGTCTGCACGAGCGAGTAGTGCCAGCATTTGAACTCCGCCGGCAGCACCGCATCGATGTCCGCCGGCGACACCAGCGATCCGTCCGGCCGGAAATACAGGTTCCCCTCGCGCCCGAGCAGCCGGAAGCCCTGCGGAAACTTCTGCACGATGTCGCCGGTGTGATATCGCAGCAGCGGCATCGCCTCGCGGTCGCGGGTCGTCACATAAATCTGGAACACGTCCGGCAGTGCCGCGCGCCACGGCACGAGTTCGATGAACGCGTTCGCATCGATCACCTGCGAGTTGTCCTTGAACGCCTCGCCCACGAACAAATAGCCCGCTTCGGTCGATCCGTAGAGATCGACCTGCGGCGCCGGGAAAACCTCCGCGATTCGCGCGCCATGCTGCGCGCTCGCCTTGCCATATGTGAGGATCACCGCACGCACGCTCGGCACGCTCACCCCGCGCTTCTTCGCCGCCCGCGCCAGCAACGAAAGGTAAACCGGCTCGCCCTCGATCACCTCGGGCCTGGTCGCCTGCAACTCGAGCACGATCCGATCCCACTCCGCCTCGGGAAACGCGAACGGATCACTCGACAAATTCAGATAGACGGTCCCGTCGAAATACCGGTGCGGAAACGGATGGTCCTCGTAAGGACACAGGTTGCTCGAGCACCCGACCGGCGCGAGCACGCACTTCCGATACGGCCGCCCCACGAATTCCCGCAGGATCGGCGACGCCCGATACGCACGCTCGGTCTGCGCGTTCCACCAGCCCTCCTCCATGATCACGGTCATCGGCGACTGCGTCGTGCCGCCGGTGCTCTCGTATTCGTAACGCTTCGCCTGCAACCCCCGCTCGATCTCCCGGTAGTCCGCGAAAAACGCCTGGTGCCCGCGCTCGACGATCTCCTTTTTGGAAAGTGCCGGAATCTCGCGATAACATGACCATTGCAGCGGCTGCACGTGCAGCGGGAATCGCTGCCCATACAGCGGGCTGCGCTCGTAGATCCGGCGAATCTCCCGCTCGAGCGGCGCCGGCAGGTAGTCCGCCGTCGCGGCGCCGAGCGATTCGGTGGCGTTGGCGAATGTCGGGGGCGTCATCGTTAAAGCGACTCAGTAAGTGAGCGCCCCCGGCGAAGTCAAACGGCTGAAAAGGACCAGCGACCAAAGACCGGGGTCCAGGGACAAAAGGCAGCCATCCGGCCGTT
>DASZPP010000042.1:0-2879 GCA_035549975.1 Opitutus sp.
AGTCATGCAAGAGCTGCTCGAGCAGTCGTCCTTCGACAAGTTGAAGGAAGGCTCGATTGTCCCGGGCGTCATCACCGAAATCCGCCAGAACGAAGTCGTCGTCGACATCGGCGGTAAATCCGAAGGCCTCATCCCGGCCAACGAGTTCATCGACATCGGCGAGCTGCAAATCGGCTCCACCATCGAGGTCCTCGTCCAGAAGCTCGAAGGCAAGGACGGCGCGCCGATCCTGTCCTACGACCTCGCTGAGCAGAAGAAGAACTGGGACAACATCCTCACCAAGTTCCCCGAGGGCTCCGTCGCCACCGGCCGCGTGAAGGCCAAGGTCAAGGGCGGCCTGATCGTCTCGATCGGCGTGGATGCCTTCATGCCGGCCTCGCACATCGACGTGCAGCCGCCGAAGAACCTCGATCAATACGTTGGCCAGACCTACGATTTCAAGGTTCTCAAAATCAATCTCGACCGGAAGAACATCGTTCTTTCCCGCCGCGAGCTGATCGAGGAACAGCGCACGACCAAGCGCCGCAACCTCCTCGAGTCGATCCAGCCGGGCCAGGTCCGGAAGGGCGTCGTCAAGAACATCACCGACTTCGGCGCGTTCATCGACCTCGACGGCATGGACGGCCTGCTCCACATCACCGACATGAGCTGGGGCCGCATCTCGCACCCGAGCGAAATGTTGAAGCAGGGTGAGGAAGTCGAAGTCATGATCATCGAGGTGAATCGCGAGAAAGAGCGCGTTTCCCTCGGCTTGAAGCAGACGACGAAAAATCCGTGGGACGAGATCGACCGCAAGTTCCCGGTCGGCGCCAAGGTCCGCGGCAAGGTCGTCAACCTCGTGCCCTACGGCGCGTTCGTCGAAATCGAACCCGGCGTCGAGGGCCTCGTGCACATCACCGAGATGTCCTGGACGAAGCGCATCACGAAGCCCTCCGAGCTGCTCAAGGTCGGCCAGGAGCTCGATGCGGTCGTGCTCGGCATCCAGAAGGAAGAACAGAAAATCTCGCTGGGCCTCCGCCAGCTCGAGCCGAATCCGTGGGACATGGTCCGCCACAATTACCCGATCGGCGCGCGCGTCCGCGGCAAGGTTCGCAACATGACCACCTACGGCGCGTTCATCGAACTCGAGGAAGGCATCGACGGCATGGTGCACGTCTCCGACATGAGCTGGACCCGCAAGGTCAACCATCCGTCCGAAGTCCTGAAGAAGGGCGACGAGGTGGACGCGATCGTGCTCGACGTCGATCCGCAGCAACAGCGGATCAGCCTCGGCATGAAGCAGCTCTCGACCGACCCGTGGTCGGACATCGACGCGCACTTCCGCATTGGCGACGTCGTGCAGGGCACCGTCACCAAGATCACGTCGTTCGGCGCCTTCGTGGAGCTGAAGGACGGCATCGACGGCCTCGTGCACATCTCGCAGATCAGCGAGGAGCGCATCGACAAGGTGAAGGACGTCCTGAAGCCCGGCCAGCAGGTGACCGCGCGCGTGATCAAGATCGATCGCGACGAGCGCCGCCTCGGCCTGTCGATCAAGGCCGCGAATTACAGCGCCGAGCAGCTCGCCGCGGAAACGGCCAGCTACGAGGCGCTCAACCGCGCCAGCGCCGGCACCGACATGATGAACCTCGGCGACATCATCGACGAGGCGTCGAAGAAGGAATAACGCGGTCGAAACCGCGCGACTTCATTCGCGAATCTCAACCGCCCGTCCCGGATTCCGGGACGGGCGTTTTTTTGCGCTGGGCAGTGCGGCTGAATTCGTTCTTCTCATGCGGGAACTTTTCGGCAGGGTGGTCGTCAACCCGCACACCCCATGGCGATCGTCACCCCCGCTACGGCCCAGGAAAAATACGATGCCGTGATCGTCGGCTCCGGCGCCGGCGGCGGACAGGCGGCCTACACGCTCACGATGGAAGGGGCGAAGGTGCTGATCCTCGAGGCGGGGCGGAACTACGAGCCGGCGAAGGACACGCCGATGTTCCAGACGAACCACGACGCCCCGCTGCGCGGCGCGGCGACGCCGGACAAGAATTTTGGATTTTACGACGCGACGATCGACGGCGGCTGGCAGGTGCCGGGCGAGCCCTACGTCAGCGCGTCGGACGATCCCGAGCAGAAATTCATGTGGTGGCGGACGCGCATGCTCGGCGGCCGCACGAATCACTGGGCGCGGATCGCGCTGCGGAACGGGCCGTATGATTTCAAGCCGCGCAGCCGCGACGGGCTCGGGTTCGACTGGCCGATTTCCTACGAGGATGTGGCGCCGTATTACGACAAGGTCGAGATGCTCGTCGGCGTCTACGGCACGAACGAGGGCATGGAAAACACGCCCGACTCGCCTCCGGGTATCCTGCACCCGGCGCCGAAGCCGCGGCTGTGCGAACTTCTCACGCGCAAGGGCGGGAAGAAAATCGGCGTTCCCATCATTCCGGCGCACCGCGCGGTGATGACGCAGCGTCTCGATCACGAGGCCATTCCGGCGAAGCTGCATCCGAACAACCCGAAGGCGCAGCGAATCCTCAAGGAGGACATGCAGAAACGCGCCGCGTGTTTCTGGGCCACGCCGTGCGGCCGCGGCTGCTCGATCCGCGCGAATTACCAGTCGACCACAGTGCATTTGCCGCCCGCGATGGACACGGGCAACCTCGACATCCTGCCCAACGCGATGGTGCGCGAGATCACGGTCGACAAGTCCGGCCGCGCCACCGGCGTGGCGTTCATCGACAAGACCACGGGCCGCGAAGGTCACGTGAGCGGACGGATCATCGTGCTGGCGGCGAGCGCGTGCGAATCCGTGCGAGTCCTGCTGAATTCCAAATCGCCGCAGTTTCCCGACGGGCTGGCCAATTCGAGCGGCAAGGTCGGCCGCTACATCA
>DASZPP010000043.1:0-9150 GCA_035549975.1 Opitutus sp.
CGTGCGCACCCGGCGAAGTCAAATGGCGCGGCGACGCCGGCCGGGATGGCATTCCGGCCGGCGCGGACGCCACGGGAACCCGGTCCTACTTTTTCATCGCCCGCCACAGGGGCTCGAACATCAGCAACGCATTCAGCACGAGTGCGTGCGTGATCCCGCCGCTGTGCGCCATCGCATAAACTTCGTCCACCGGCAGCGTCGTCACCGCGATCTCCTCGTCCGCGTCCCACGCGAGCGCCGACGCCGGCGCCGCATCTTCGACGAACACAAAATGACAGCGATTGCTCTGGATCGCCGGATTCGGGTGCACGCTGCCGAGCTGCCGCGCCGGAGCGCCGACGTAGCCCGTTTCCTCGCGCAACTCGCGCACCCCCGCGATCAGCGGTTCCTCGCCCGCCTCGATCATGCCCCCCGGAATCTCCAGCGAGAATTCGTTCACGCCGTAGCGAAACTGCCGCACCAGCACCATCCGGCGCTCGGGCGTGAGTGCGATCACGTTCACCCAGTCGGGCGCGTCGATGACCACGAAATCCTGCTCGCGTCCGCGCGGCGGATGACGGTAGCGCACGCTGCGCACCTCGAACACCCGCGTGCGCACGAGCGACGTGCTGCCGAGGCGCTCCCAGCGTGACGGTTCGAGCGGGTTGGGTGAATTCATCGGGCGCGAATCACACCGGCTGCCGGGAGGAACGCCAACCGAATTGTCCATGCGTTTCGCGAGCGGCCGGCCACGACCTCACGCGGCGAGCCGCTCATCCTGCATTCGTCGCCGCGCAACCCGCTCCCGCGGCCGCAAAAAAACTCCCGGCGCCGGCCGGGAGTTTTCGAAATTTTTCGCGGCGTTCCATTCGCCGCCTGCTGCGTCAGCTTCCGCTTACTTTTTCTGCGGCAGCTTGATCTTCTGGCCGGGCTTGAGCTTGTTCCAGTTCACGTCCGGATTCACCGCCATCAGCTCGCCGAGGGAGCAGCCCTGCGCACGCGCGATCTTCGCACCGGTCTCGCCGCTCTTGACGACGTATTCGCCCGGACCGGCCACGACCGGCTCGCCGCTGGCGTGGCCCTTCGCCACCGCCGCCGGCTTCTTCTGCGCGTCTTCGAGCGCCTTGATCTTGCCGTTGGCGTCGCCGAGCATCTGGCTCACCGTGGTGAAGGCGTCCTGCGTCGTGCGCGAGAGCGTGTTGATGTCCTTCGCGGACTTCTCGCTCGCGGCGGAAACGCTGTTTACCTGCGCCTCCAGATTGTCGATCTTGGCGACCTTCTCCTCGTGTGTCGCCACGGTCTTCTGGAGGCTGGAGGCTTTGATCGCGGCATAACCGCCGACCAAAAGTGAAAGCACGCCGACCACGATTCCGGCCACAGGCAGCATGCTGGTATTTTCGCGCGAAATGGTATCCATGGGTAATGGGTCAGTCGTGGAGGACTAGCGGAACCCCCCGGCGAGGCAAGCAGAGATTGTTAACACGCCTGCCACGAGGCCAGCCGGCGGGCTGCGACCCAGCCGCCGTGCCCGGTTGAAGCGGATTTGCCCGCTCAAAAAGACCTCCGCTTCGAGACCACCCGGCGGGCGAACGCCGCGCCGCGAAGTGTGCCCCGGGATGGATTTGAGCGGTCGACAGGCCTACGTTGCGCAATGAAAACCACCTCCCGGAAAACCTCGCGACGTTCCAGCCACAAGCCTTCCTCCCGCGGCCGGCGCTGGTCCGCCCGCGTCACCCGCACCAGCCATGCCATGGACCTCGAACCGGGGGTTTTCGCCAAAAGCGATCCGAAGAAGATCGCCGCCTCGATCAAACGCTCATCCGTCCGCAGCCGCACCCGGAAGGCCGACCCCTATCGTTCCGCCGTGTCGATGATCTCTTTCTACGAAAACCGCGCCGGGAAAAAACTCCCCGCCGCGAAACGCCGCAAGCTCCAGCGCGCAAAGCGCGAACTGAAGCGCCAATTCGGCCGCGAGTAATCGCCGGTGGAGGAAACCGGCTCCGCCCGGTCGATTCCGCCGAATCGAGGGGGCACGGCCGTCGTTCCACCCAGCGCCGGCGAGCCTCATCCGCCCGTCGTTTCCCCACCCATCACCTGCAAAACCGTGCCGGTGATATACGACGAGTCCGCGTCCGACGCCATGAACACGTAGGCCGGCGCCAGCTCCTCCGGCTGCGCGGGGCGGCCGACTGGTGTCTGGCTGCCAAACTTCGCCACTTTCTCCGGCGATGTCCCCGGGTCCTGCACGTTGAGCGGCGTCCACACCGGCCCGGGCGCGATCGCGTTCACGCGAATCCCGCGTTCCATCAAATCCATCGCCAGCGTCTTCACGAGAGCGTTGATCGCCCCCTTCGTCGCCGAATAGTCCGGCAGGTTCTTCGCCCCGAAGATGCCCGTCTCCGAACTCGTCGCAATGATGGCCGCGCCCGGCTTCAGGTGCGGCAGGGCCGCCTTGGCGAGGCGGAAAAACGCATACACGTTCGTCTTGAAGGTGCGGTCAAACTCCGCGTCGTCCACCTCCTCCGGCTTCGCCTTGCGTGCCTGATGCGCTGCGTTCGAGACGACGATGTCCAGCCCGCCGAATTCGTCCACGGTCTTCGCCACCAGCGCCCCGGCCGCGCCCGGTTCAGTCAAATCCGCCGGCAGCAGGAGGCATTCGCGCCCGACCGATTCCACCGCCCGCTTCGTCTCCTCCGCATCCTCCTGTTCGACCGGGAGGTAGCTGATCGCCACATCCGCGCCCTCGCGGGCGTAAAGATACGCCACCGCACGACCGATCCCCGAATCACCGCCGGTGATCAATGCCACCTTGTCGGTCAGTTTTCCCGCCTCCTTGTATTTTTCCGCCTTCCAGCGCGGCGACGGATCGATCCGGCTCTCACGCCCGGGTTCATCCTGGTGCTGCTTCGGAAACGGCGGTTTTGGCTCTGCCTCGAGTTGCGGTTTGGCCGGCGCGCGGCGCGTCACGGGCGACTTTTCGGTGGTCGTGTTTGCCATGTTTTCACCGTGGCCGCCGCCGAAACGCGGTTCCCCCGACGCAGCCCGAGTCCGACATCCGGGCAATTTCCGATCATGTTGGCGCGCGGGTTCGCCAGCGACCCGAGGCATCGTTCCCTGGCCTGACGCGGATGGTCGGGGCGGCGAGATTCGAACTCGCGACCTCCTGCTCCCAAAGCAGGCGCTCTACCAGGCTAAGCTACACCCCGGGACCAAAACGTCATCCGACGCCACACACCCCACGCTGTCAACTGTCCCCGTCTGATCGCCTCGTCCGGAAACACGGGCAGTATACGACCCGCTTCTGATTCGCAAACCTGCGGCAAAACTACTTGCATAAATTATTCACTCCGCTACGGCTGGCTGGCAGATCCAGCCTGCTTCAATTCGCTCCAGCATGAAAAGGCTTCCCGAAATTTTCGGCGCGCACATCGGCCCGAGTCGCGGCCACACCAGATCCCTCGGCATCGCCGCGTTGATCGTGATTCTCTCGGGAACAGCGGCTGCCCAAGTCACGCTGACCGGCACATCCTACGTTCAGGACTTCAACGGCCTCGGCGGCGCGCTGCCGACCGGCTGGTCGGTGACGACAGCCGCCACCGCAAATTCTTTGGGCACCAGCGCGAGTTTCCAGTCCGCACCCACCAATTGGAGCGCAAGCCTGTCCACTGAACCGCGGAGCTTCCGCAATATCGCCAGCAACAACATCGCGTCCGGCGCCAATGCGGCAACTCAATCGGCGGATTCCGATCGCGCCCTGGGCTGGCGACCCGGCGACGCCGCATCGAGGAACGGAGCCGTCACCCTCGCCATCGCAAACACGACCGGCTTCACGAATTTCAACGTCAGCATCAGCCTCTTTTCGCCCAACAACGTCAGCAACGATCAAACCTACGCTTTTGAATATCGGGTGGGAAACTCGGGCGCTTTCACCCAGTTGGGTTCAACCTACACGACCGGAACCGTGTTCGGGGCCGCAACGATCACGGCGAATTCCATCACCCTGTCCGCATTGAATGATCAACACAGCCCCGTCTACTTTAGAATTCGTGGCGCCGCTTCGAGCGGGACGAGCAGCTCCGGGTTGGATGTGCTGGGCATCGACTCGTTCAATCTCAGTTTCTCGGGCACTTCCATTCCCGAGCCCGCCACCAACGCCGTCGTTGTTGGCCTGATCATCTTCGCGGGAGCGATGGTTCGTCGCCGGTGCCGAATCAAAAAGCCCGTTGCGCCCACGCGCGCCTGACGCGACGTTTCGGTCGATGCGATCGCCGCGGCTCCGTCGTCGCGGCGCATGACCGAACAAGCCACGCAGATCGCTGCGACGTTTTTCCGACTCGCCGCCGCCTACTTCCCCGTCCCCGGCAGCTTGATCTCCGGTGAAGCGGACGAGGCCGGGGTGGCGGCGCTTCCGGCCGTCGCTGCCGGTTTTTCTCCACCGACGGTCTCCGCGCGGAACTGCATCACGCGCTGCACCCACGGGCTCGTCGGGTCCACCTGCATGAGTTGCCCGGTGTAAGTCTTCACGCCCGCCGCGTCATGGCTGGCGAATGCCTGGCTCGCGAGATGGTAGTCCGCTTCGGCCCGGTAGGCCTTGAACTCGTTCGCGTCGCCGGCGATCGCCTTCAGCGCCGCCATGCCTTCGCTTTCCCGGCCGCCTTGCAACTTCGCCATCGCGCTGCCCAGCCGCGCCCGGCTCGCCAGCGGGCCGCTCTTGAGCGAGCCGGCGGCGGCATCGTAGGCAGCGACCGCGTCCGCGAAATTCCCGGCCGCATAGGCCTCGTCGCCCAGCCGGAGCTGCGCCGCCGCCGCGAGGGGATGCGACGGGTTCGCCGCAATGAACGCCTGCAGTTGCGCCTTGGTCGACGCCGCGGCGTAAGCCTGTTCGACCGAGTGCTCCCGCTGCCCGGCGAAATATTCCCAGCCGCCCTTCGCCGCAATGCCCACCGCAATCACGACCAGCACCACGGTCACGATCTGCGAATAGTTTTTCCAAAGCTGGTGCAGGCGTTCCTCGAGACCGGGCGCGTCGGCGTTGACCAGGTTGGGTTCGCCTGCGGATTTCGGGGATGGAGTGGTGGGGGTCGACATGACGGAAGTTTTCAAGTTCGGGAATTGGCGACCGAAACATAACACCCCCGCCTCGTCCAGCCGGGAGTTGGGGCATTGTCGAATGCCGATTGCCGAATGAAGAATGGCGATCCCGCGGACCAAACTCCCTTGGCTCAACGCGCATGCCGTGGCGGTCGCTTCGCGCCCGAACGAACTGGCGCCTGAATCCGGCCTGCCGCCTTCGCCACCCGGCATTTCCGTCACGGCACGAGCAGCACCTTGCCCGTCGTCTTCCGGCTCTCGATCGCCCGGTGCGCCTCGGCCGCCGCCGCCAGCGGGAATTTTTCGCCGACCCGCACTTTCAACGCTCCCTGCGCCACCCAGCGGAAAAGCTCGCCGCTGCGCTCGCGGAGTTCCCCGGGCGTCGCCACGTAGTGCCCGAACGACGGGCGCGTGAAAAACAGCGAGCCTTTCTGCGTGAGCAGCAACGGCGAAAACGCCGGCACCGGCCCGCTCGCGTTGCCATACGACACCATCATGCCGCGGGGACGCAGGCTGTTGAGCGACGCCTCGAACGTGTCCTTGCCCACCGAATCGTAAACGACGTCCACGCCGCGCCCGTCCGTCAGCCGCCGCGCCGACTCCGCGAAGGTTTCGCGCGCGGTGACGATCGCGTGATCCGCCCCCGTCTCCCGCGCCAGCGCCGCCTTGGCGTCCGTGCTCACGCAACCGATCACGCGCGCGCCGCGTTTTTTCGCGATCTGCGTGAGCAGCAAACCCACGCCGCCCGCCGCCGCGTGCACGAGCGCCACTTCGCCGGCCTTCAAGGGAAACACGTCGCAGGCCAGCGCGTGCGCAGTGAGGCCCTGCAACAGCAGCGCGGCCGCCGTTTCGGTCGCCACGCCGTCGGGCACGCGCACCAGCTCCGCCACCGGCGCCAACGTCTCGTCGGCATAAGCGCCACTGGCACGCGCGGTCGCGACCCGCTCGCCGACGCGGAAATCCCCCGCGCCCGTGCCGGCCGCCGTGATCACCCCCGCCGCCTCGAGGCCGGGCGTGAACGGCCGCGACCGCGGGTAGAGCCCGCTCCGGTGATAGACATCGACGTAGTTCAGCCCCGCCGCCTCCACGCGCAGGCGGACTTCGCCCGGGCCCGGCTCGGGGAGCGGCACATCTTCCAGACGAAGCTTTTCGGGACCACCCGTTTCGTGAATGCGAATTGCCCGCATGAGCTAACGAGAAACCGGATCGCGACCGACTGCAACCGTCACCACCTCCGTCCCAGCCGTTTCGTTTTTTCGACGGTCCGGCGCGACGATCAGTCGAACACCACCGTCTTGTTCCCGTAGGCCAGCACGCGCGAATCGAGATGCCAGCGCACCGCCTGGGCGAGCACGCGTTTCTCGAGGTCCCGGCCCAGCCGGATCAGGTCCTCCACGTCGTGCCGGTGCGTCACGCGCGTCACGTCCTGGTGGATGATCGGGCCCTCGTCGAGATCGGCGGTGGCGTAGTGCGCCGTCGCGCCGATGAGCTTCACGCCACGCGCATGCGCCTGGTGATACGGCTTGCCGCCCGCGAACGCCGGGAGGAACGAATGATGGATGTTGATCACCGGCCGCCCGATTTTCTGGAGAAAATCCGCCGACAGCACCTGCATGTAGCGCGCGAGCACGACCAGGTCGGCCCGCGCCTCCTGCAAGAGCTCAAGCTGCTTCGCCTCGGCCGCCGGCTTCGTCGCCGCCGTCAATGGCACATGGCGGAACGGCAGCCCGTAGCTTTGCGCCGCGGGCGCGAGGTCGGCATGGTTCGAGATCACCGTCACCAGGTCGCCGGAAAACTCCCCCGCCCGCCAGCGCAACGCCAGGTCATGGAAACAATGGTCCGCCTTCGACACAAACACCGCCACCCGCGCCCGCTGCGCCGTCGAGGTGACCTGGGCGTTCATCCCGAGCGAGGCCGCGAATTGCCGGAAACCCGCCGCGTCCGCCGAGGCGTCACCCTTGGCCGGGATCCACTCGATCCGCTGGAAAAACACGCCGGCCTCCATGTCGCGATGCTGGTCGGCGTGCACGATGTTGCCGCCGCGCTCGAAAATCCATCCCGCCACGCGGGCGACAAGACCCGTCTGGTCGGGTCCGTGCAGGAGGGCGATGAGGGTCGAAGCCATGGCCGGAACTAAATCGTGAAGTCCGCCATCGGTCATCGATAATCTGGAATTCCAAGCGGCCGGCCGGCCGCGGCGAATTTCAGGTTCCTGATTTCAAGATTTTCGGTTTTCACGATTTTTCCGCCGCGTTCACACCGGCGCGACGTTCCCCCGATACGCCTGCAGCGGCTTCACGCCGAGCGGCTTTTGCTTGAGCGCCTCGATCGCCTCGACCGCCGCCTGCGCGCCGGTGATCGTCGTCATGATGCAGACGTTGTGGGCGTAGGCGGCGGCGCGGATCGCATTCTCGTCGCGGCGCGGAATCATGCCGCTGGGCGTGTTGATCACGAAGGCGATCTGGCCGTTCTTGATCAGGTCGACGGCGTTGGGCCGGCCCTCGCTGAGCTTCGCCAGCCGCTTCACCGCGATGCCGTGGTCGGCCAGCGTCTGCGCGGTGCCGCTGGTGGAGTAGATGGCGAAGCCGAGCGCGGTGAGCCGGCGGGCGATGTCGATCGCATGCGGCTTGTCGGCATTCTTGACGGAAAGGAACACGTTGCCCTCGACCGGCAGCCCCGGCTTGGCCGCCGCCTGGGCCTTGGCGAACGCGAGCCCGATGTCGGCATCGATGCCCATCACTTCGCCCGTCGAGCGCATCTCGGGGCCGAGCGTGATCGTCGCGCCCGGGAACCGCACGAAGGGCAGCACGACTTCCTTCACGCACCAGTGCTTCGGCGTGACCTCGCGTGTGAGCCCGAGGTCCTTCAGCTTCATTCCGGTCATGACCTTCGCCGCGAGCTTCGCCAGCGGCACGCCGATCGCCTTCGCGACGAACGGCACGGTGCGCGACGCCCGCGGGTTCACCTCGAGGATGTAGAGCTGGTTGTCCTTGATCGCGAACTGCACGTTCATGAGACCGACGACCTTCAGCGCCCGCGCGAGCGCATGCGTGGCCTCGCGCACGGTCGCAAGCATCTCTGCCGGCAGCGTGTGCGGCGGCATCACCATCGCCGCGTCGCCCGAGTGCACGCCGGCAAACTCGATATGCTCGAGCATGCCGCCGATCACCGCGCTCTCACCGTCGCTGATGCAGTCCACGTCGAGCTCGATCGCGTCCTCGAGGAACTTGTCGATCAGCACCGGCTTGCCCGGCATGACGTCGAAAACCTGGCGCACGACCGCCTTCAGTTCCGCCTCGCTGTACAGGATGAACATCCCGCGCCCGCCCAGCACGAACGACGGCCGCACGAGCACCGGGTAGCCGAGCTCGCTCGCGCACGCGATCGCCTCGGCCTCGCTGAGCGCGATGCGGTTCGCCGGCTGGCGCAGCCCGAGCCGGTCGAGGATCGCGGCGAACAGCTTCCGGTCCTCCGCGGTATCGATGCTTTCGGGCGAGGTGCCGATGATGTTGGCGCCGGCGGCCTTCAGCGCCGTCGCGAGGTTCAGCGGTGTCTGCCCGCCGAACTGTACGATCACGCCGTCGCATTTCTCCTGCTGGTAAATCTCGATCACGTCCTCGAGCGTCAGCGGTTCGAAGTAGAGCCGGTCGCTCGTGTCGTAGTCCGTCGAGACGGTCTCGGGATTCGAGTTCACCATCACCGTCTCGATGCCGAGCTCGCGCAGCGCGAAGCTCGCGTGCACGCAGCAATAGTCGAACTCGATGCCCTGCCCGATCCGGTTCGGCCCGCCGCCGAGGATCATGACCTTCTTCTTCGTCGACGGGATGATCTCGTTCTCGTCGCCGTAACTCGAATAATAGTAGGGCGTGAACGCCTCGAACTCCGCCGCGCACGTGTCGACGAGCCGGTAGGTCGTCGCGATTCCGCGCCGTTTCCGCTCCGCCCGGACCACGGCGAGGTCGGTTTTGAGAAAATGCGCGAGCTGCGCGTCGGAAAACCCAAACTGTTTCGCGCGGCGGAATGTCTGGTCGTCGGGTAATAGCGCAGGCGTCCCGCCTGCCTGCTTTCCCGGTGCAGGCG
>DASZPP010000044.1:0-17251 GCA_035549975.1 Opitutus sp.
ACGAGCGTGTTCGATCTGAAGCGCGCGCTGGCCAGGCGCACCGGGACGGGAATGCCGGGACCGGGGCAGGTGGCGGCGCAGGTGAAGCGGTGGCGGAAGATGCTGGGTTAGTGCCGCCGGAGTCCCTGCGCGCACGCGCAGGGCTACAAGCAGGAGCGGGCCGGTGCTCCATCGCGACGAAAAGGGCGGGTCGAGGGCCCGCCCGCTTGCGAATGCACAAATCGTGCGGAGCCTTTTTCAACGTGCGCGGAGGCGGGTGTGAATAATTTCCGCTAGTCTCCGGGCCGTTTCCTGTTCATGGTGCCTGCGCCGGCCGATCCTGCGCTCTCATCCCCCTGTCGTTCCGGTCATGAAAGATTATCCTTCTTCCGATCTGAGGAATTTCGCCGTCGTCGGCCACGCGTCCTCCGGCAAGACCATGCTTTGCGAAGCCATGCTCTTGTGCGCGGGCCGGGTCGGGCGGCTCGGCCGGATCGCCGACGGCACGACGGTTTCCGATTACCACGCGAGCGAGAAGCAGCACCAGATTTCCGTGCACGCCTCGCTCCTCAGCGCCGAGTGGCAGGGCAAGAAGTTCAACC
Organism: Opitutus sp.; assembly: GCA_035549975.1. Classification (GTDB taxonomy): domain Bacteria; phylum Verrucomicrobiota; class Verrucomicrobiia; order Opitutales; family Opitutaceae; genus Opitutus. The sequence continues at coordinate 582 of DASZPP010000044.1, forward strand.
TCATCGACTGCCCCGGCTACGCGGATTTTATCAGCGAGGCGTTGAGCGCGCTGCGGGTGGGCGACTTCGCGCTGCTCGTGGTGAATGCGGCGCACGGACTCGGCGTCGGCACCGACGCGATGTGGAACAACGCCACGCTCCACGGTCTGCCGCGGATGATCGTGATCAACGGGCTCGACAAGGCGAACATCAGCTTCGCCCAGGTCGTCGACGACTGCCGCTCGCATTTCGGCAAGAACGTTTTTCCGCTGTCGATCCCGCTCGACGAGGGCCCGGGCTTCCGCCGCGTGCTCGACGTGCTGCGGAGCGAGGTCGTGACCTATCATCCCGGCGGGAACGGCATCTACACGGAAGCGCCGGCCGAGGGCGCGGACGCCGAGACGGTGAAGCGGATGCACAAGGAGCTGATCGAATACGTGGCGGAGTCGGACGACGCGTTGATGGAGAAATTTTTCGAGCAGGGCGTGCTGGCGGAGGAGGAGCTGCGCGCGGGCCTGCACAAGGCGATTCAGACGAACACGTTCATCCCGCTTTTCGCCGCGTCGGCCGAGACGAATGTCGGCGTGGCGCGGATCATGGACTTCATCGCGAAATACGGCTCGTCGCCGCTCGACCGGGTGGCCGTCGACGGCCTCGATGCCAGCGGTGCGCCGGTGAGCGTGCCGCTCGCGCACGCCGAGCCCGTGCTGTATGTCTTCAAGACGATGAACGAGCCCGGCGTGGGCGAGCTCTCGTTGTTCCGCGTTTACTCCGGCACCGTCGCAAGCGGTGCCGAACTTTTTAACAGCGGCCGGCAGGTCACCGAGCGCCTTGGGCAAATCTACGTGCTCAACGGCCACGAGCGCACGCCGGCGGCGCAACTCGGCGCGGGCGACCTCGGCGCGGTGGTAAAGCTGCGGCAGACGCACACCGACGACACGCTGTGCAGCCCGCGCTTCGCGGTGAAGCTGCCGAAGACGGTTTTCCCGAAGCCGAACATCCACGGCGCGCTCAAGCTCCGCGCGAAGGGCGACGAGGACAAACTCGCCGTCGGCCTGGCCGCGCTGCACGCGGAGGACCCGACCTTCATCTATCGCGTCGACGAGGAACTGCACCAGACGATCGTGTCGGGCCAGGGCGAGATCCACCTGCAGGTGCTGGTCGAGCGCTTGCTGCGGCGGTTCGGGGTGGCGCTCGAACTCGCCGAGCCGGGCGTGCCGTATCGCGAGACGATCCGCGGTCGCGGCGAGTCGCGTTACCGGCACAAGAAACAGACCGGCGGCGCCGGGCAGTTCGCGGAAGTCTGGCTGCGGATCGAGCCGGCGGCGCGCGACAGCGGCGTGATCTTCACGCAGTCGCTGGTTGGCAACAACGTCGATCGCGTGTTCGTGCCGTCGGTGGAGAAGGGCCTGCGCACCGCGTGCCTCGAAGGCGTGCGCGCGGGCTACCGCGTGACGGACGTGAAGGCGGACTTCTTCGACGGCAAGATGCACCCGGTCGACTCGAAGGACATAGCGTTCCAGGTCGCGGGTTACCATGCGTTCAAGGAGGCGTTCCAGCAGGCGGCGCCCTGCCTGCTCGAGCCGATCTACAAGGTCGACATCACCGTGCCGGAGGACTGCATGGGCGCGGTGCTGGGCGACCTGTCGTCGCGGCGCGGGCAGATCCTCGGCGTCGATTCCGACGGGCATTTCCAGATCGTCCATGCGCAGGTGCCGCAGAAGGAGCTGCACCGCTACAGCACGATCGTGCGCTCGCTGACGAGCGGCCGCGGGCGGCACGAGGAGGCGTTCGACCACTACGCGCAGGTGCCGGCGGAGGTCGAGGCGAAGCTCGTGGCCGAGGCGACGGCGCGGCGCGAGGCCGGGCATGCGCACGCCGGCGCGAAAGGCTGAGGCCGCGGACGCGTTTCAGTTTGTTTGTTCCACCCCCAAATCCCATGACAACCTGGAAAATCGAAATCACCGAACCGCACAGCGGGGAAATCGGCGAGGCCGTGCTCCACGAGGACCACGGCTTCGCCATGGAAGAGTACAGTTACGAAGCCGGCCGCAAGCTCGAGGTGGCCGTGCACGACACGCACGACGACCACTGGCACATTTTCACCGATTTTGATTCAGGCCACCGATTCAAAATCCCGCCGGCGAAATACCGGCGGCTGGACCTCTGATCTTCCGCCCGGGGTCGGGCGATCCCGCGGTTGAGCATTTCACGGCAGGGCCGCCGGCCCCGCCGCCCGCAGCGCAAACCTCGCAAAGAGTTCAGGGGCGCGCCGCGTTTAAAAACCGGACGAGAGCCGTGCGGCGTTCGAGGGGGCCGAGTCGGATGATGGAGGCCGGGCGGAGGAGGTGTCGTTTTCGAGGTTGGGGAAATTCATGTTTCCCTGCTTTCGGTGGAATGCCCGGACGAAGCTGGCGTCGCGGGTCCGGTCCGCGCGGTGGTGGCGGGCACGGAGAAGCCGCGCGCCGCGAGAGCGTCCAGCGTGCGCAGAAGAATTCGTTCCGGGGAACCGCGGGCGTCGATGGGGACGACCGGCCGCCGGCTTGCGTAGTAATTGACGACCTGCGCCGTGGCGCCGGCATAAACCTCGAGGCGCTTGCGGGCGGCGGCCGGCTCGTCGTCGGTTCGCTGGCGCAGGCGGTCACCGCAGTAGTCGCAGATGCCTTCACGGCGCGGCGGCCGGGCGGTCACGTGAAAAAGCGCATGGCAGCGCGGACACACCCGGCGGCCGGCCATGCGCTCGACGAGCAGGTGCAGTGGCAGATCATAACAAATCACGGCGTCGAGCGGCAGGTGTTCGGCGGCGAGCAGGCCGTCGAGCGTGACCGCCTGCGGGAGCGTGCGCGGAAACCCGTCGAGCAGAAATCCGCCGCGGCAACGCAGGCAGGCGCGGCGGTCGCGGATGATGCCGAGCACGACGTCGTCCGGGACGAGTTCGCCGTAGTTCATCGCCTCCTCGGCGGCGGCCATCGCGGAGCCGGGCGCGTGGGACCGCTCGCACGCCGCGCGGAAAATGTCGGCGGTCGACAGCGGGCAGGCGCCGAGCACGGTGGCGAGCATTTCCGACTGCGTGCCCTTGCCGGCGCCGGGCGGCCCGAGCAGCACGAGCCGCCACGGAGAACCCGTCGCGGCGGGCGGCTGCAGGCAGCCGAACGGCTCGCCTTGCAACCACGCGGTGCGATCGCGCAACAGGGACATGGGCCAACCCTCCGCTTTTTCTCGCGGAGCGCTCCGTCGATTTTGCGAAAAACGGCGTAGAAATTGGCGGCCGGGTGCGATTCCTCCGGCGAACGGATAATTCTGCGCTTCCGTTCGGCGAGGTTTCGCGGCTTTGCTAAGCGCTCGAGGGCCAAAGTCCGCATCCTTCCCGACCGGGTCGCCAACCAGATCGCCGCGGGCGAGGTGATCGAGCGACCGGCGGCGGTGGTGAAGGAGCTGGTCGAAAACGCGCTCGACGCGGGCGCGACGCGGGTCGAGGTGGAGTTTCGCCACGGCGGGCGGTCGCTCATGCGCGTCGAGGACAACGGCGCCGGGATGTCGCGCGACGACGCGCTGCTCGCGCTGGAGCGGCACGCGACGAGCAAGATCGCGGATGCGGCCGACCTCGACCGGCTCGCGACCTTCGGGTTTCGCGGCGAGGCGCTGCCGTCGATCGCGAGCGTGGCGCGGTTCGAGTTGCGGACGCGCGAGGCCGCGAGCGACGTCGGGACGGAAATTTTGGTGAACGGCGGGAAGTTCGTGCACGTGCGCGACTGCGGCCGGCCGGTCGGCACCAGCATCGAGGTCTCGCACCTGTTTCATGCGGTGCCGGCGCGGCGGAAATTCTTGAAGACGGACCAGACCGAGGCGGCGCACATCGTGCAGTGCGTGCGGCTCTACGCGCTGGCCTGCCCGCAGGCGGCGTTCACGCTGGTCGAGGACGGGCGGGTGATTTTCCGTTCGCCCGAGTGCACGACGCTCGCCGAGCGGGTCGCGGAGATTTTCGGGCGGCAGACGGCGGAATCGGTGGTGTCGATCGAGGCGGCGGAAACCGGGATGCGATTGAGCGGCCTGATCGGCCGGCCGGGCGTGGGGCGGGGGACGCGGCACGAGATGATCGTGTTCGTGAACCAGCGCCCGGTGGACAGCCGGACGCTGAACTACGCGCTGATCGAGAGCTACCACGACTCGCTGCCGAAGGGGCGCTATCCGCTGGCGTTCGTGTTTTTCGAGTGCGACCCGGCGGCGGTCGACGTGAACGTGCACCCGGCGAAGCGCGAAGTGCGGTTTCGCAGCGAGCCGGCGGTGCGGGGATTCGTGATCCGGGCGGTGCTGGAGCGGCTGAGGGAGATTGCCGAATGCCGATTGCCGAATGCCGAATTGAAGACCGCGCCGGTGGCGAATCCGGGGATGCCGATGCCGACGGAGCAGAGGGCGCGGGTTCCATTCGCAATTCCCTCGTCGATGGTGGGGCCGACAGCGGTCGCAGCGCCGACGACGGTCGTGGTGGCGCGGCGCGTTGAGGACAACGCGCCCCACCGAGCGGCAGATGGCGTGGGCGGTGGGTTGCGGCCGGTCGCGGCCGGCGCACCAGCATCTGACAATTCGGCATTCGGCAATCGGCATTCGGCAATCGCGGCGCCGCCACCGGCGACGGTCGCGTGGCGGTTCGTCGGGCTCGCGCACGGAAACTACGCGCTGTTCGAAACGGCGTCGGGACTCGTGCTGCTCGACCGGCGCGCGGCGCACGAGCGGGTGTGGTTCGAGCGGTTGCAGGAACAGTTCCGCTCCGGCGCGGTGCCGAGCCAGCGGCTGCTGCTGCCGGTGCCGGTGGAGCTCGACCCGATCGCGGCGGCGATGCTGCTCGACCGGCTGGCGTTTCTCAATGCGCACGGCTTCGAGATCGTGGAGTTTGGGCGGAATTTTTTCCGGGTCGAGGGCGTGCCGGCGTGGATGGAGCCGGCGGATGCGGAGCCGTTCCTGCGCGATTTGCTGGGCGCGTTTCGCGACGGCCACTGGCCGGATGCGAAGCCGGAGCTGGCGCGCGAGGAGCTGGCGCGGCTGGCCGCGGCGAAGGCCGTGCGGTTGCCGCCGGCGGGCGGCGAAGCCGAGCTGCGGGCGCTCGTGGGCCAGTTGTTCGGGACGCGCATGCCGCTGGCGAGCCCGGCGGGCCGGCCGACCTACATCGAGCTGAACCACGCGGAGCTGGCGCGGCGGTTTCAGAAGTAGGGCGGCCGGGCGGGCCCGCTGTTCCCGGTGGAGTCGCGATGTCGTTGGTCTGGAAGCGAACCGCGGCGGGAACGTCGCGACTTCAGGTTGCGATTGCCCGGTTCGTGGCGGCGAGCGCCAGCGAGTCGGGAAGCCACGGCTCGCCGGCGCTCGCCGCTATGGGGCGTGCGGTCCGGCATCCGCGGACGCATTGGCGTCAAGCACCGGGGTCCGGGCGCCGATATTTATGCGTGCACGCGATTCGGCGTGGCACGAAACTTGGTCTTTTGGTTCTATCCTCGTCTTTCTCATGTCCACTTTTGCCACCGTTCCACCGATTCCCGTCAATCCGCGCAGCGCCAGCAAAGGCAAGGCCGCGCCCGCCGACGCTGCCGGCCGGCAGCGCTCGGATTCGCCGGAGGTGATGTTACGCTCGTTGATCCTGCGGCATCTCACGTCGACCCTCGCGCGTCATCCCGGCGCCGCCACGCCGCGCGACTGGTGGATCGCGACCGCGCTGGCCGTGCGCGACCGGATTCACGAGCGGATGATCGAGACGCAGCGGGTGCATAACGACGAGAACGTGCGCCGCCTCTATTACTTCTCGATGGAGTACCTCATGGGCCGGCTGTTCGAGAGCAACCTGCTCGCGACCGGCATGACGGCGGATGCGAAGAAGGCGCTCGAGTCGCTGGGGGCGAATTTCGACGAGGTGCGCGAGGCGGAGGTGGACATGGGCCTGGGCAACGGCGGCCTGGGGCGGCTGGCGGCGTGTTTCCTCGATTCGCTGACGACGCTCGACTACCCGGCGCTCGGCTACGGGATTTATTACGAGTTCGGATTGTTCAAGCAGGAGTTCGTGCACGGCCACCAGATCGAGCACCCGGACGCGTGGGCGATGTTCGGCGACCCGTGGGAGGTGGTGCGGCCCGACTACACGCAGGAGGTGCGCCTCTACGGGCGGGTCGAAAACGAGTTCGACGACCGCGGCAACTCGCGGCCCCGCTGGGTCGGCACGCAGACGATCATCGGCGTGCCGCACGACATCCCGGTCGCGGGCTACGGCACGAAGACGGTGAACCTGCTGCGCCTGTGGGCCTCGAAGGCTTCGAAGGATTTCGATCTGGCGGCGTTCAACTCCGGCGGCTACGTCGAGGCCGTGCGCGAGAAGGCGATGGGCGAGACGATCTCGAAGGTGCTTTATCCGAATGACAAGACGGAGAACGGCAAGGAGCTCCGGCTCGTGCAGCAGTATTTCTTCGTCGCCTGCTCGCTGCGCGACATCCTGCGCCGGCATTTCCGCAACCCGGAGAACACCTGGGCGAATTTCGCCGGCAAGGTCGCCGTGCAGCTCAACGACACGCACCCCGCGATCGCCGTCGCCGAGCTGATGCGAATCCTGCTCGACGAGCACCAGATGGCGTGGGATCCGGCGTGGGCGATCGTCGAAAAGACCTTCGGCTACACGAACCACACGCTGCTGCCCGAGGCGCTGGAGAAGTGGAGCGTGGCGCTCTTCGAGCGCGTGCTGCCGCGCCATCTCCAGATCATCTACGACATCAACGCGCGGCTGCTCCGGATCGTCGAAGAGAAGTGGCCGGGCGACATCGGCAAGGTCCGCGCCTGCTCGCTGGTCGAGGAAAACGGCACGAAGATGATCCGCATGGCGAACCTCGCCGTCGCCGCGTCACACGCGGTCAACGGCGTGGCGGCGCTGCACACCGAGTTGCTGAAGAAGCAGCTCTTCCCGGACTTCGACGCGCTTTATCCGGGAAAATTCCAGAACAAGACCAACGGCATCACGCCGCGCCGCTGGCTCGCGCAGTGCAACCCGGCCCTGGCGGCGCTGATCACGCGCACGCTCGGCCACACCGACTGGGTGCGCAATCTCGACCTGCTGCGCGGCCTCGAGAAGTCCGCCGACGATCCGGGGTTCCAGCAGGAATTCATGGCGGTGAAGCGGGCGAACAAGGAATCGCTCGCGGCGGTGATCAAGGCCGAGTGCGGGATCGAGGTTTCGCCGGACGCGATGTTCGACGTGCAGATCAAGCGGCTGCACGAGTACAAGCGGCAGCACCTGAACCTGCTGCACATCCTCGCGCTCTACCGGCGCGTGCTGCAGAACCCGGGGCTCGACCTGGTGCCGCGGGTGTTCCTCTTCGCGGCCAAGGCGGCGCCGGGCTACGACCTCGCGAAGAACATCATTCGCGCGATCAACCTGATCGGCGCGAAGATCAACGGCGATTCGCGCGTGGCCGACCGGATCAAGGTCGCGTTCCTGCCGAACTACCGCGTTTCGCTCGCCGAGAAAATCATCCCCGCGGCGGACTTGTCGGAGCAGATTTCCACCGCCGGCAAGGAGGCGTCGGGCACGGGCAACATGAAGCTCGCGCTCAACGGCGCGCTGACGATCGGCACGCTCGACGGCGCCAACGTCGAGATCAAGGAGGAGGTGGGTGACGAGAACATCTTCATCTTCGGCAAGACGGTCGCCGAGGTCGAGGCGGTCTGGGCCGCGGGCTACCGGCCGTGGGACGTTTACCAGAAGGACGACGAGTTGCGCGCGATCGTCGACTGGCTCGGGAGCGACTACTTCACCCCGGGCGAGCAAAACGCCTTCGGCACCCTGCACCGCAGCCTGCTCGACGGCGGCGACCCCTATCTCGTGCTTGCCGATTTCCGCGCTTACAGCGACTGCCAGGCGAAGGTCGACTCGGCCTACCGCGACAAGGCCGGCTGGGCCCGCAAGGCGATCCTCAACACCGCGCGAGTCGGAAAATTCTCCAGCGACCGCACGATCCGGGAATATGCGAACGAGATCTGGAACCTGAAAAGCGTGCCGGTGAAGTAGGGTGGCGGGGCGCACCGTCAGGCCGCCGGGTTTTCAAGTGGCGCCAGCGATTTCAGAATTTTCCTCGCGAGAAGTGCGTTGATCACGCGATGGCGTGGCGCCGGTTCGGCCCGGCCGGTTTTCGGCTGGTGATAAATGTCGTGCTTTGCGCCATGTCGCAGCAGCGCGCAGCCGTCGCGCTCGAGGCCGGCGACAGGGTCGCGTCGTTTCCTGCCACTTCCAACTCGGCAACTTTGCGAATGCCCGGAATATCCTCGGCAGAAAACATCTCGTGAAGATCGCGCAGGTGCGCTTTCAGGTCCTCGAAATCCTCGCCTTGCGTCCAATGGGCGGGATGCGAGTTCAGGCATCCCAAATACCTGCCGTCGGACTCCTTCCAGTAGGTGAAGGTGGCTTTCATCGACGAAGCACGGTGCACATCGATGCTACGAATGCGAATCGGACCTCCTTGGCCGGATCCCGAGGCTGGCGCGGAAGCTTACGCCTTCGGCGCGTCGCCGAGCAGCGCGCGCGCGATGCTTTCCCATTCGGCGGGCAGCGTCACATCATCCGCGGGCCGCGTGCGGCCGGCGCGTTCATACCAGTAACTGGCATTCTCCATGTCGCCTTCCTTGCGGTGGAGGTAGGCGTGCACCCAGGCGCCGTCGGGCGACGAGTCTTCCTGCGCGCGGGTGTGGGCCACGGTCCAGTTGCCGCGCGCATCCTGCCAGAGGGCCTTCAGCGCGCCGCTCACGTCCGCGGGCGGGGCCTGCTCATGCGCGACGGAGGCGGCGAATTCGGCAAATGACATTTGCCCAAGGTTGGGCGCGGCGTTTGTAGTTTCAAGCGACCCGCGCGTTTTCATGGCCGACACCGAAATCGTCATCCTCCGCGAAATGCTGGCGCACGCTCCCGGCTTCACCTCCGGGACCGCGCTCGCCGCCAAGCTCGGCATGTCGCGCGTGTCCGTGTTCCTGCACATCGAGAAACTCCGGGCGCAGGGTTTCACCTTCGAGACGGCCCAGTCGCGCGGATATCGCATCGCGCAAACCCCCGCCGACCTCCACCTCGCGCTGATCCACGCGCACCTCACGGGCCGGCGCGATCTCGAGATCACGCTGCTCGATGAAGTGGACAGCACGAACGACGCGGCGGCGCGCGATCTCGCGGCGGGCCGCGCCGCGCCGTTCGTGATCCTCGCGCGCCGGCAGACGCGCGGGCGCGGCCGGCTCGGGCGGACGTGGCACAGCGAGCCGGGAGGGAATCTCTATTCCAGTTTCGCCTTCCGCCCGCGGCTCGCGCCGGGCCGGATGGCGATCTTCACGCTTTGGATGGGCGTCAACCTGTGCGAGCTCGTCGCCAATTTCACGCAGCTCGCGCCGGGCGTGAAATGGCCGAACGATCTGCTCTTCGACGGGCGCAAGTGCGGCGGCCTGCTCACCGAGGCGCGCGTCGACGCCGACCGGATGCACGAGCTCGTCTTCGGCCTCGGCCTCAACGTCAACGGTCCCGCGCAACCCTGGTCCGGCGAGCTCGCCCGGCGCGCGACCTCGCTGGCCGACCAGGCGGGCGGGCCGCTCGACCTCAATCATTTTGCCGCGGCGTTGATCGGTCGCGTGCTGCTGGCCTATGAACAATTCATCGAGGGCGACCATGTGCGGACGTTTGCGGACCTCTGGCAGCGCTATGACGTGCTGCGGGGCCAGCCGGTCGCGCTGCTGCATGGGAACGAGCGGATCACCGGCACCGCGATGGGAATCGACGACGAGGGCTCGCTCCTGATCCGCGGCCAGAACGGCCGGCTGAAACGTTTTCACGCCGGCGATGTCACCATCGAAAAGCGAGACTGAAAGGGACGCCGCCACGCCGCGCGGGCCGTTTCTCCCTCTCGCCTTTGCGTCCACTTTCACTCTCACTGTCACTTTCATGTCCGACCCGCCCGCCATCGAAGTCTCCCACCTCGTGAAGAGCTTCGCGGGCGTGGCGGCGGTGAGCGACATCACGTTCTCGGTCGCGCGCGGCGAGATCGTCGGCTTCCTCGGCCCGAACGGCGCCGGCAAGTCCACCACGATGCGCATCCTCACCGGCTACCTGCCGGCGACCGCGGGCACCGTGCGCGTCTGCGGCGTGCCGGTCGCGTCCGATCCCGGCGAGGTCAAGCGGCGGGTCGGCTACATGCCGGAGAACAATCCGCTGCCCGAGGACATGCGCGTCTCGGAATATCTCTACTTTCGCGGCCGGCTGAAGGAGATCCCGCGCCGCAAGCTCGGGCCCCGCATCGACGAGGTGCTCGAGTTGTGCGACCTGAAACGCGTCCGGCACCGGATCATCGGCAAGCTCTCGAAAGGTTTCCGGCAACGCGTGGGCATCGCGGAGGCGATTCTCGCCGAGCCGCCGGTGATCATCATGGACGAGCCGACGATCGGCCTCGACCCGCATCAGATCCTGATCGTCCGCGACCTGATCGCGAGCCTGCGCGGCCGGATGACCGTGATCATCTCGTCGCACATTTTGCCGGAGATCGAAGTCACCTGCGATCGCGTGCTCATCATCAACCAGGGCCGGCTCGTCGCGCAGGGCACGCCGGCGGACCTGCGCCGCGAGGTGCTCGGCCATTGCAACTACGAGCTCGAGCTCGCCGGCGACACGACGGCGCTGCCGGAACTGCTGAAGTCGGTCGAGCCGACGCTGCGACTCACGGGCGAGGCGAACCCGGACCGCGAGGGCTTCCGGCGCCTGACGCTCACGACCGAGCGCGACGACGATCTCGGCGAGCCGCTGCTGCGTGCGCTCATCCCGAGCTACCGCCTGCGCAGCATCAGCCGCACGCATTCGACGCTGGAGGACGTGTTCCTCGCGGCGACGCGCCGCAGTTGGGACGTGCGCTCCGAAGATATTCGCAAGAACCGATGAAACCATTCGCCGCCACACGTTCCGTCGCGACGGGCCCCCGCGAGTCGCGCCAACGCCTCGCCGCCGCTCGTGCCCGCGGCTTTCGGCTCGCCGGCGCTCGCCGCTACGCGGGCCCGGGGATTCTTGCGCCGGCAAACCGATGAAGCACTTCTTCACGCTGCTCAGCCACGAGATTCGCATGCTGCTCGTCAACGCGAGCACCTACATCGCGGCGATGCTTTTCCTGCTCTTCATGGGCTTCATCTTCACCGGCATCCTCGAAAACTACAGCAAGGCCCCGCAGGAGCTCTCGCCGGCGATCGAGTTCTTCCGCACGTTCTGGTTCCCCGTCCTGTTCATGGTGCCGCTGCTGACGATGCGGACGCTCGCCGAGGAACGCCGGCTCGGGACGATCGAGACGCTGCTGACCACGCCCGTCACCACGACCGAGGTCGTCCTCGCCAAATACGGCGCCGCCTACCTCCTCTACGCCGCGATCTGGGCGGCGACCGGCGGCTTCTTCTACATTCTCTACAAATTCGTCGGCGACGTTCACTTCATCGACCCCGGCCCGCTGACCGGCGGCTACGTGTTCATCGCGGTCTCCGGCCTTTTCTTCGTCGCGCTCGGCGTCTTTGCGAGCTCGCTCTCCCGCAACCAGGCCGTCGCCGGCATCCTCGCGGTCGTCTTCCTCCTCGCCGCGATCGGCGGCACGAATTATCTCGCCACGAGCTCCTGGCTCGACCGCGACACGCTCCAGCCGCTCAAGGATGCCGTCGACTACATGCGCATCATTTCGCATCGCGACGATTTCACGCGGGGCGTCGTCGACACGCGCCAGCTGCTCTTTTACCTGAGCGGCACCGTGCTGGCGCTGATCTTCAGCATCCTCGGCGTGGAGGCGAAGCTGCTCCATAGTTGAGAGTTGAGGGTTGAAAGCTGAAAGAGCGATCGTCTCCCGAATCCCACATCCGCCGCATGCGCCATCTCGCTCTCAACTTTCAACGCTCAACTCTCAACTAAAACGCCATGGCGTTTTCCGACAGTTTCCGCGCCGCCCGGTGGGTTCGCACCCTCAACCTGGTCCTGCAGGCCGTCTTGTTTCTCACGCTGTTCGGCGGGCTGAACTACCTCGCGCGCGACCACGCGTGGCGCTTCGATCTCACCAGCCAGCGCCGCTACTCGCTCTCGCCCGAGACCATCTCCTACCTGCACAACCTGCCGCGGCCGGTCCGCATCGTGGTCACGCTCACCGAGGATTCCGACAACCCCGAGATGGCGCAGGCGTATCGCGACGTGCGCGGACTGCTGCGCGAATACTCCTACGCGACCGAGACCGACGCGAGCCGCGCGATCCAGGTCGACTATCTCGACGTCTACCAGCGCCGGCGCGAGGCCGACCAGCTCGGCATCACCGAGCCCGACCGGCTCGTCTTCATTTGCGGCGACCGCCGGCACACGATCCTGCCCCGCGAGCTCTACCATTTTTCCAACCGCGAAAAACGCGCGTTCATCGGCGAGCAGGTCGTGACCTCTGCGATCCTCGACGTCTCCCATCCCGACAAGAAGAAGATTTATTTCATCCAGGGCCACGGCGAGCTGAGCCCGGACGATGTCGATCCGGTCCGCGGCCTCTCCCTGTTGAGCGAGGAACTGAAGCAGCGGAATTTCGACGTCGAATCCCTCAAGCTCGATTACACGCGCAAGGTTCCCGACGACGCCGCGCTGCTCATCGCGATCGCCCCGCAGGGCCGCTTCCAGCCGCTCGAGCAGGAAATGCTCCGCCGCTGGCTGTCCGACAACGCCGGCCGCCTCATCCTCGCGCTCGCGCCCGGCCACCCGCACGGGCTCGACGACCTGCTGCTCGACTGGGGCGTGCTGGTGGACGACGACGTGATCTACGACACCGGCGCCGAAAACATGACGGAGGAGGGCGACCTCCTCGTGCGTTTCATCGCGCCGCATCCGGCCACGCAGACGCTGCTCGACTACCGGCTGCAACCGCGCTTCGGCCCGGCGCGCAGCGTGCGCCCCGACCCCGGCCGCTCGCTCGGCAACGGCCTGACGGTCACGACGCTCCTCGCGACCTCGAAGACCGCGTGGGGCGAGATCGGTTACCGGTTTCAGACGCTCCACCAGTTCACGCCCGGCGTCGACCTCCGCCCGATCCCCGGCATGGAGCCGCGCGACCGCCTCGGCCTTGCCGTCGCCTCCGAGCGCATGTCGCCGCGCGACAACCTCCCCTTCAGCGTCCGCGGCGGCCGGCTTGTCGTCTTCGGCACGGGCGATCTCATCGCGAACAACCGCATCGCCGATCCGGCCAACGAGAACCTGTTCCTCGGCGCGGTCAACTGGGCCATCGACCGCGACACGCAGTTCAACATCCCCGCGCGCCCGATCGAGCGCTTCCAGCTTTCGCTCAGCGCCGCCGAGCTCTCGCGGCTGCGCTACATGCTGCTCCTCGCGCTGCCCGCCGCCGCCGCCGCCCTCGGGCTGCTCGTCTACTGGACCCGGCGGAGCTGACAGCTTTCAGCGATCAGCTTTCAGTCATCAGCCAATCCATCGGAATCTAGTCGTGAAACAAATACCGCTGACAGCTGATCGCTGACCACTGAAAGCTCCTTCCCATGCGCACCAAAGTCACCCTCGTTCTGCTCTTCCTGAACGTCGCGCTGTTCTTTTTCATTTTCCATTTCGAACGCCGCTGGCGCACCGAGGAGAGCTGGCGCGAGGCCCGCCGCCGCGTGCTCGGCACCGAGGCCGCCGACATCCGCACGCTCGCGATCACCAACAGCGCCAACAAGGACAAAACCGACCAGCTCGTGCTCGCGAAGCGCGGCGACGCGTGGTTTGTCACCTCGCCGATCGACTGGCCCGCCAATCCCGCCGCCGTCAGTCGCATCGTCAGCGAGCTGCAGTTCCTCGAGCACGAGACCAGCTTCGCCGTGCGTGACCTCGCCAAGAACGGCCAGTCGCTCGCCGACTACGGCCTCGACCACCCGAAACTCACCGTCACCTTCGGCGGCGCCGAGCCGGGCACCCCGGACCCGGCGGCGCACACCACGACGCTGCGCATCGGCGACACGACCCGCGACGGTCAGCGCCTCTACGTCCTCTCGCCCGACGGCGAGCGCATCCACGTCGTCAACGAAAGTTTCGGGCGCAGCCTCGCGCTCAGCTTCGACCAGATCCGCTCCGACGCGATCTTCACGATCCTCGTCTACGAGGCGCGCTCGCTCAACCTCCAGACCGCCGCCCCCGCGAACCTGCGCATCCGGATCCGCCGCGACGGCAGCCGCTGGACCTTCGAGACGCCAATCATCGCCCGCGCGAGCAAGACCGGGACGGAGCTGGCGATCAACAAGCTCGACGCCCTCCGCGTGCACCGCTTCCTGATCGACAATCCGCCCGGCACGCTGCCCTCCGACAAGCCTGCCCTCCGGATCAGCGTCGAGGGCAACAACCGCCGCGAAACGCTCCTGCTCGGCGACGCCGTCCCCCCGCCGGCCGGAGCGGCGAAGACGACCGACACGGAGTATTATGCACAGTTCGAGGGCCGCGCCGTCGTGTTCACCGTTGTCGTCCCCGCGGACTTGAAGGACATTCTCGATCACGCCGAGGACAAGCTGCGCGAGACACGCGTGCTCTACGCATCGAGCGCGGTCGATTTCGATCCGAACGCGGTCACCGCCATCAGCGTCAGCGCGCCCGGCCAGCCGCCGCTCACGCTCCAGCGCCTCGAGACCGGCGCGCGTTCCGCCGAGGACATCGCCTGGCAGGTCGTGCTCCGCGGCGATTCCGGCGAGGGACCGCAGACCATGCTCGCCGACGGCGCCGCCGTGGCCCGGCTGCTCCAAAAACTTTCACAACTCTCCGCCGAATCCTTCCAGGCCGACGCGCCGCGCGACGCCGACCTGGAGGCGTTCGGCTTCAACCGCCCCGAACGCGAGATCACGTTCACGACGCCCGGCAAGGATCCGGTGACGCTGCAAATCGGCGTGTCCGCCAAGCGTGACGGCCCGGCCTACGCGCGGGTGACGACCGGCTCGGCCTCGATCTACGCCATCGATCCCGAGGTGCTGCGCGACATCCCGACGGCGCCCCGTGCCTGGCGCCGGCACCTGCTGCGCGAGCTGCCGGCCGGCGCCCGCATCACCGCGATCAAGCTCACCGATCTTTCCGACAACCACACGCTCGTCGACACGGCGATCGACGCCGCCGGGCACCCCGCGGCCGGCACGCCGGCGCCCGCCGCCGTCGAGACGATCCTCGACCAGCTTCGCACCCTCCGCGCGAAGGAATTCGTGCTCGACCAGTTCGTGGACCGCGTGAACGTCGCCGGCGAGGAGCGCCCGTGGCGCTACCGGCTCGACGCGACGATCACGCTCACCGGCGGCGCCGGTGAACAAACCAACACGACCTCGCTGTTCCTTACGCCGCGCGTTGGTGGCGACCGCCAGCTCGCCGGTTCGCGCGAGTTCAACGCCGTCTTTGCCATCGAACAGCCGATGATCGACGCGCTCTTCCGCCTGACCGAAGGCCCCCGCGATCCCGGCGCGCCGAAATGAGCATTGTTGTAGCGGTTGTAGCGGCGGTCTATGACCGCCGTGATCGTCCTTTCCGATCATGTCCCATCCACTGGATCGTCCTCTCCGCCTGACGCGCTTGCGGCGGGTCTTTGTGCATGAACCGCTCTACTTCGTCACATTTTGCTCCCAGGCACGCCGCCATTTGCTGGATCGCGCGGCGGTGCATCAAACGTTCCGGCAATTTGCCCGGAATGCGTTGAACTGCGGTGTTGCGGTCGGACGTCACGTTCTGATGCCGGATCACGCTCACCTGTTCGCGCAACAAGGTCGAGATGGCCTGGCGCTCTCCGTCTGGATCAAGTCGCTGAGGAATTCGCTTTCGAAAACGCCGCGGGAAGAACGGATTGGTCCCCCGCACTGGCAAAAAGGTTTCTTCGATCACGTGATGCGCTCCGCCGAGTCCTATTCGGAAAAGTGGGATTACGTGTGCAACAATCCGGCGCGGGCCGGCCTGGTCGAGCGCTCGGAGGATTGGAAATATCAAGGGGTGATCCATGATATGGCGTTCTGACTGTAGGCGCCCCGGACACGGCGGTCATGGACCGCCGCTACAACGACACCAACGCGAACGAGGCCCCGCGGGCGCCGGGCCGTGACCGCCGTCTTTCCGTTTCCATGCCTTCCCGGCTGAATTCGTTTTGGCGAGGCGCCCGCTTTTGCGCCGACTGCGTGGCCAGCGTGCTCTGCTGGACGCTCTGGCTCGCGCTCGGCGCATTGCTCGTCGTGCAGGTCGGCATCGCGCTGACGCACGAGCTCGCCGTCCCCGGATTCGTGCTGCGGGGATTCGAGAGCCGGTTCGCCGCCGCGCACGTCGATGCGCGCTTCGGCCGGGTGCTGTTCGATCCCACCGGCCGGTTGCTCGTCGAAAATCTCCGCCTCACGCTGCCCGGCTTCGAGGAACCCGCGGCCAACGCCCGCGCCGTCTTCATCGAGTTCAACCCCTGGCTGCTGGCGGCCGGCCGCGTCGAAGTCCGCCGCGTGCGCGCCACCGGCGTGGACCTTTTCGTGCCGGCCATGCTTGCGCCCTCGGGCAAGCCCGAGAAAAGCCTGAGCGACCTGGAACTCGACCTCGCGCCCGGCAATGAACAAGTGGCCATCGACGAGCTCAACGCGAACATCGCCGGCGTCGCGGTCGACGCGCACGGCGCCGTGCAGCTTCCGGCGCCGGTGAAAAAAGGAGTCGCGCCGCTTTC
>DASZPP010000045.1:0-8400 GCA_035549975.1 Opitutus sp.
GGGCGGCGGTTGCGGCGGCGGCGGGCGCACGCCGGCGCGTTTCCGGCGGCGACGGTGACGCTGGGGCCGAGGGGGACGCGGCGCCCTCGCCGCGCAACAGCGCGGCATGCGCGGCGAGGGCGCCGCGCCGCCATTGGCCGGCCGGCTGGAGCGTGGCGGTTTTGTTGCTGGCGGCGGGCGGCCTGCGCGCGGAGATCACGATCGAGGGGCGCGTCGCGCTGCCGCAAACCCACCGTGCGCCGGTGATGAACAAGCGCTACGAGGTCGTGACGAAGGGCGGCGTGATCGCGATCAATCCCCCGCTCGCGGTCGTCTACCTCGAGGGCAAATTCCCGCCGCCGGCCGGTCCCGCCACGGTCGTGCTGCCGCAGAAGGACCTCGCCTTCGTGCCGTCGCTGATGGCGGTCCGGGTGGGCACCCGCGTCGAGTTCCCGAACGAGGACGACGTTTACCACAACATCTTTTCCTACTCGTCGCCGAAGCGGTTCGACCTCGGCCGCTATCGCAAGGACGAGCGGCCCGTGCCGTCGATCGTGTTCGACAAGCCGGGACTGGAGACGCTGCGCTGCGACATCCACGAGCACATGCGCGGCCTGCTGCTGATCGTGGACACGCCGTATTTCGTGGTGACGGACGCGGAGGGAAATTACCGTCTCACCGGCCTGCCGGAGGGACATTACGAATTGAAAGCGTGGCTGAGCAGCCAGACGACCCTCGTGCAGGCCGTCGACCTGACCGCCGGCGCGCACGTGCACGCGGACTTCCCGTGAAGTCGGTTCCGACGATCTCCCCCGATGTCGTGCGCTTCCGCCGCAGGCTGCAGGTGGCGATCATGGTGGTGGCGGCGGCGGTGATCATCGTCGTGCTGTCGGATGCCGAGCGGCGGGCGGCGAGCGACGCGGAGAGCGCGGCGCGCACGGAGTTCCGGAACTGGGTCGCCGTGTTGCGGCAACTGCACACGCTGCGCGACGGCGCGCTGCTCGAACGCTGCCGCGAGCTGGTGCGCAAACCGCGGCTGCACGCGGCGCTGGAGGACGGCGCGCTCGACCTGCTTTACCCGAGCGCGCGCGACGAGATGCGCGACCTGATGGAGGATCGGGACGTGAACGCCGAACCGGCGGGCTACGGGTTGCACGCGGAGTTCTACCGGTTTCTCGATCTCCACGGTCGCGTCATTGCACCGGTCGCGACCGACGGCGTGGGCGAGCTGAGCCCGGCGGAGGCGGCGCAGCTCACCTTGCCGAAGCTGCCGAAGGACGCGCAGCGCGGCTGCATCGTGCGCGATCGGGCCGATGCGCGCGGCCGGATCTACGACATCGTGGCGATGCCGATCTGGTCGAGCGAGACCGCGGAGGTGATCGCGACGCTCGTGCTCGGCTTCGAGCCGCAGGGACCGTGGTCGATTCCGCAGGCGGAGGGAGTCCGGCGCGGCGTGTGGATCGGGGGCCGGTTGTTCCTGCGGGACGTGCCGGAGGCCGAACGGGGCGAGATTGCGAAACAAATCGCGCGGATGGCGGACGAGGCGAGCAGCCCCGCGCACCCGCTGGCCGTGCGCGTCGGCGGCGTGCCGCACCTGCTGTTCGTGCAGCGCCTGAATCCGGGGTCGCTGTACCCGCCGGTGCACGAGGTGAGCCTGTATTCGCTCGCGCCGCTGCAGGCGCAGCAGGCGCAACTGCGCTGGCGCGTCCTGGGCACGGGTGGGCTGGTGATGTTGCTCGGGCTCGTGGCGAGCCACCTGATCGCGGGACGTTTTGCGCGGCCGGTGCAGCGGCTGGCGGAGGACTCGGAGGAGCAGCAGGCGCGCCGGCGCGAGGCGGAGGCCGCGCTCGAGCAGACGAGCGAGGAGCTGCAGCGCGCCGCGCGATTTTCCGCGGATGCATCCCACCAGCTCAAGACGCCGGTCA
This sequence comes from Opitutus sp., assembly GCA_035549975.1. GTDB lineage: Bacteria > Verrucomicrobiota > Verrucomicrobiia > Opitutales > Opitutaceae > Opitutus. The sequence continues at coordinate 1,905 of DASZPP010000045.1, forward strand.
CGGTGCTGCGCGCGGGGCTGGAGGAATTGCTCGCGCAGGAGAACCTGACGCCGGCGGAGTGCAACGAAATCTCCGCGTTGATCCACCAAACCTACCGGCTTTCCGGCGTGATCGAGGATTTGCTGCTGCTGTCGCGGATGGACGCGGGGCGGCTCAAGATCGAATTCACGCTGGTGAACCTCACGCAGTTGATCGAGGCCGCGCTCGACGACCTCGGCGCGCAGCCGGACGATTTCGGACTCGCGATCGAGACGGAATTCGCGCTGGCGCTGCACGTCGCGGGCGAGAAGCGCTATCTCGCGCTCATCCTGCAGAACCTCCTCGAAAATGCGCGCAAGTACAACCGCCCGGGCGGGCGCATCCGCGTGGCGACGCACGAGGCGGGCGACGAGGTGGCGCTCACCGTCGGCAACACCGGCCGGCCGATTCCCGCGGCGGCGCGGGAACATATTTTCGAGCGTTTTCACCGCGGCGAGATGGGCGAGAACGTCCCGGGCTACGGGCTCGGCCTGAACCTGGCGCGGGAACTCGCGCGGCTGCACCAGGGCGACCTGCGACTGGTGCGGTCCGACGACGACTGGACCGAATTCGAAGTGCGCTTCCGGCTCGCCCATCCGGCGGCTCCCGTGATCCATAGTTCCTCATGAACGGTCCGCGCTCCGCGATCTGCCTGCTGGCCGTGCTCGCGATGGGCGAGCGCGCGGCGGGGGACGCCATCGACCGGCTCGACAGCGCGCTGAGCGTGAGCGCGCTCAACGACCAGTTTCGCGCGCGGCTCAGCGGCACGCTCGACCTCGAGGACTATCATTTTTCGCAACCGGCGCCCGGCGTGATCGACGCGGAGGGGGCGAACCTGTTCAACCCGCGGCTTACGCTGTTTCTGGATGCGCAGATGGGGACCCAGGTGTATGTCTTCGCCCAGGCGCGGGCGGACCACGGCTTTGACCCAAACGACGAGAAATCCCTGACCGCGCGACTCGACGAGTATGCGGTCCGGTTCTCGCCCGGGACGGACGGGCGCTTCAACCTGCAAGTCGGCAAGTTCGCGACCGTCGTCGGCAACTGGGTGCCGCGGCATGGTTCGTGGGACAACGCCTTCGTGACGGCGCCGCTGCCCTACGAGAATCTCACCGGCATCTGGGATGCCGAGGCGGCGCGCTCGAGCGCGATGGTGTTGTACTGGGCGCGGGTGGTGCCGCCACGGCAGGTCGCCGGCTACGAGGAGGACAAATACCGCCAGTTGCCGATCATCTGGGGCCCGAGCTACACGACCGGCGCGGCGGCCTTTGGCGAGATCGGAGAGATGACTTATGCCGCGGAGGTGAAGAACGGATCGCTGTCGTCGCGGCCGGGCGTGTGGGATGACGCCGGCCAACTCTGGCGCGACCCGACCGTGAGCGGCCGGCTGGGCTGGCAGCCGAACGAGATGTGGAGCCTCGGGGTGTCGGCGAGCAGCGGCACCTACCTGCAGGAGTCGGCGGAGCCGACGGTGCCCGCCGGGAGGAGCCGGAGCGATTATCGCGAGACGGTGCTGGCGCAGGACCTCGGGTTTGCCTGGCACCACGTGCAGGCCTGGGCGGAATTCTACGAGGCGCGCTTCGCGATCCCCGGCGTCGGGGACGCCGACACGCTGGCGTATTACACCGAGCTGAAATACCGCGTCGCGCCGCAGCTCGCGCTGGCGGTGCGGTGGAACCAGCAGTTTTTCTCGGACTTTCCCGACGGCGCGGGCGGACGCGTGCCGTGGAGCCCGGAGAAATGGCGGATCGATTTTGCGCCGGCTTACCGCTTCACGCCGCACGTGCAGCTGAAAGTGCAATACAGCCTCGAGCACGACGCGGTCGGGCCGCGGCGGCTTTCGCACCTGGTCGCGGCGCAGCTCACCCTGCGGTTCTGACGCGAGCGGGTCCGGCGGGCGTCGCTGGCGGGCGGATTCGAGCCGGGGAACGCGGGGGCGCGCGTCGGGGTAACAACACCGTTACCGTTGGTCGCTTGCGCGGAGCACCGGCGACGAGATTTTTCCCGCCACATCGGGATTCCATTGCCATGAAACTTTCGTTCCTGTCGAAGCGGCGCGGCCGCGCTGCCAATCTTCCAACCCTTTCCCTGATCGCGCTGCTGCAACGCACGCCGGTCGTCCAATTCGCGGCCACTGCGGAGGAGTTCGTGCTCGCGTCGCCCATCGCCGACATCCTGAAACCGCTGGCGGCGATCGCCGCCTCGCTCGGCGCGATGAATTCGCTCGCGGGCGCCACGCCGCTGGTGCCGAGCTCGGGCACGGCCTCCGGCATCACGGTGGCCGCCGGCGCGGCGGTGAACGTGGCCTACACGGTCACCGGCACGCAAACGCCGCCCGAGTCGTGGACGATCACGGGCACTTTTCCGCCCGGCCTGAATTTTTCGGGGCTCACGAGCGGCGGCACCGTGAACGTGACGAATCTGCAGCTCGCCGGCACGCCGACCACGGGAGGAAGCTATTCGGTAAACATCAATGCGTGGGAGTTCAGCAACGGCACCGGCATCAATTCTCCCACCTATCACTATTTGATCACGGTCACCGGCTCCGCCGCTTCCGCGCCCTCGTTCACCAGCCAGCCGCAGAGCCAGGCGATGGCCGCCGGCGGTAACGTGACGGTGACCGCCGCGGTTTCCGGCAGCCCGACACCGACGTTGAAATGGCAGCGCAACGGGCTCGATGTCGCCGGGGCGGCGAGCGCCTCGCTCGCATTGAACAACGTGCAGCCGCCGAACACCGGCCTCTACACGCTGGTGGCGACGAACGCATCCGGGACGGTCACGAGCAGCGATGCCATCGTCGGCGTGCTGACCTCGGCCGCCGAGATTGGCGACGGCAACGTCGTCGCGACGAGCATCGCGCACCCGAATGGAAAACTTTATGACCAGGTCGTGCTGACCGGTCCTGCGGCGGCGATCCATACGCAGGGCGGGCGCACCACGCGGACCTCGTTCATCGACGAGAACAACGACATCGTGCAGGTCGAGTTCGCCGGCGCCGGCACGCTCTCGCTCGTGCTCGACGATCCGTCGGGGCCCGCCAATCCCGTCAACTACGCGCAGAATTTCGCCTACATGAAAGGTCACGTCGGCCTCGTCATCGCCGGCGCGGACGAGACGTCGAACGTCCTCATCTTCACCGTCGGCCGCGCCACCGCCTTCGATCCGACCGGGCATTACGACATTCTCAAGGCGCCGGATGCGACGACCAACAATCCCGCCACCAACGGCAGCCCGCTCTTCGCCGGTCACGATGCCACCCATTACGACGGGTTCGCCGATCTCGCCTTCGTCGCGATCACCTCCACGAACGGAAAATTCGGCGGCCTGCGCGCCTCGAATGCGCATTTCAGCGCGGTGAACGGGATCACCGGCGTGTATGCGCCGGGCGTCGCGTTCGCCGGGCCGGTTTACATCGGGGACATCGACGCCGGCAGCGTGAGTGCGACAGTGTATGCGACGCCGGCGATCATCATCGGCTCGACCGCGGATGCGCGGATCACGGGCGGCGACCTGCGGCAGACGAACGGCAAGGCGGTGCAGGTGCACGGGCTCACCCAGTTGAAGTTCACCGCCGGCAGCGACGCGGCCGGCACGCTCTTTCCCGCCCAGAACAATCAGGGCGTGCTCGAGGACAACGGCGTGAACGTGACCTCGCAGGTCGTGGTGAATCCGTAGGCGGGGTTTTCCGCCTGCGCCGCCCGCAGGACGCTCGGCGTCCCTGGGCGATCGACCAAATCGAGGCGGAGAGCGTCGCCCAACGGCCACGGGGTCGCCGCGGTTGGGCGCCGATCGCTGCGGCCGACCGAGGGGCGGGACGTGTGATAGGGGCCGCGATCCTCGGAAGAAAAAGTTCGCCAGCCCCGGCGCGTCGGCCAGCTTGGGTCGCGCCCGGGTTCCGTCCCCGCCATGGTGCGCGCAGAAACGATTCTCTGGTCCCAGCCGCCGGACATGCCGGAGATCGAATCGATTTCGGTCCACAACGGCCGGCGCCTCTGGTGCGTGTTTCATCAGACCTATACCGTTTGCACCATCCTGCGGCACGCCGGGGCGAGCGACTGGTTGTATCGCCGAAGGCGGCATCTGGTCGGGGATCGCCAGCTCATGCTCATGGAGCCGGGTGAGGTGCACCGCAACATCCGCCACTTCGGTGACGCGGACTTTCACGTCGTGATGATCCAGCCGGCGCTGGTCGGGGAACTGGCCCGTGAAGCGGGCTTGAGGGCCACGCCTCACCTCGCGCTCGCCCAGACGGGCGCGCCGGCGGTCTTCGACGCCTTCCGGCGGCTCCATGCGATGCTCGCGCAGGGCGGCTCGATTCTGGAGCGGCAATCGCTGCTCGCGGCCGCCGTGCGGCAGCTTCTGGCGGATTGCGCCGAGGAGCGGCCGCATCCGGATCCGGCGCCGGATCGGGCGGGACTCCGGCGCGCGCGCGACTATCTGCACGAATGCTGCGCGGAAAAGGTCGCGTTGGCGGATCTCGCCCGGATGGCCGGGCTGAGCCGGTTCCATTTCCTGCGCGCGTTTGCGCAGCAATTCGGCCTTCCGCCCCATGCCTATCAGATCGGCCTGCGCCTGGAAAAAGCCCGCCTGCTCCTGAAGGCCGGCCGGCCGATCGCGGAGGTCGATGCGGGGTTCGCCGACCAGAGTCATCTGACGCGGCGCTTCAAGGCGAGGTTCGGCGTCACGCCCGGAGAATATGCGGCGATGGTTCGCCGGCGGCCGTTTTCGGCTGCGACGCCGCAATAACGTTCAAGACAGCCGCCCGCCGCCGGGGCATGATGGCGGCGTGCACTGCGTCCCCCGCCGCTGGATTGAGAGTCCGATTTCGATCGGGCGAGGGGGGGGTGTTTCGGGTCCCTGATCCGGCCGCTGGCGTTCGTGGCTTGAACTTCCAGCGGGGAAAATTAGGTTTCCGGAGCTTTTTCAGGTCCCCCCAGCCGGGCGCCGCGCGGTGCGGCCGGCGCAAGCTAATCCCCTTATGAGCTCCGACTCCATCCCGAGCGCATTGCGCTTTGCCGCGGCGGTTGCCGCGATCGCGTTGGCCCCGACGGCCCGATCGAACGACCAGAATATTTACCTGGTCAGCAAGTCCCAACTTTTTTTCCAGACGGCGAGTTCCGGTTCAGTCGCCGACCCGATCACGGGGGCCGCGTTCGGAGTGGAGGCCTCGTCGAATGTCACGCTGACGCTTCCTGGCGGCGGCACCACGGCGGTTACGCAGAGTGGAGGCAGCAGCAGCGCCAAGCTCGACCAGACGTTTGCGACCAAGGCGGCGCTCGACGCCGCGTTTCCGAACGGCACATATAAACTCACGGGCCCGAGCATCCCGGCGCTGACGTTCAACCTCGGCACGGAAACCTATCCCACCGCGACCCCGTCGGTGATCAACGGCACCTGGACGAACGGCGTGCTCGTGGTGAACCCCGCCGCGAGCACCACGATCAACTTCAGCACGGACTCCACCTACGCGAGCGCGGGCGTGGCCGGTCATATGTCGCTCGAGATCGACAGCACGACCAACAACGAGAACGTGGACCTTCAGCAGCAGATCGCCACGCAGGGCGTCTTCGGGCTGACGCAAGCGTCCGCGCCTTTCACCTCGTATACGATTCCGGCCAACACGCTGATCGATGGCCACGTTTACCAGGTCGAGCTCGATTTCAACGCGCTCAGCACGCTCGACACCACGTCGCTGCCGGATGGAGGGGCCGTCGCGATTTGGCAGAAGGGGCTGCATTTTTATATCGTTGCATCGAGTGCGGGCAAGCTGACCGCGCCGACGGTGCCCGTGCTCGCGAATGTCGGGACCACGGCCGGCGGCAAGGTGACACTCGGCCTCCCCACCTTCGACTCGACGAATGCCCACACCGACTGGTTCTTCAACGGCCAGCAGCTGAATTTCGACGGCACCAGCACGAAATACAGCTTCGAGAATTACCCCAGCCTCACGATCAACAACGTCGTCGCGGCGGACGCGGGAACGTATCAGGCCCGCATCGTCACGCCGGGCGGGCTCGTCACGAGCAACGTCGCCACGCTCACGATCAATGCGAGCAACGTTTCGCCCTTCACGACGCAACCCTCGAATCAATCCGCGGCTTCCGGTGGCACGGTCTCGCTCTCCGCGATCGCCAGCGGCAACCCGGCCTACCAGTGGCAGTTCGACGGGCTCGATCTTTCCGGCGAGACGGGCTTCACGCTGGCTCTTTCCAGTTTCACCGCCGCCGCCAGCGGCCTCTACACCGTCTCCGTGAACAGCGGCGCCGCGATCAGTGCCGCCGCCATCGTCGGCATGCTCACTGACGCGGCGGTAACCGGCGACGGCAACGTGGTCCAGACCAGCATCGCGCACCCGAATGGGAAACTTTACGATCAGGTCGTGCTGACCGGGGCCGCGGCGGCGATCCATACGCAGGGCGGGCGCACCACGCGGACCTCGTTCATCGACGAGAACAACGACATCGTGCAGGTCGAGTTC
>DASZPP010000046.1:0-10429 GCA_035549975.1 Opitutus sp.
CCGGAACCCGAGGGCCCGGACATCATTCGCGGCAACCAGATGAATCTTGGTGTTCCAGCCGCCGCGGGATTTGCCGATGGCCTGCGGCCCGTTTTTTTCTCCGCCCCAGTCCCGTCGGGATGCACTTTCACGCTGGTGCTATCCAGCGACACCACTCGCAGCTCGAGCGTCAGCACTCCTTCCTGCTGCAATCGCGCAAAGAGCCGGTCCCAGACGCCGTTCTTACTCCACCGGTTCATCCGCGTGTAGATCGTGTGCCAGTTGCCGAAGCGTTCCGGCAGCCGTCGCCACTTGCAGCCGTTCTCCATCACATAGAGCACCGCGTTCAGGAAGTTCAGCACCTCCATGCTCACGTTACCTCGTTCCACCGGCAGACTCTCTTGGATTCTTCGCAAATGCTCCTCGGTCAGTTCCATCTCTCCTGTCTGCACTTTGGGCCAAGCTTGGCAATAGTGTTAACAGGCCCTAGCTGCGATTCCTTCCCGCGCCGCTGAACTGGTTTTATTCAATCGTGCCGCTCCGCCCGCGGTTATTTTCGCGGCTGAGGGCGGCGCACCGGTCGCCAAGGTGGCCGAATTGCTCGGCCACGATCTAAAGGCGCTTACGGGCTCCGCGCCGCTCGTGACGTCCGATTTCAAACGCACACTGGGCACCGCCGTGATTGTCGGCCGTCTGGACTCACCGGCGATCGATTCGATTCTTCGCGCGAACCACATCAGTACGTCGGAAATCGCGGGTAAGTGGGAGACCTACGGCCGGGCCGTTGTGCCGCTGCCGTGGAATCCCGCCGAAAAGGCACTCGTGATCTTCGGCTCCGATACTCGCGGCACGATTTGGGGAGTGATCGATTTGACGCGGGAGATGGGCGTGTCCGCGTGGGAATGGTGGGCCGATGCGACGATTCGCAAGGTCGACCGAATCGCCGTCGACGCCGGTCTGCGCTACTCGCGCGAACCGTCGGTGAAGTATCGCGGGATCTTTCTCAACGCCGGCATTCACGGCATGAATCCGTGGGTGTCGAAGACATTCGACCCGACGCAAGGCAACATGGGGCCGCGCTCCTACGCCAAAATCTTCGAGCTGATGTGGCGGCTCAAGGCCAACACGATCTGGCCCGCGATGACGAACGCCGACACGCCGTTCAACGCCATCCCCGAAAACGCGCGCGTCGCCGCCGACTACGCGATCGTGCGCGGGAGTTCGCACGTCGAAATGCTGCTGCGCACCAATTCGACGGAATGGGACGCGAAAAAGCGCGGCCCCTACAACTGGTTCGTGAGCCGCGACCAGATGATCGACTACTGGACCGGAGCGGTTCGCGAATTCGGCAGCTACGAGAATCTTTACACGGTCGGCCTGCGCAATGCCGACGACTTCCCGATGCAGGGCGCTAACACGCCGGAGGAGATGGGCGACGTTCTGCACGACGCGATCACCGAGCAACGCAAGATTCTCAGCTCGGTGCTCAAGAAGCCCGCAAGTGAAGCGCCGCAGGTCTTCACCGCCTACAAGGAAGTCCTGCCCGCCTACGACACCGGGCGCATCCATCTGCCGGACGACGTCACCATCAACTGGCCTGACGACGACTTCGGTTATATCCGCCGGCTGAGCGACGCCGCGGAACGGAAACGCAGTGGCGGTTCCGGCGTTTACTACCACGACACCTTCTGGGGGCCGCCGATGTTCTACGTCTGGCTGCAAACGACGAATCCCGCGCTGATGTGGGAGGAAATGACGAAGGCATGGCATTTCGGCGCGCGCCGCCTCTGGGTCCTGAACGTCGGCTCGATCAAGCCCGGCGAATTTCTCACGCAGCTCTTTCTCGAACTCGCATTCGACCAGCGGGCATTCGCGAAATCCTCCGACGTGCGCGCATATCTGCGCCATTGGTCCGCGGTGAATTTCGGCGACGAGCATGCCGACAAAGTCACTGACATCCTTTGGAACTACTACCGTCTCGCGTTCGAGCGTTACCCCGAATACATGGGCTGGACCGAGGTGTTTCCGGAGACAGCCGTTCGCGAGACCGGCTACAACATGCTCGACTTCGGCGACGAGAACGCGCGCCGCGTGGTCGCCTATCGGACCATCGTGAAAGAAGCGGCGGAGGTGGCCGCGGCGCTGCCGAAGGATCGGAAAGCCACGTTCTACCAACTCGTGCAATATCAGGTGGACAGCGCGGCGAATATCAATTTTCGCCAGCTTTACCTCGATAAAGCGATCACTTACGGCCTTCAGCACCGAGCGAGCGCCAACATTTATTCCGCAAAGGCGCAAACGGCCGAAGACCGCATCGTAGCCGACGCGCATTACTACAACGATGTGATGCTCGGTGGAAAATGGCGTCACATGGTCAGCATCGCGCCCAACACGCTGCCGATTTTCGAAAAACCGCACCTGCCGACGTGGAGCGACAATGGCGACAAAAAGTGCGGCGTGCAGGTCGAGGGCGGTGGATATTTCGACAGCGTCGGCTGGTTCACTCCCAGTCTGCCGGCGTTTCATCCCGAGCTGAAGGAAACCTACTACATCGACGTATTCGCCCAGGGCGACTTCGATGCGGACTGGACCGCGACCGCCACGGCGCCGGTCAACGCGTTTCGTCAGGCCAAGCTCGATCTCGCCCAGACCAAGCCGGCGCCGTGGATCAAGCTGAGCAAGACTTCGGGCCGGTTCTCGGTGGCTGACAAACATCTCGAGGACCGGATTCTCGTCTCGATCGACTGGAGCCAGGCACCCGCCAAAGGAGGCGGCGAAGTGATCCTTTCCGGCCCGGCCTTCGCGCAGTTGATCGCGGTGCACGTTCGTCTCGCGCGGCCGAATCCGGCGAAAAATGTCTCTTTCATCGAGGCGAGCCGGATCGTTTCAATGTATGCGACCCATGCCGATTCGCTCAGCGATGGCTGGGAGGTTCTCGCCGATCTCGGACACACCGGCGCGGACCTGCGCACGCCGCTCGACATGCAGGGCGTGAACCCGGCGGACGAGGCGGCGGTGCGGAAGGCGCCGAGCGCTGTCTATCGCTTTGCGACGACCACCGCGGACGACCGGGCGACTTTGCGCGCGATCGCGCTGCCGACGTTCCCGATCACATCAAAGGATGGCGTCCGAATTGCGGTGAGCATCGACGGCGGGCCGATGCACGTGCTCGATTTCTTCGCGCCGGAGTTCAGCGAGGCCTGGCGCCAGCACGCGCTCACGAACAAGGCGATCGAACAACTGCCGGAGCTGCGCCTCGCCCCCGGCGCCCACAGCCTGACCGTCTATGGGCTGGACCCGGGCGTCACGCTCGACCGCTTCGAGATTGCGTTCACCGGCGCGCCCAGTGCATACGGTCCAGTTCCAGAGACGAAAATTCGGTGATTCGCCTGCGATCGCTTCGCCGCTAGTGTCCTGAGCGATTAAACCGTGCAATAAAGAGTAGCCTCTGATCTCCTGCGTGATGGCCCTTGGCAGACCTCTGGCGGAACTGATTTTGAGTGCGGAAGAAACCGCGAAGCTCACGACGATGGCGCGGCGGCCGAAGTCGGATCAGCGCACCGCGTTGCGAGCCGGCATCGTGCTGGATTGTGCCAGCGGAATGAGCAATACGGCGGTCGCCGAGCGGCACGCCGTGACGCTGGCCACCGTTGGCAAGTGGCGACAACGCTTCGTGGGGCAGCGACTGGCTGGCTTGGGGGATGCGCCGAGGCCGGGGCAGCCGCGCAAGATCACCGACGCCAAGATCGAAGCGGTCGTCACGCGCACGCTGGAAAACAAGCCCGTGGGCGCCACGCATTGGAGCACGCGCTCGATGGCCAAAGCCAGCGGGCTGACGCAAAACGCCATCGTGCGGATCTGGCGCGCATTCGGGCTGAAGCCGCACCTGCAGGAAAACTTCAAGCTCTCGACCGATCCGTTCTTCGTCGAGAAGGTGCGGGACATCGTCGGGCTCTATCTCAACCCGCCGGAGAAAACCCGTGCGATCGTGCTGTGCGTCGACGAGAAGAGCCAGATTCAGGCGCTGGACCGCAGCCAGCCGATCCTGCCGCTGCGTCCCGATCAAGTGGAGCGGCGCACGCACGACTACTTTCGCCACGGCACCACCTCGCTGTTTGCCGCGCTGGACATCGCGACGGGCAAGGTCATCGGGCGCTGTCACCCTCGTCACCGCCACCAGGAGTTCCTGCGTTTCCTCCAGCAGATTGACGACACGGTGCCGGCGCATCTCGCGGTGCATCTGGTCTTGGACAACTACGGCACGCACAAGGCGCCGAAGGTCGCCGCATGGTTCAAGCGCCGGCCGCGTTACCACTTGCACTTCACCCCGACCAGCGGCTCCTGGCTCAACCAAGTGGAGCGCTGGTTCGCCAAAATCACCGAGCAGCGGCTGCGCCGCACCGCCTTCCACTCCGTCCCGGACCTGGAAAAAGCGATCCGGCAATATCTCGAAATCAACAACCGCAATCCCACGCCCTTTGTCTGGACCGCTTCCGCCGATCTCATCCTCGGCAAAGTCGAGGCGCTTTGCTCACGGATTAATCGCTCAGGACACTAGACGATAGCGGGATAAAGCTAACTCTATATTTGGGCACAAGCTTCACGCGAACATTCACGTGGGCGTGTTCTAGCCGTTCGCAGCCGAGGAACGCAGGACAGCCGCCAGCTGCGTCCTCGAGCGAACGGCGAGTTTCGAAAAAATCGTGCCGAGTTGGGATTTAACGGTCATGACGCTTTTACCCAAGTGTGCGGCGATTTCGCGGTTGCGCAGGCCTTCGGTAGCAAGCTTCGCCACGCGGCGTTCCGCGAGGGTCAGAAGCGCCAGCTGATCCCGGCGGCCGGTCGAGATAGCATCCCGCAGCGCGTCCTGCAGGAGAACGGAAAAAATAGCGAACCGACGGTCGCGCGGGTTGCGGTCGAGCGCCACGACGGCGGTCAGGTTGGGCTGGCCCCCGTGTCGCACTAGGATGCGACCGCCGAAATGAGGTCTCCTTTGCCCGGGACGCAGCTCTCCGGCGCGGAGCCGCTGGCAGGCGCCGAGGATTTCTTCGGGGACGGCCACCCCGCCCCGCTTCGTCGCAGGCCGGACGGCCCACCACCGGGCGATGAGCTCGAGCCCCTCCCGGTTGCAGAAAAGGACGTTGCCGTAGGCGTCGAGTGTCGCCGCTCCGATGGGCAGCGCTTGACAGAGCTGCTCCATAGCTAGGAACCGTAGCCGGCCGTCGTTCCGCCGGGCCCGGGGCGACGCGGGTGTGAAGCGGTGGGAGCGCGAAAGAATCATCAGGTGGTGTCAGTCTGACACCCAAGCAGCCATAAGTTTCGCTAGCCTCGGGTGTCAACCTGACACCCTATTGAAGCGCAGCGCACAACGAGGTCGGAATATCCTGGGCGGCCGGATCCGCGACGCCCGGCTCAAGCGTCGCATCTGGATGTCGCAGGCGGACCTGGCGGCGCGGCTCACCGTGCGGGGAGTGCCATTCGACCGGGCGTCCGTGACGCGAGTCGAGAACGGCGAGCGCTATCTGCGCGATTACGAGATCAGGGCGTTTGCCACCGTGCTCCGCGTTTCGGTGGCCTGGCTTTTTCGAGAGACCGGCGATCCACGGCCAGTGCGGCGGTGATTCGGCGGTTTCCCACCTTTGGCCGATTCGCGGGCGTCGCCGCGTCTGTTAGGCTCCTCAGCGATGAGCCGACGTTCTTCCTCCCTTCAACCGGGCGGCCACGACTCCCCTGCCCTCCGATTGGACCAACATCTTCGCGCCAAGGCGTGCATTCCCTACGAGGAGGATCTGCCGGACCGCGAGTTTCCCCACGTCACCTGCTCTATCTACGGGGTGCCGAAGACGAACGAGCTGTTCGTCCGGCTGAGCAACGGGACGGTCAGCTTCGTCTCCGTGACGAATTCGCCGGTCGAGTATCCCCAAATGGCCGATCGGATCTTCGGTATCGACGTGGAAGACGCGCAGGTCGCGTTCCACCTCGCGGACCAGCTTTGGGAAAAACATCGCGGCGAACTGTTGCGGAAAGAGCGATGAAACGTTCCCGGGGAGACAAGCTGCTGGACCAGAGTTGCGCCTGGATCCGTGCTCACTGGAATGCTTCCAATCTGGACGTTCCCGCCCGCCTGCTCGACGCCTGGATTTACGAGTCCGGGCAGGATCGGCTGAAGCCGGAGGGTTTTCATCTGGCGGTCTTCAGCTTCGGGTTCATGCAGCATGATTTGATCGCGAACTGCGTGCCCGAGGGCGTGCGGCGTTCCTACCCGGCCGAGAGGCTCCTCACCTTGTTCGGTCGCTGGCAGCTCAAACTTTCGCTCGCTGCCGTGACGCGCCGCACGAACCTGCGCACGCGTCCGCTTCCGCTGTTTGCATTCCCGGCCGACGAGAACGTGGAGGCGTGGTGTGCGCTCGCAGGGCCGCAGAACGAACTCCGCCCGGCTGGTCCGGCGCCCGGGCGGGACTGGCCGCCTGCTCCATTCCGACCGATCGGATCGCCGCTTCGATGCGTTGGCGCACGCTTACCTTGTCGGGGCCACCGCCGCCGCGCGATCTCGAGTTCGCACCGGCGGAAGCGGCTGGAAAGTTGGCCGAGGTCGGTCTGCCGGTCGGCCGGTGCTTCGGCAGCAAGTCGCGCTACCGCGAAAGACATCGGCGGGCTATCTTTCTCCCCAACGCGAATGTCTTCAGCCTTCGCCGGAGAAAACTCTGGTGGGGTGACCTCGATCTGCGCGTCGATCGCAGGGCGCTGGAAGCCGCCGCCCGGCGGCTGCGCGAGCGACTCTATGTCTTGAGCGAGATGGATGGACGCTTCGGACGGGCCGAGCTTCCCGTTAGCGAAATCAAACTGCGGGCGATCTGGCACACCGGGGGAAAGACGATTGCAGTCGCCAGGAAGCAGCTCGGCTGCTCAGGGCTCTCCGCGGGCCAGATCGCACTGCTCCTACGGGTGCGGCCGGGCCACCTGACTCGGCGGCAGCCACCGGAGGTGGCGCTAGAAGTGCGTCGCCGGTTTACGGTATTGGAGGACGCTTTTGGCAGTGTGGGAAGCCGTCTCGGGCTGCCGAAATGGGGCCATTGGTGGCTAAAGCCGCATTCGCTCCTTGATGGCAGGAGTCCATTCGATCAACTGGCTGCCGGCGAGGAGGTCGATCTGATAAAATTGCTTGGACCCGAATTGGCGCGGCCGTGCTGGTTGATCGGATTGCTGTTGTGGAAAAGAATCCGATGACCAACTCGCCGTTGGCTCCAACACTTTCGTCTGCGCGCGCGGCGCGCGGGCGTGGGTATCACAGAGAAGATGAACGTCGTTCTGACAAGCCCGCGCCAACCGAAGGCCGGTAGGCTCCGCGGGGTCTGCTAAATATTCGGAGGCAAACTGACGCCGCGGGCCGCCGGCCCGCCACTCGTGGCGGCGCTGCTTTTGCTCACCGCAAGTTCGCGTTTATCGACGACCTCGATCCACCCCGCGCTCACCACGAGCGGCGGGTTCGTTTCACCGTTTTCCGTCAGGCCCGGCGGCTCGATAACGAAATAGACCTGGCCTTCGACGCCGACGGTCTTGCTCGTAACGGTCCCAACCGTGCCGGTGAGAGTATCACGAGCCACGTTTCCCAGCTTGACCGCGATCTTCCTGGGTTCGGCCCATGATTTTGTCGGCGGCGCGAGCAGTTCGATTCGCTGGTCATCGAAGCTTTGGACCGGAATGGGAGCCCCATCCGTGCTCAATTTCCGAGCCTGCACCCGGATATGGATGCACCCGAAGGCGAACTCGGTGCGGCCGACGGCGATACCGGTGAACCCGGTGACGGTGTCCTTTACAAGGCTCCCGAGTTTTATTCCCGAGGCCTTCTTTTTGGTCGTGATATTAGCCATAGAAAAATCGATCCGCAGCGGACGAGTCTCGCCGCATCCATTCCGGTCGCCCTCTTCTCGAGGCGGAAACGGGCGAGAATAAGACGCGATGAAAAGGTGCTTGTGAGATTCACAGGGTGACCGCAGTTGCACGGGCATCCTCGCATAGAAATCTGCCTCGCCACATCGACCAAAGGAACCAAATGCCGGTGCACGATTCGCTCGGGCCTGCCTGGGAACCGGCGCGGGACGACACCAATGGCCGCATGACCGGAAGCTCAGGAACCGGCTTCTCTGGGCCGGACACTACGCCAGAGCGGCTTTGAATGCATGCCGCCGATTCTCGCCTCGCAGATGAAACCGCCGCACATATTGGCTGACGTTTCCGGCCGAACCCATTTTCAACCGCTCCGCCAGCCAGCCGTTTGAAACCGACGTCGCCGCCTTCATCAAGGCCGCAAGGCGCACCTTTTCCGGCGCCGATTGCTTCGGCGGCAGCGCATCCAGCCGCGTTCCGAATGCCTTCGCGGCGGCGACGACTCGCTCTTCCCAAAGCTCCGCCTTCAATTCGCGGTGAGCGTCCCGATCCGCGCCCAGCACTGCGAACTTCTCCTTTCCGCCGCCTTCGCGAACCAAGGCCAGCTTCAGATCCGCTTTGAATTCCGCCGAGCCGATCGCCCAGCCGCGGCTCAACCTTCCGAATCGTTCCTCCCGCAGCTTCGCGTCTTCCTCCGCCAGCACGCCGAGATAATCGACGTAACGCCGCCAACCGGCCGCCGAGTCCCGCAGCCCGCCGCTTTCCGTGAGAATGGTCGTCGGCTCGAGATACTGCGGTCGAGTCTTCTTCTTCGCGAACAGCGGCAGGCTGCTCCAGCGATATTCCAAAAGCGCCTCCGGTGTGACCGCCTTTGCCCGCACCGGATTGAGATGAATGTAATGCGCCACCTGCGCGAGTGCGTGGCCCGGTTCGACGTGCAACGCCTTGTAGCGGCCCTGGAACGGGCGCCCGGTCTCCCCGCGAAACCGGTTGAACCGCATGATCCACGTTCCCTGCAGCCACTTCATGCCCTCGCTCAAGTTCGGCTCCGGCGTCTCCACCGCGAGGTGAAAATGATTCCGCATGACCACGAACGCGTGCACCCGCCAGTGGAACCGCGCCGCCGCCTCTTCGAGGCACTGCTGAAACGACTCCGCCGCGCCTTTCCCCGTGAACAAGTCCTTCCGGTAGTTGCCCCGGTTGATGACATGATAACAGGCACCGCCGAACTCGACTCTCAGCTTCCGGGCCATGCCCGCGACCATCCCGCCATGATCGCTCCTTGTCAAGAGTCATGACATGACCCCTTCGGCTTGGCTCCGCCGCGGCCGTCGTAGGTGTAGAGATGGAAGGTCGAGTCGCCGTAGTCCGCGAACGCCGCGCCGGACTGCAGCGTGCTCGTGCGCTGGGCGAGCTCGTTGTAGGCGTAGTCGTAGCGGGAGACGGACGTCTCGCCCCAGGTCGTGTCGAGCGAAGTCACGAGATCGCGGTGATCCTCGTAATCGCGGGCGACGCCAAAGCTGCTGTTGCCGTCGATCGTCAGCGCGGCGATCAGCGCCGAATCCGTGCGATACGTATAGCGGAAGGTGCGCGAGGACGTGTTCGCGTCGCGCTTGGTGGTGATCGATTCGAACCGGCCGACGGTTGTGAACCCGAAGGTCTGCTCCAACTCCGCGCCGCTGCCGGCGGTCGGGCCCAACTGAAAACCGGTCACCCGGCCCTTGATCGTGTCGTTGTCGTAGAGCCGCGTGAGCACGCGGCGGCCGTAGAACGCGTCCTCCGCCTCCGCGGTGAGCCGCCAGGGTTTGGCCGGATCGTAGACCAGGTCGCGGATGCCGGTGTCGTCGCTCACCGTCTCGACCTGGCCGGTCCGGCCGTAGGTGTAGCCGACGGGTGCGGTGTCGTCGGAATAGGTTTGGGACAAGAGCTCGCCGGTGGCGCTGTCGTAGCCGTAGGTCGTCACCACGCCGCGGGCCAGCGTGCGGGTGGCCACCTGCAGCCGGCTGTTGTAGGTCGTCGTCACGGTCTTGCCGCTCGGGTGCTCGGTGGTCGGCGCATCGGTCTTTTTCCACAAAACCCCGGTCGCCTCGTCGTAGGTCCAGGTGGTCGTGTCGGCGTCGCCGGGACTGGCCGGCCAGTCTTCGGCGTCGAAGCCGGTGCCGCCGCGGTAGGTGCTCATCGTCGTCTTGTCGCCGTAGGTCGCGTCGTAGCCATAGGAGACGGGGAAGCTGCCGTCGCCCCATTGCTGGATCGTCTGGCCGCGGGTGTTGTAGGCGAAGCGGGTGTAGTGGTTGCGCGCGTCGCGGTTCCATTTCACCCGGCCGGCGGCGTCGTAGGCGGTGGCCGACTGGTCGCCGGCGGCGTCGGTCACGGTTTCCACCATGGTCGTGCCGGCGTAATAGGCCGTGGTCGTCGTGTTGTCGCGGGTGTCGGTGACGGTGGACGGGCGCAGGAGGCCGTCGTAGGTGGTCGCGGTGGTCAATCCGTCGAAGCCGGTCACGCTCGAGGAGAAGCCGTTTTCGGTGATTTCGACCTGGGCGGTCGGGATCCCGCTGCGCGTCGT
>DASZPP010000047.1:0-23111 GCA_035549975.1 Opitutus sp.
TCGACCTGCGCCGCCTGGAAAATGGCAAACGCGTCGTCCGGGTCCCGCTCGCCCGCCGCCTCGATCTTCGCCGCCACGGCCTGCAGCGCCTCCGGTTTCGACACCGCCGCCGTCGCCACACCGAGTTCGCCCTCGAGCCAGCTCCGGTCGGCGGCAAAGCTGCTCTGGTTTGTGAACGGCGGCCGGCCGGTCAGTTCGTCCATCCGCGCAAACTGCGTGGCCCGCCCAAACGCGGTGAAACCGAGCCCATCAGCGCATTCCGCCGCAGTGAGCCAGTGCGCCGGTTTCGCGCTCTCCCCGAACAGCGCCACGCCCGCGGCGGGCGCGAGCGTGCGGACCAGCGCGTAATTCCCCTCCCACGTGAGGTGCACGTGCTCGAAGAAAAACGCATGCCCCGCCGGCGGGACGGTCGAGTTCGCGTCGGCGCCGAGCGCCTGCGCCGCATCCACCAGCGCGACCGCGCCGCCGGCCGCCCGCGCCGCGTGGCGAATGATCGCGTTGATTTGCGCATCGGCGCGGAACCGCAGCGCATCCCATTGCAACGCATCGAGGAATTGCCGGCGCGCGCCATTCATGTCGCCGTCCTGTTCGAGCAGGCGCGCAAGCTGGTAGTGCGTTTCGGCGTAAGCCGGATCCAGCGCCACCGCCCGCTCGAGAAGCGCGCGCGCCCGCGCATCGTCGCCGAGTCCGCGGGCCTTCTCTGCGTCGCGTGAATCTTCCCGCCACTCGTCGAGTTGCGCCGGCGCGAGGCCGCGGCCGTGCAACGACACGAACGGCGCGCAGTCACGCACATTCACCGCGACGGTCGAGAGCACCACCTTCGCACCGGCGTGGCGCGCCATCGCAAGGATGTCGGCCAGGTTCGCCGAGAAATTCGCATACACCGCCGCCATCCGCGGATCGTCCGCGGCGACGTCATTTCCCTTGAAGGTCTCCATCCCGCGCCAGTCCTTGAAGTCACGACGCGATGATGACGCCGTGTGCACGAGCCGCTGGATCAACTGTCCCGTCCGCGTCCCGCGCGTCCATAGGCTCAGCCGGATGAGCCAGCGCGGCGGCATCCGTGAGCCAACGGCCGAGCTCGGCCCGTAGGGGCCGACGACTTCGTTGTTGCCCATGTAGACGACCAGCAGATCCGGCTGAAAATCGACCGCCTGCCGGACGATGTCGCGGATCACGTGCGAGTCGATCGCCGTGATGCCGAGGCTGAACACCTCGATCTTCCGTCCGGGATAGGCCGCGCGCAATTGCGCCTGCAACTGCGGCGCGATCGCGAATCCCGGCTCCGGCACGCCCATCGCCGCCGACTCGCCGATCGCGAACACGCGATAGCTTCCGGCCGGCTTTTGCCTCGCGATCCGGAAATTCAGCGGCTTCAGCCCGAACGACGCCGGGAAAAACAGCTCGGTGTAACGCGGGTTGGTCCGATAAAACCCCGGCTTCGTATCGGGAACGAAAAAATTCGTGTCGCGCCCGAATCCCGCCAGCCGCAATCCCGTTTCCAGCAGCGCGAAAAACAAGACCGGCGCGGCCACCGCCAGCGCGAGCTTCATCCACCAGCGCGCCGCGATGCGCCCGGCGCGTTCGGCGGCGGGTTCTGGCGAAGCGGCTTGGCGGCGGGACGGATTCATCGCGCCATCGAGTTTCCGTTTGCCGCAACTCCCGGCGGCTTCCTGCCGGGCGTGCCGTTGTTGTGAAACGCCATCCGGCCGCCATCACCGCGCAGCACCACAAAATCCGGCCACCCGTCGCCGTCGAGATCGCGCACCTGCACCGCCGCCGCTTCGCCCGGCACGACCAGGCCGCTCTCCGCCGGCGGCACCGGCGTGAAACGACCGTGCCCGTCGCCCCGCAAAAGCTGGCTCACCCCGCCGTCGAAATGTCCGATCGACGCCGGCGGCGCGTCGGAATTCTGCACCGCGTAGATGTCCGCCCGACCATCTCCGTCAAAATCGCCGGCGACGATTCCACGCAGCGGCGCGATCTGGACGATCCGCGGCAGCGGTTCGAACCGATAAGTCCCATCCGGCTGGCTCAGGAAAACGCCGCTGCGCAATTCCGTCGCCGCGAACCGCCGCGCCGACGCGAGCCTGTCCGCGCCGACGATTTCAGCGAGCGACGCGCGGGCATACGCGTCGTTGCGCGGATACCGCCGCAGCACCCCTGGGACCTTCGCCGCCATCTCGCCGCGCGACAGCCACGGGTAAATTTTCCCGCCTTCATAATAACCTTCGATCGCCAGCGGCCCGCCGCCGAAATCACCGTAGTAAAGCAGCGCCGGCTCGGTGGCGCTGGCGTGGTAGCGCGTGTTCAAACCGAGATTGCCCGCCACGAAGTCCGGCCGGCCGTCGCCGTTGAAATCCGCCGCCGCCAGCGCGCTCCACCGTCCCGTGCCCGCCGCCGTGAATCCGGCGCGCTCGCTCCAGTCCTCGAGCGTCTGTCCGCCGCGATTGTGGAAATATTTCACTTCACCCCAGTCGGTCGCGACGATCAGGTCCGGCCAGCCGTCGCCATCGACGTCGCACCACAACGCCGCCGTCACGAGCCCGACCTCGCGCAACGCCGGCGCCACTGCATCCGTGACCTCGACCCGCCGCCCGATGCGATCCGCGAACAGCGCGCTCGGCGCCGCCAGCGGATATTTGCCAGCGAGCGCCGCCCCGCCCACAAATTCGTCCATCCGCCCGTCGCGATCGAAATCCGCCACGGCGCGCCGCGGATCCGTCGGCTCGAGTCGCGGTGGCGTCGCGGTCGCGGTGAACTCCGTCGCCGTGGCGGCGGCGTCCTGCCGCAACTCCGCCGTCGGCGCCCGCGGCGATTCCGCCGGCTCCGTGATCGTCATCTTCCGATCCACCGCCAGGTCCGTGAACGTCTGCGTCGCGCCGCTCGGCCAGTCCACGGTCAGCCGCTTGATCCCGGTGTCGTTGCCCAGCCCGAAGTGCAGCACCGGCTCGCTGCTCGACAAATATCCCCGCGCCACCACCAGCTGCCTCACCTGCACGCCCGACGCCGTCTCGATCCGCACCGTCGCGCCCACGCCAAACCGGTTCGAGCGCGTGCCGCGCAGCGCGACGATCAGCCGGTGCCCGGAGTCCGAATCGTTGCGCAGCACGGTGACTCCTCCTTGGTAGTTGACGTAAACCAGATCGAGATCGCCGTCGCCATCGAGATCGCCGAACGCCGCGCCGAAGCTCACGCCGCGCTGGTCGAGTCCCCACGCGGCGCTCACGTTCTCGAAGCGCAGCTCGCCGAGATTCCGGAACGCCAGGTTGGCCTGCGCGAGCGGCGGGCTGGCCTGCATGATTCGCACGCGTTCGCCGGGACTTTCCGCCGCCGTCGTGCGCGCGACGAGATCGACGTTGTTCAACTCGCGCACCATGCCGTTGGTGAAAAACGCATCGAGCCGGCCGTCGTTGTCGAGGTCCTCGAGCCGCACCGACCACGTCCAGTCGCTCGCCGCCAGTCCGGCGAGAAACGCCGCCTCGCGCATCCGGCCCGTGCCGGTGTTCAGGTAGAGCGCGTTGCGCATGTATTGCGGCGCGGCGCCGGGCGGCTCACGCATCTCGTCGAGGCGCGAGCGGTTCGTCGCCTGCCCCCGCTGGTCCCGCTCGTGCGAGGTCGCCGCCATGTCCGCGACGAGAAAGTCGATCAAGCCGTCGTTGTTCACGTCGCCGAGGTCCGAGCCCATCGCCGAGTGCGGCATGTGCGACACGACCTGGTCGATGACGTTCGTGAACGTCCCGTCGCGGTTGTTGTGATAGAGCGAATCGGGCACGGCGAAATCGTTCGCCACATAGAGGTCGGGCCAGCCGTCGCCGTCGTAATCCCACCAGATTGCCGAGTGTCCCTGCGTCTCGCCGCGAATCCCGGCGCGCTCGGTCACATCCGTGAAGGTGCCGTCGCCGTTGTTGTGAAACAGATGGTCGCGCTGGCCGACCGGATGCTTCGCCGCGTCGAGCAGGTTCGTTTGCACGTAGACGTCGAGCCAGCCGTCGCGATCGTAGTCGCAGAACGCCCCCACGCCGCTCGCGTCGCTCAGCGCCAGCCCGCGCGCCGCCGCCTCCTCCTTGAACGTGCCGTCGCCCTGGTTGATGAAGAGCAGATTCGGCTGGCCGAAGCGGCACACGTAAAGGTCGAGCCGGCCGTCGTTGTTCACGTCGGCGAAGACTGCGCCCTGAAACCACGACGCCCCCGCGTCGCCGCCGAGCCCCATCCAGCTTTTCGCCGTGCCCATCCAGCCGTTCGCCAGTCCGCTGACGCCCGCGCGCTCGGTCACGTCCTCGAACTTCCAGCCGCCAAGGTTGCGGAACAGCCGGCCGCCCTCGAGCTTGCTCACGACGTAAACATCCGGTTTGCCGTCGCCGTCGTAGTCGCCGATCGCCACGCCCGTGCCGATGGGGCCGTAGACGAACTCCTGGTAACGTTCGCCCCACATCCGCGGATCATCGTAACGGTTCTCGACCACGATGCCCGTTTGCGCCGGTGGGAGCATTGTAAACATCGTTGTTCCGCGCGGCCCGGATTTCCGCGCCAGCGGCTGCTCCTGCAACTCTGTCGCGCCGGCGGTCGCGACGGCGAGGCCGGCGAACAACAGCCAGCCGCGTGCGATGTTCCGAATCGCGGGCCTGGGGCGGCGGGCGGGGGCGGCGAAAGGCATGGGCGGGTGTTCGGGATGAAGTTGGCAGCGCGGGCTCCGGACGCCGGCGCACCCTCGCTCGCTTCACTCTCCGCTAAGAGTTGGCTTCCGTTCCCCGCGGGCAAGCGAGAAGCTGCCGGCGACGATCTTCAATCGCTTGCGACCGCCGCCGCTTTCTGTCGAATCAACCCCGCCGACCCAACACCCCGTCCAACTCATGAAGTTCTCCCTCCCGTTTTCGCTCCGCGCGTGGCTCCTCGCGCCGGCGTGCGCCTGCGGGTTTCTGATCGCGATCAACGCCGTCCGCCTCCGGCACCTCAACTTCGTCACCAACGCCGCCGGCACACCACCCGCTCTCGATGCGGCCTCGCCGACCGGCTATGCCGGCGGTGTCCGCGAATTCGTGCCCGGCGGAAGCGACTTCGGAAGCTGCGAGTGGATCGCACAGGTGCAGCAGATGTTCTCGCACGGGGAATGGCGCGTGCGCCACGTCGACTACGATTATCCTCCCGACGGCCGCGACATCGTCTCCGCTTCGCCGTATCGCTGGTGGCTCGCCGGCCTCGCCGGCCTCGATCATCTCCTCACCGGCCGTCCGCTCGGCGTCGCGGTCGAACAGGCGGCGCTCTTCTCCGATCCGTTGCTGCTGCTGTTGGTGCTGGCCGGCACGACGATTTTCGTCGCCCGGCGCTTCGGCACGTTTCCGGCCGCCCTGGCCTCGATCGGACTCGCCGCGACTTTTCCCTTCGCTGCCGGATTCCTGCCCGGCCAGCCCCATGCGGAGGGACTGCAACTCGCGGCGGCACTCTGGAGCATCCTGCCGTTGCTGGTCGTCCGTCTGCAACCGACCGCCGAAAGCTTGCGCCGTCATTTCATCGTCGCGGGAGTCGTCGGCGGCTGCGGGCTCTGGCTCAGTGTGGGAACCGAGCTGCCCGTGCTCATCGGCATCGTTGCCGGCGCGCTCCTCGCCGCCCGGTTGACGCCACGCGGCGGCGATGCGCCGCCACCGCCGTGGCGCGCCTGGGCGATCGCCGGGGCGCTGACGTGTCTCGCCGCCCGCATCATCGAATTCCTTCCCGCGCACGATCCCGGCTGGCGCCTCGACGTGGTCCATCCGCTCCACGGACTCGCCTGGCTGGGTGCCGGTGAACTGCTCGTGCGGGCCGATGCGCGATTGCGCGGCGCTGCGCGCGTCCGTTCACGCCGCGGCTACGTGCTCGCGGCGCTGGCGGCCATCGCGGTGATCGCACCCATCGTGATGGCGATCCGCGCGCGCCAGCAACTGTTCAGCCCGAATCCTGAGGCGACACGCCTGACCGTGCTCTTCGACGGCACCTCCGCCGGCAACCTGTTCGCGTGGCTCGCGCACGAAGGCGTTTCCCATTTCTCGGTCGCGACTTTGCTGCCGCTGCTGCTGGTCGTTCCGGCGATCTGGCTGCTCTGGCGGCGCGGCGCGGACGCCCCGCGTCGCGTTGCCACTGCGATTGCCCTGGGTCCGGTCGCGGCGGCGCTTGCGGTCGCGTGTTTTCACCTGCGGGCGTGGGCTGCGGTCGATGCCACCGTGCTCGTCTTGCTCGTCGCGCTCACGAGCGGCCGTCTCGCCGTCACGGCTCGCTGGCTGTGGGGCGGCGCAGTGGGGCTTGCGCTCCTTCCGGCGGTGATCCTCCTGTCACCGGCGGGACGCGCCAGGGATTCCGTGAGCGAGCCGGAACTCGAAAGCCTGATCGATCGCGACCTCGCCCACTGGCTGGCCCGCCGCACCGGTGAAAATCGCGCCGCCGTGCTCGCCTCGCCGGACGTCGCCGCAGCGCTCGCCTTCGAAGGCGGTTTCAAGGCGCTCGGCACGCCCTCTCCCGAAAACAGCCAGGGCCTCAACGTCGCGATGCGCATCGCGGGCACCACGTCGCAGGACGAGGCCTACGCGCTGATCCAGCGTCACCAGATCACGCACGTCGTCCTCGCCTCGTGGGATCCGGCCCTGGAGAAACTCGCCAGCCTGGGCGGCGACCAGTCGGGAAAATCGCTCGTCGCGTTGTTGCATCGCTGGCTGCCGCCGCGCTGGTTGCGACCGGTTCCCTACCGGCTTCCCGAGGTTGCCGGTTTTGAAGGCCAGGCGGCAGTCGTTTTCGAAACGGTGGAACTGCAGGACAACTCCCTCGCACTCGCCCGTCTCGCGGAGTATTTCGCCGAGACCGGCCAGCCCGATCTCGCCGGTCGCGCCGCGTTCGCGATCGGCCGGCTTCATCCCGACGATCTGGGCGCGCAGGTCGCACGCGTGCAGGCGGCGCGCGCCGCGGGCGACCACGACGAGGCCCGCGACGGGCTCAAGGCGGTGGAGACCCGTCTCGACGCCGGCGCCGCGGCCACGCTGCCATGGGAACGCCGCGTCGATCTCGCGATCGTCCTGGCCGAGGCGAAACGTTTCGACCAGGCGCGCGCGCAGCTCGGGCAGTGCCTCGCCGAAATCGACGAATCGCGCCTGCGTTCGCTCACACCGCTGGAGCTCTTCCGCTTCGTCGCGCTCACCCGCGCGCTCGGCCTGCAAATCACCGATGCCCGCCTCGCCGCGCTCGCCCTCGCGCTGCTGCCGCCGGAGATGCGCGCGAATTTTTGACGGGAACCACGCATGCGCTCACGTCTCGCCCTGGTCATCGCTCTTCTGCTCGGCGCCGTCGTCGCGGCCGCCGTTGGCATTTTGCTGGCGCAAATCTGGGCCACGCACTCCGTGCCGTCGTCCCCAGCCTCGACCGCGCCCGCCGCGGTCGCGCGCCTCGAATACACGCCGACGCCGATCGGCGCGCCCGCGAGCGAATTCGGCCGGCCGCTCGTGACCAATGTCGCCATCGTCGACCTCGACCGCGACGGCCTGCCCGACGTGCTCTACTGCGAAGCGCAAAACAACACCGTCCGCTGGATCCGCCAGTCGCCGCGCGGCGTGTTCACCGAACGGGTCATCGGCACGGAGATTTCCGCCCCCGCCCACGTCGCCGCCGCCGACCTCAACGGCACCGGCCGGCTCGACGTGCTCGTCGCGAGCATGGGCCAGATCATGCCGAGCAACGATCGCATCGGCGCCGTCGTCGTGCTCGAAAACCTCGGCGACGGCCGTTTCGAAAAACGCGTGCTGATGGATCACGTCGCCCGCGTGTCGGATGTCCGCGCAGCCAATCTCGCCGATCACGCGGACGGGCGCCTCGATCTCGTCGTCGGCCAGTTCGGCTACGATCAGGGCGAAACCCGCTGGCTGGAAAACCAGGGCGGCTGGCAATTCACCAGCCACGTCGTGAACACCCAGTCGGGGTGCATCCACACGCCGGTCGCCGATTTCGACGGCGACGGGAAGCCGGAGTTCGCCGCGCTCATCTCGCAGGAGTGGGAGGAGGTGCACTGGTTTCGGCGCTCCGGCCCCGGCGAATTTCGGGACACGATCGTCTGGGGCTCGACCAACGAGGACTACGGCAGCAGCGGCCTCGATGTCGCCGACGTCAACCGCGACGGCCGGCCCGATCTCATCTACACGAACGGCGACGGCTTCGACTATTCCGTGCGCGGCCCGCGCCCGTGGCACGGCTTGCAATGGCTCGAGAACGTCGGCGGCGGGAAGTTCATGTTTCATCGCGTGGGCGACATGCCCGGCGCGTATGGCCCGTGCGCCGCCGATCTCAACGGCGACGGTTTCGTCGATCTCCTCGCCGTGAGCTGCTTCGCCGACTGGTCCGATCCAAACGCCGTGTCGATGATGGCGTGGCTGAACGACGGCCGCGAGCACTTCCGCCCGGTCGTGCTCGCGCACCGGCCGACGCACCTCGTCACCGCCGCCGTCGGCGACCTCGATGGCAACGGCGTGCCGGTGATCGTGACCGGCGGATTCCACGCCTTCGCGCCTTACGAGAACATGAGCAGCGTGACCCTATGGCGGCGAAAGTGAAAACCTTCGCGTGGGTCGCGCTCGCCGTTCTGGCGTTCGCGGGCATCGCGATCGGCAGCGCGTTCGCCTGGCGCTGGTATCGGCTGCCCGCCCGCGTGCAGGCGGCGCTGCCCGCCGCGCCTGCCGACCTCGCAAAAAAACCCGCGCAGCTCGCAGAAAAAATTGCCGCCGCGCAGGCGCTCACCCGCTCCCGCGCCCGCGCGCTCGAAGGCGTCGCCGACCTCGGGCGGATTTATCACGCCAACGGTTACCTCGCGAACGCCGAAGCCTGCTGGCGGTTTCTTCACGCCGAGCAGCCGGAGAACGCCCGCTGGCCCTACTATCTCTCCGACCTTCGCCGCACCGCCGGCGACGACCAAACCCAGGCCGCCTTGCTCGCGGAAACCGTGCGCCTCGCACCCGACTACGCGGCCGCGTGGTTGCGGCTCGCCGATCTCGAATTCAAGACCGGCCAGCCCGACGCCGCCGAATCGCACTACCAGCGCCGGCTCGCGCTCCGGCCGCGGGACCCCTACGCGCGCCTCGGCCTCGCGCGCCTCGCGCTCCAGCGCGGGAATCGCGGGGACGCCCGCGAACTGATCGAGCAGATCGTCCGCGACACGCCCGATTTTTCGACGGCGCACAACCTCTACGCCGAAATGCTCGCGGCCGACGGTCAGGCCGCCGCAGCCTTCCACCAGCGCAACCTCGGTCGCGAGGCGGGACGATATCGCGAGGCGGACGACCCCTGGATCGAAGAGCTGCACGCCTGGTGTTACGATCCCAAACGGCTCACGCTCCTCGCCACGATGGCGTTCCAGATGCAGCGCGGCGACCGCGGAGTGGCGTTTCTCCAGCGCGCGATCGAGCTCGCGCCCGACGACCCGGCCTCCTACCTGCAACTCGGCTCGCTCTATCTTCAACTCGGCCAGGCCGCCAAGGCCCAGCCGGTCTTCGAGCAGGGCCTGCAGCGGCCGGGCCACGGCGACACGCGCATCATGCTGGCGGCCGATCTCGCCGAATCGCTGCGCCTGCAAAAACACCCGGGCGACGCGCTGCAGGTCGTCCGCCGTGCGCTGTCCGGCTCGCCGCACGCCTACGAGTTGCACAACGAGCTCGGCGCCGTCCTGCTCGATCTCGGCCGGGTCGACGAATCCGTTCAGGCCTATCGCGACGCCGTCGCCATCGCGCCGAACGACGCCGATTCGAATTTCAACCTCGGCTCCGGCCTGCTCGCGCTGGGCCACCGTGGAGAGGCGATCGAGGCGCTGAAGCGATCACTCACGCTGCAGCCCACCTTTCCGAAAACGCTGATCCTGCTGGGCCAGCTCGCGTTCGACGCCGGCCGCCTCGACGAGGCGCGCCGTTACTGGCAGCCGCTCTACGATTCCCATCCCGAACAACCGCAGGCGCGGCACCTGCTCGCGCTCTACCATTTGCGGCTCGGTGAAGCCGCCGCGGCAAAGCAGGACGCGGCGGCAGCCGAACAGCACTACCAGCAAGGGCTGGCGATCGACCCGGAAGACCCGGAACTCAACGCGGATCTCGGCGTGCTCCGCCTGTTGCAGGGCCGCCCCGCGGATGCGCTCGCGCCATTCGAAATGCTTCACCGCGTCCGGCCCAAGGATCCGCAAAGCTCGCTTTTCCTCGGCCAGATCTACGCCCAGCTCGGCCGCCTCCCGGACGCCCGCCGCGTCCTGACCGAAGGCGCGGAACTCGCCGAGCGCGCCGGCAATCGCGAGACCGCCGGCCACTGCCGCGAAATTCTCGCCCAACTTCGGGCGGCCGGACCCTGACCAGCCCGGCCGCGCGGGCCGGGCCGTCCGTCAGTTCTCGATCTGGCTTTCCTTCTTCGGCTGCTGCGTGACGGCGACCAGTTTGCCGCCGACAAACACGAGCGTCGAAACCTGGTAAAGTTTCACGTGCTCGAGGTGATTGTGCGGAACTTCCACGTCGCCGATGCCCTGGTTCGGCATCACCTCGCCGACAAATGCCGGCACCACGTCGACCGTCGCCGCGATTTGGTCCGTCCATTCCTTCTCGAGTCTTTTATAGGTCCAGCGCTCGCCCTTTCCCGCCGGCGTCTTGATGGCTTCCACATTGTCCGGGTGTCCGATTATTTTCATGACTTCCTCCGGACTCAGGCCGAGGTGAATGACTGGCCGCGCGGCTACGGCTCCTGCCTTTCGGGTCGAGTTCGCCTCCCGCGCGGGATTCTTGGCGGCAGGCGGCGTCGCCGCCAGTGCGGCCGCCGCCAAAACCGGGAACAACAGCAGACAAATTGACTTCATGCGCATACGATCGCACAGCCTTCGGCGAAGGCCAATTCCCTCAACGCGAGATCCCGTCTGACTTTTGACTTCCTGCGAAAGCGCCTCGCCTGGCGCGTGGCTGGCCGCCGCCTCCGGATCGCGCCACAAGAGCGGATGAGCGCCAGAAATCTGTTTTCCACGGCCGAAATCTCACCCATCGTGCCGCCGTGCTTTCCGGTTCGACCGATCCCGGCGCGTCGCGGCGCGCAGCCTGGCTGCTCGGCGGCGGGCTCCTGCTCGCCGTGCTGGGCGTCTATTGGAACAGCCTCAACGGTCCTTTCTTCTTCGACGACCGGCCCGCGATCCTGCGCAACGAATCGATCCGCCACCTCTGGCCGCCGTGGGCGGCGCTGAATCCGCCGGGCGACAGCGGCGGCGTTTCCGGCCGGCCGCTCGTGAATGTTTCGCTCGCAATCAACTACGCCGCCGGCGGCCTCGCGGTGCGCGGATATCACCTCGCCAATCTCGCGCTGCACGCGCTGGCGATGCTGGCGCTGTGGGGCCTGCTGCGACGGACACTGCGGCGGCCCGCGCTGCCGGCGAAGGTTCGCGCCAACGCCGGGACCATCGCCTCGAGCGCGACATTGCTTTGGGCCGTGCATCCGCTGCTGACGGAATCGGTCGACTGTGTCGTGCAGCGAAACGAGGTGATCGGCGCGCTGTTTTACCTGCTGACGTTCTATGGCTTCATCCGCGGCGTGGAAAGCAGCGCGCCCGTCCGCCGCCGCTGGCTCACTCTCTCGGTCCTGGCCTGTTTCGCGGGAGCGGCGAGCAAGGAGACCGTCGCCACCGCGCCGCTGCTGCTCTGGTTATATGACCGGACTTTCGTCGCCGGCGACTTTCGCGCGGCCTGGCGCGAGCGAAAAGGATATTACGCCGCCCTCGCGGCGAGCTGGCTGCCGCTCGGCTGGCTCGTCCTCCACAATGGCCAGCGTGGCGGCACGGTCGGCTTCGGGCTCGGCGTGAGTTCGTGGCAGTATTTGCTGACGCAGTGCCGTGCGATCACGACCTATTTGAAACTGTCGATCTGGCCGCATCCCCTGGTCGTCGACTACGGAACGAATCTCGCCACCGGCGTGGGTGAAGTTTGGTGGCAGGGATTGATCGTTCTCGCGCTGCTCGCCGCCACGGGACTCGCGCTCTGGCGGAGACCAACGGTTGGATTTCTCGGAGCGTGGTTTTTCGTCATCCTCGCGCCGAGTTCGAGCTTCGTGCCGCTGACGACCCAGACCATCGCGGAGCACCGCATGTATCTGCCGCTCGCGGCGCTCGTCCTCGGCGCGGTCATCGGCCTGCATGCCTGGTTGAACCGCCGCGCCGCGTGGGCGGTGGCGCTGATTGCGCTCGTGTTCGGCGCCCTGACGATCCGCCGCAATACCGACTACCGTTCCGAGGAAACGATCTGGTCCGACACCGTCGCCAAATGCCCGGGCAACCCGCGCGCCTATGACGGGCTTGCCTATGCCTACGTCGACGCCGGCCGCTGGCAGGATGCGATCGCGGCCTGCGCAAGCGCCCACGCAGTGAGCCCCGCGTATCACGGGGACCTCGCGGTTCATATGGGTCAGGCGCTGATGGGGCTCGGCCGGCCAGGGGAGGCGCTGCCG
The DNA here is from genome assembly GCA_035549975.1 of Opitutus sp. GTDB lineage: Bacteria > Verrucomicrobiota > Verrucomicrobiia > Opitutales > Opitutaceae > Opitutus. Next base: position 12,463 of record DASZPP010000047.1, read on the forward strand.
TATTTCGAGCAAGTGATCTCCGGCAAACCCAAAGACGCCGAACTCCACAACAATCTCGGCATGGCGCTTGCGGCGCTGCACCGATGGCCGGACGCAATCTCTCATTATGAAACCGCCCTTCGCTTGAAACCGGAACTGGCCGACGCCGAAAACAATCTCGGAAACGCGCTGGCAAAAAGCGGCCGGCTCGCGGATGCGGTCGGGCACTACGCCGCGGCGGTGCGGTTGCGCCCGGGCTACGCCGAAGCCGAGGCCAACTGGGCGCGTTCCCTGGCGGAAGGCGGCCGGGTCGCGGACGCGCTGCCGCACTTCGAGGCGGCTTTGAAACTTCAGCCCGGGCCCGAAGCGCAGGTCGAGCTTGCGCAGGCCCTCCTCGCCCTCGGGCGGACGGACGATGGCATCCGTCACTTGGAAGCGGCGATCACCCTCGCGCCGAATTCGTTCGAGGCGCGGACCAATCTCGGCAACGCGCTGGCTGCGACCGGCCAGCTCGAGCCGGCGCAAACGCAATTCGAAGCGGCGCTGCGTCTGCGGCCCGACTCGGCCGAGGCGCACTACAATTTCGCCAATCTCCTCGCCCGCCAGGAAAAATTTTCCGACGCCATCGACCACTACGAGGCCGCGTTGCGCGCGCAACCGGCGATGGCCGGCGCGCATCACAATCTCGCGCTCGTGTTCATGCGCATGAATCGCGTGCCGGATGCGCTCGCGCAATTCGAAGCCACGGTGCGGCTCGTTCCCGACTCCGCCGACGCTCATCACGAGCTCGCGCTCGTGCTGGGCCAGCTCGGCCGGACGCGCGACGCGGAAACGCAGGAGCAATCCGCCCTCCGCCTGCGACCGGATTTTCCTGAGGCCCGCGAGCACCTCGCCTGGCTGCAGGCGCAATAACTCATCCGCCAGGGCAGATTCAGACAAACTGTAGCCGCAAGCGTGAGCGAGTGGACGGACTTCCCACTCGCTCACGCTCGCGGCTACCACGCCATGGTCGGCTACAACTCAATTTGAACCGCTGCAGCCCGGACACGGGCCGCGCCTGTGCTGGCTCGCACACAACCGTCGCGTTGCCGTCAGCGTCGCTGCGCGGCCATCTGGTCCAGCAGGCGCAAATTCTGACGCGCCGTCTGGTAGTTTGGATCGACTTCCAGCGCTTTTTCCCAGTGAGCCCGCGCCTCCTGAAACCGTCCTTCCTGCGCGCAAAGGATCGCGAGGCCGTTCAGGGCATCGGGGTAGTCGGGCTTGAGTCGCAACGCGGCTTCATAGTGGGCCATCGCATCGGCGGAACGGCCGGGAATCTGCGCGAGGTGCAGGCCGAGGTTGAGGTGAACCCAGGCGAGGTTCGGATCGATCCGCAGCGCGGCCTCGTAGTGTTCGATCGCCGCCGGTGTCCGGCCGGGCATGCGCGCAAGCACGTTGGCCAGGTTCGCATGCGCCTCGGCGAAATCCGGCTGCAGGCGCAGCGCCGCTTCGTAGTGCGCAATCGCGTCGACCGGACGGCCCGCCTGCAGCGCGAGCACATTGGCCAGGCCGTAATGCGCCGGCGCGGAGTCGGGATCGATCTTCAGCGCCTGCTCGTAGTGCGCAATCGCCTCGGACGCGCGGCCGGGCATTTCCGCCAGCGTGCCCGCGAGATTGTAGTGCGCCTCGGCATAATTCGGGTCCAGGCGCAGCGCCTGTTCGAATTCCTGCATCGCCTCATCGCGATGGTCCGGCAGTTTCGCGAGCGCGACGGCGTAGTCGTTGTGCGCTTTCGCATTGTCCGGACGAAGGTGAATCGCCTCCGTGAAATGCGCCATCGCCTCGGGCAGATGGCGCGCATCGTGGGCGAGGGCGTTGGCCAGGTTCAGATGAAACTCGGCGTTCTTCGGACGGACCTGCAACGCCTTCTCGAAGCATGCGATCGCCTCGTCGAGCCGGCCCGGCTGCTTTGCCAGCTCCAGCCCCAGTGCATTGTTGGCATCGGGATAATACGGCTGAAACTCCAGCGCCCGCTCGAACTCCCTGATCGCCTCCGTCTGCGCCGACGCCTCCGGCAGCTTTGCCAGCTCGCGACCCAGCGCGAAATGCGATTCCGGAAAGCTTGGGTTCAACGCGATGGCCTTCCGATATTCCGCGATCGCCGCGGGATTGCCATCGCGGGATCGCGAGAGTGCGAGGCCAAGGTTGTGGTGGGCCATCCAGCTTTGCGGGACCGCGGCGACGGTGTGCCGGAAAAGCGTGGCCATGTCGCGATACAGTCCACTCTGGTCCCGGCTCACCACGGCGAGCCCGAGCACGAGCGCACCGCCACATCCACCGGCGATCATGCGCATCCACGGAACCGGTCGCGCCACCAGCCAGGCGATCCCGCCCGCCACCGCCGAGACGAAAACGAGACAGGCCTGGTATTGGAAGTGGTCCGCGACGTAGGAAAAGATGAAAGGGTAGACATTGAAAAATCCCAGCGCGGGAAACAGCGAGCCCACGAATAGGAGCCACGCGGCGAGCGGTCCGCGCGCCCTTCGCCGAATCCAGAACAGCAATCCGGTCGTCACGATGCTCGCGATCAGCCAGCCGATCCAGTGCCATGCTTCCTTCGCGACGTCCCAGCGGGGATAAAAAAAAGTCAGGTCGGCCGGCCAGGCCAGCTTGCCCAGGTAGAACCAGACGTCGCGGCTGGCGAGCAACACGCGCTCCATTGCCGACAGGTGAAACGATGCGCCGCGCGCGCCGATTTGCGTCCGCTCCACCCAAGCCGTGAACAGTCCCGCTGCCACCGCCGCGCCAAACCACGGCAGCAGCGGAACAGCATCACGGCGCCACGACAACCGGCCGTTTCCCCACCAAAGCGCCACCAAAATCGCGGCGGGCAGCGTCGCGGTCACGCTCTTCGTCCCGAGCGCGAGCAGAAACAGGATTGTGGCGAGCGCATAGGCCCGCCGGCGACGTTTCGCGGCAAAGTCCAGATAGGTCAGCGCGGCGAGCAGGTAAAAGAGCAGGGAGAGCGTATTTTTTTGCTCTGAGATCCAAGCGACGGACTCGACGCACACAGGATGAGCCGCAAAAAGCAGCGCCGCCAGCCATGCCAAACCCGGCTGGCGCGCGCTCGCCGTTTCGGGCATCGACCATAAACGCCGAAGAAGCAGCGCGAGCAAGCAGCAGCACGCAGCGTGCTGGAAAATGTTGGCCAGATGATAGCCAACCATCGAATCGCCCCACAGCCGGTGCTCGATCCAAAACGCCGTGTGCAGGACGGGATAATATTGCTGCGTGGCGCCGAGTTCGAACCAGATCCGCCACAGTCCGGCCCACGAACGCAGATCCTCCGATGTGATGTGCGCCGGATCATCCCACAAAATTTCGCCGCGCAACGCCGGCCAGTAGCAGGCAGCCACCACGGCAAAAACAATCGCGACCATCAGCCAATCCGTCGTTCGCCGGAGGGTCTCCGCGCCGGAAAATCTCATTGCATAACACTACCGTCCTTTCCATCGAATGCTCAAGCGCGTTGGGAGCGCCCTCGACGGCGCCAGCGAATTTTCGGCGGTCAGCCGCCAGTTGACGAAAAACCAACGCACTGAGAGTCGAGAACCGGCCAAAACAAAGGCGCCGGGCTTTGGGCCCGGCGCCTTGAACTTTAAACCGCAAACGCGATTTAGAAGTAGAACGTGTTGGTCAGGAGCCAACTCTGCGGCGCCCTTATTCGGAAGGTCGCCGGCGTGCCGTCAGGTTCGGTTGTGACCGGCTCAAGCTCGTTGCCGACACCGATATTCTGGATGTTCAACTGGATGTTCCAATTGATGTTGTGCCAGATCTTGCGCGAGTAACCCACCCAAAGCCCAAAGTCGGTTTCGCTCGGGCCGCGATAGGGATCCGCGATATCGAAGCTGATCGTGTTGGCGGTCGCACCCGCGATCGGCTGGTAGCCGATGACGATCGAGGACTGATACCGGACCGAGCCGCCCACGTTGAAGTTCTTGAGCGGGCCGTGATCGAACGTGTAGTTCGAGATCGCATTCCAGCGCCACTTGCGCAGTTCCGGCACGTCTGTACCTTCCTGCAGTTTGCGTTGGTGATATTCTGAACCGATGTTCGTGTTCCACTCCTGAAGGGTGGTCTCGTTGCCAGCGCCGCCCCACCAGATACGAAGGTCGCCGACGCCGCCCTTGGCGCCGCCATTGAGCGCCGTCTCATACTTCGAGATGAAGTCGGTCAGGTTCGCACCGCCAATGTTCTCGCGTTGGGCCTCGGTCTTGCTCGCGTTAAGCGTGAGGCGCCAGTTGCGCGTCGGCTGTGCGCTGACTTCGATTTCGTAGCCCTCGGACGTGCTGTCCTCCGGCACCGAAAAACCGTTCGGCACGTGGTAGCTCAGGCCGGTTTTCTTGGTGAGGTCGATGCCCCACGCCTGGTAGAAGCGCGGATCGACGCTGGCCTGCCACGCGCGCCATGCCGAGATCACGGAATTTTCACGTGCCTTGGCGTCAGCCGCCGTCTCACCGGGAGCTTGCCCGTAGTTGTCGATCGTGTTGGTCTCGTAATCAGAGGCGCTGGGATCGGCGGCGTTGGCGATCGAGTCGCCCGTCCAGTTATACTGGAACCGGTTTACCCAGTTGCCCGCCCAGACCTGAGAGGCACCGATGAACCACCCACCGTTGAGCCCCGCGCTGCTGGCGTTCACGCTGGCCGTCTCGTATTTATTAATCTTGAGGCTGTATTTGCCGTCAGCCGATTCGAGGAGAATACCCTTGTCCACCGTCTTGCCGGACGGAGCGGAGAGCGGCACGCCATAGACGTCCACACGCTGGGCCGACGGCTGGAAGTCGGTCGACTTGTTGTAGAACAGGCTGACCTGAATCGGCAGCTTGTTGAGGTAGGGCAGTTGATTGAGGTGGAGGACGGTCGTCCACGCGTGCGAAGTGACTTCCAGACGGTTGTTGGCGGCATCCGGCAACGCGAAGCTGTTGAGCGCCGAGTTCATCCGGAAGTAGTCACTCGCCACGCCGCTGCTGTTCGTGTCGATCGAAGCGGCCCACGCGGACGCGATGTCCTTGCGCACGCCCCACGTCACGACCAGCGCATTATCCCAGAAGTGCCCTTGCCAGTTGAACGCCCGGGAGAACACCTTGTTCTTGTTGAGCTGGGCCCCGGTGGTGTTGCGGTCCATGTTCGCCTGCGAGGTGAGCGAGTTGATGATGTTGATATTGTAGGGACGGAAACCGACGTAATTCTGCGGGTTTTCCGACTGGGTGCTGTCATAGGGAATCCCGGTGCCACCCACCGAGGTGCTGGTAACCACATTACCGTTGGCGTCGCGGTATTGACCGTCGGCGGCGATGGGGTTAGCGACGGAATCGTAGGGATTGTGCCAATAGGCACCCGGGTTCACGTAGCTCGGATCGTTCGGATTCGTCGAAGGCTTCCAGGTCGCATCAAAGTTGATGACCTGACCGCTGGCAATCATCGGATTCACCTTGGGATTCGGGATATGAGCACCCGAGGCCGAACTGGCGTTCAGGAGCGAGTCCCCCAAGTAGATGAACGTAAACGGCCGAAGTCCGGTCCAAGGCGTCAAGGGGTTGTCGTTTGCGGACCCATTTTGGGCCTTCTCATACGCCGGATCATCGATGCTGTAGAGATCGTAATCGTGGTTGCTCGTTTCTTGCCGGTCGCCGCTCAGCAAACCGGTGATCACGTGGCGGCCGAGCGCCCGGGTGAACCAATTGTGACCGTCCTGGGCGAAGTCGTGGTCGACAAACACCGTGAGGCGGCCGTCTTCGCGGTTGCTCACGCCGACATTGCCATTACCAGCGCCGCCCACGTAGGCCTTCCCAAGGTTCGGATTGGGCGTGCCGTCCTCGTAAGGCACCCCGTTCTTGCCGTAGGGCGAACCGTCCGAGTAAACCTTGTTGAAATCGAGGTTCAAGCTGTCCGCGATCAGCGAGTTTCTTCCGCTCTTATAAAATTCCTTATAGTAGGTGAGTTCGAAACCGACCTGATCGTGGAAGAAGGTCTGGTCCAGACTCAGGTTGATCGCCCGGAAGTTCTGGAACTCATGCTTGGTGGGACCGTCCAGCAGCTGGTTGTAGAAGTCGAAAACGGAAGCGTCCGTGAGCGACTTGTCCTTGAACAAGCCATACTGCCAAGCCGGAAGGTTCTTGTAGTAAAGGCGCGCATTCGTGGCATAATTCGAGTAGGTCGCAACACTGCCCGGCCGGATGTAAGCGGTGACCGAGTTGGTGCGCACACCATTCACACCGCTGGAGTTCATGCCGTGGTAGCCCTGCGGCTCCCAATCGACCGCCGTCCCTTGGGTCGCATCATTATATTGGAAATTGAACGCGGGGCTGCCGAAGACGCCGAGCATGCTGCCGGCAATCCACGGCTGGAAATACTCGTTCGGCTGACCAGTGAAGGTGCCGCTGGCGTAATTCGCTCCGGTCTGGGGGTTGTTCAGATACGTCGGAATCAATTCATTCTGACCGGTGGTAGGATCGATGTAGGTTCCGGACGGGCCGTTGTGCGACGGACGATTGAGACCGTGACCAGGAATGCCGGTGTTGTCGTCCTGATTCTGCTCCGAGTTGATCGTCATCTTGTTCAGGTTCGGGAACGTGAACGGCTGGTTGGCCACGTTGTACCCACTATACGTACCTGTGTAGAACCACGGTGTGATCGCGTCCGTCGGCGGGAGCTCGCGGGGGTTGTTGGAGCCGACGTCACCCCATTCCACGTTCGCCTTGACGATCGTACGCGCCGAGCCCTTCTTGAGGAAGCCCGGCTCCCAGCGCACGGCGGCATACAGCCGCTTGTCCAACGAATAAGCGGGATCCTGCTTGTATTCCTGGTCGTTGCGCACTGCGGAGATGCGGATCGCGAGCTCATTCTTGATTAAAACCTTGTTGATATCGATGGTGGCACGGGTGCTGCCCCAGCTGCCGACGCGGAAGGACGCTTCGTAGCTGTCTTTGTAGCTGGCCTGCTTGATACGGGTATTGATGATACCCGCCGGGCTGCCCTGGCCGAACAGAATCGAATTCGGGCCGCGCTGGAGGTCGACGCCGTCGATGTTGTAGCCTTCCCACGGAATCGACGTGAGGAAATACTCACGGGTGTTGTCGGCCGAGGTCAGGCCGCGGACACGAGTGTTCTGGTTCGGGTTCGTGAAACGACCCGACTCATCGAGGTGCGCCGAGTCGCCGAAACCGGCGAAGTTGCCATAGAAGCCGCCGACCTCCGTGTTGGTCGTGTATTGCAGCAGCGTCTGGTTATCCGTCGCGCCGATATCCGTCAGGAATTGCTTGGTGATAACGGTGACGGCATTGCCGATGTCACGGACTTCCGTGTTGAGGCGGTTGCCGGCGAGCGTCGTCGCCGCCGTGTAGCTCTGGTTGTCGGTGGCCGACACTTCAAACGGCGACAGCACCACGACTTCCTCATTGGAGCCGCTGTTATTGCTGTCGCTATTTGATGCCTGCTGACCGAACAAAGCGCTCGCATTAAGGGCGAGCGCTGAAGCCAAGATGTAGTATCCCGGCCGTAGCTTGCAGTGTTTGGTGTGCATGGGTGGGTTAATCAGGCTCGGGCCGTATAACACCGGCCGAGAAATAGGGAACGGGGACGCACCTCGCGTGCGAGGCGGGCAACTGAAGAATGGGTTTTGGGTGAAACGGGAAAAGGCACCTTGCGGGGACCTGTAGGAAAGCGCGGGACGAAAACGCGCAAAATCACGGAGATTTCACACGGAGACGGACCGCAGTGGAAGTGGGGATCGCGGGCAGCATTGGAACCGATGCGCCAATTGCGCGTTCACATTCACTCTCACTTGAGAGTATAGGGGGTCGGCCTCAGGAGGATTGTCGACGATGAGGGTCTGAACGGAGCTCTCTTGAGACCGGCCGACCAAGCATCATTAAGCTGGGAAGCCGCCCGCCCCGCCGCACCACACCTCGCGCCGGTGCCGGCGGACTCGAGCCGAAGGAAGCTTCGAATGCCGTCTACTCTCGGAACCAGACTTTCAGCCGCGGACCGCCAGTTTGGTAGCTCTTTAAAATAGAACTGTCCACGACGGCTTCGCCGGCCGGCAACGCATCAAACTCCCAGTCTCCCGTTGCGCTGCTTGGCTCTGCCCGGATCGACAATGAACCGCAGCCCGACGCGTCGGGCCCCGCGTCTGGGCCGCGCCGACGTCGCGGGTGTTGCACCCGCGACGTCGTAAACTTTCATCGCTCCACGACCACCGCGGCGCGCGAAAAACCATCGGTCTGCGCATGGTCGCCACGCTCGAAGCCCAACCCCACGAATTCGCGGCTCAGGTCGCGCGATGCGACCTGCCGGTTATATTCGCTGTCCATTTTCCCGCCGCCTCATGCTTTTCCACGTTCCGCAACCCTGGTTTCTGGCGTGTGCCTTCGCGGCGTTTTTCGGGATTGCAGGCGGGCTCGCCGCACGGCAATCGTCCGCCGCCGGCGCACCCGCGGCGCTCGCTGCCGCCCGGCCCGGCGCCATCCTCACGCTCGATGATGACGCGCTCCTCGAAGAGATCGAGCACCGCGCCTTCCGGTTCTTCCGCGAGCAGTCGAATCCGCTCACCGGCCTCGTGCGCGATCGCGCCCGGGCCGACGGCGCACCGAGCGAGGGCAAGGCCAGCATTTCAGCCGAGGGTTTCGCCCTCGCCGCCTGGGCCATCGCGGTGCAGCGCGGCTGGGTCGATCGAAAGGTCGCCGTCGAACGCGTCCGGCTCATGCTTCGCTTCCTCGCCACGAAGGCGCCGCGCGTCCACGGGTTTTTCTATCACTTCATGGAAATGGACACCGGCGCGCGGGCCTGGCAGTGCGAGCTCTCGTCGATCGACACCGGTTTCTTCCTCGCCGGCGCGATCGTCGCCCGCGAGTATTTTCAGGACCCGGAAATCACCGCGCTCGTCGACCAGCTCTATCGCGAAACGGATTGGTCCTGGTTTCTCAACGGCGGCCAGACCGTCGCGATGGGCTGGCACCCCGAGGGCGGCTTCTCGCGTTTCCGCTGGGGCTTTTACGCCGAGCACATGATGATGAGTTTTCTCGGCATGGGCGCGCCGCAAAACGCCCTCAGCCGCGACTACTGGCAGACTTGGAAACGCGAGCCCGTCGGCACCTATGCCGGCTATCATTTCATCGAGGGCCCGCCGCTCTTCATTCACCAATACGCCCACGCCTTCGTCGATTTTCGCGACCTGCGCGACGCCTTCGCCGACTATTATCACAACTCCGTCCTCGCCACGCTCGCGCAGCGGCAGTTCTGCATCGACCTGCGCTCCGAATTTCCCACCTGGAGCGAGCGTCTGTGGGGCGTGACCGCGTCGGATTCCGCCACCGGCTACAAGGCCTGGGGCGGGCCGCCGCGCACGACCGAGTTCAACGCCCTCGATGGCACCATCGTTCCGTGCGCCGCCGCGGGATCCGTGCCGTTCGCTCCCTACGAGACCTTGATGGTCCTCCACCACATTCGCACCGTTTACGGGGATCGCACCTGGAAGCGCTACGGCTTCGTCGACGCCTTCAATCCCCAGACCGGCTGGGTCGACTCCGACGTCATCGGCATCGACCAGGGCATCTCACTCCTCCAGGCCGAGAACGCCCGCACCGGTTTCCTCTGGGCGCTTTTCATGCAGGCGCCGGAGGTGAAACGCGCCCTCGCGCGTTCCGGCTTCGTCTCCGAAAGCCGCGCGTTTTCCTGGCCCGAACGCGAACAGCTCCGCGCCCTCGCCGGCGACGCCTGGAACTCGCTCGACCCCGAAGCGCCGCTGCCCGACACGCTCGGCCTGCGTCTCACCGCGGTCCCCGCCGCGGAGGTCCTCGGCTTGATCGATGGCGGCGTCGCACTCCGGCGCGCGCAACTCCTCCTCGATTCCGCCGTGCCGCCGCAGACCGACGTCGCGGTCGCCGAATATGCCGCCGGCCTCGTGGCACTCCGCCAGGCCATTCCCAGCCTCGCGACACAGGCCACGCAATTGCTCGAAAAAATCGACTGGAACCGCATCACGCCGTCCTCGACGAAACTCGGCTCCGCGAGCCGCCTTGCCACGTTTTTCAAAATCGCCGCGGGCAAAAGCCCCGCCTCCGCCTGGGCCGGCCTTGTCCGCTCGCCCGAACAACGCGGCGCCGTTTACGTCCTGTCGCCCGCCGACCCCGACGATCAGCTCCTCCCCGGCATGTGGATCAACGAGCGGCCGATCATCTCCGGCGCCTCCGCCGAGGAACTCGCCTACTCGCTCGCCGTCGAGCCGCCCGACGACGCGAACGCCCCGCCGCCTCCGCCGCTCGATGTGCCGACCGCGGCGCTGCTGCTCGATCATTTTCCCGCGGAGTTTCTCGGCCGCATCCAGGAAACACCTCCGGCCGCCGGCTGGATCGAGCGCGCTTCGGCACAGGATCGCGCCGCCCTCCTTATCACAATCGCCAATTTGCTCGTGCCCGACTGCGTCCGCGAATGGTGCCAGCAGGACGCGCTCGTCCGCGCCGCCCGCGCGGCGATCCCGGAGTTCGGCGAGGCCGCGTTCGGCCCGAACTCCTCCGTCTACCAGCGCTACGAACTCGCCGGCCCGTTCGTTCCGCCGCCCGAACGCGACGCCATCGCCGTCCGCGCCAACACCCCGCACGACCAGTGGCCGTGGACGACCATCTCCGGTCTCG
>DASZPP010000048.1:0-3251 GCA_035549975.1 Opitutus sp.
AGTCCTCCGCCGCTTTCGATCCAAAGTGCCAGAGGGCTGGCGCAGGGCCGGTCGGAGACCGGCCCCACCGCTCGCGCTTACTTGGTCCGGTCGTTCGACGGGTGTTCGTAGTAGTCGAAGCCGGGGCCGAGCGCTTCCAGCAGCGGCCGAGTGACGCGATTCAGCTCGGCGATCACGGCGGCGGGCAGCGGCTCGCGGGCGGCGCGGATGGCTTCGCGGAGCGCGGGAACGTTGCGCGCCCCGCACAGGCAGCTCGTGATGCCGTCGCCCGAGAACGCCCACTTGAGAGCGAGCTCGGAGGTGGGGAGGCCGTGGCGCGCGGCGATCGCGCGGATCGCGCGGAGCGCGGCGGCGGTTTCGGCTTCCGCGCCGGGGAGGCCGTGACGCGCCTGCGGGACCTTGCGGCTGTCGAAATGCCGCGTGCGGCGCCGCACCGCCGGCAGGTCGTCGAGCTGCCGATACTTGTCCGAGATCACGCCCTGCTGGAGCGCCATGTAGCCGAGGACGCCGATGCCGTGGCGCCGGCAGAAGGGCAGGGCCTCGAGCTCGATCGCGCGCGACAGCAGGTTGTAGGGCAGTTCGTCGACGACGATGCGCGCGCCGGTGGCCAGCGCTTCGGCGAGCCGGGCCGGGCCGAAATTGCTGACGCCGATGTGCCGGATTTTCCCGGACTGCTGCAGCCGTTGCAGCCCATCGAATGCCTCCGTCACCGACGGCACCGGAGTTCCGTCCGGGGCGAAATGGCGGATGGAGTGCGCCGTGACCGGCCAGTGCACGAGGTAAAGATCGATGTAGTCGGCCTGGAGCCGGCGCAGGCTCGCGTCGCAATGGGCCTCGAGCGTCCCGCGGCCGACGTTCGACGGACTGATCTTCGTGCAAAGGATGACGTCGTCCCGCGGCACGCCGCGAAGCGCGGCACCGAGCGAGCTTTCGCTGGCGCCGTTGTTGTAGGCCTCGGCGGTGTCGAAAAAATTACAGCCCTGCCCGAGTGCATCGTGCACCACGCTGTCGACGTCGCGCTGGCTCTGGCTGCCCCAGTAGTCACCGCCGCCGTAGGCCCAGCAGCCGAGCCCGAGCACGGGAAGCTGCAAGGGGGAGTTGCCGCAGCGGCGGAGCGGAACGGCAGCCTGGGGCGGGTCGGGGTCGGTGGAACTCACACGTAGAAATTCTCCCGCGCGTTCAGCTCGCGAATGCCCGGATGCTTTGCGAGCTCCTCCTCGACGAGATCGACGCCGAGGCCCGGCCGCTCGCTGAGATGCAGCCGGCCCGCGCGCACATCGAGCGGATGCGTGAGGACGGCGTCGCGCCATGGCACGTCGTTGAACATGTATTCGCAGCGGAAGAAATTCGGGATGCTCGCGCACACGTGGGCGCTCGCGAGCGTGCTGAGCGGGCCGTTCGGATTGTGCGGTGCGAGGAGCACGTTGTAAGCCTCGGCCATCGTCGCAATCCGTTTCATCTCGCCGGGGCCGCCGCAGCGCGTGATGTCCGGCATGACGACATCGCAAATGTTCGCCTCGAAGACCGGCCGGAAGCCGTGGCGCGTGTAATGGCGCTCGCCCACGCAGATCGACACGCGGCCCGGAAGGCGCTCGCGGAGGGCGCGAAGATTCGCGGCGTTCTCCGGGCCGGCGGGTTCCTCATACCAGGTCATGCCGAACGGCGCGAGCGCCTCGGCCATGCGGACCGCCATCCGGCCGTTGAGCATCGCGTGCGTCTCGATCATCAGGTCGGCGCCGGGACCGATCGCTTCGCGCACCGCGCGCGTGACGTCGATCGCGCGCTGCTGCTGCTCGATCGAAAGGTTCAGGTTCGTCGCCAGGTCCGAACCGTAGAGATAGTTCGTGTGCGCAAACGGATCGAACTTCAATCCGGTGAAACCCGCCGCGATCGCCCGCGCCGCCTGGCGCGCGTAGTCCTCGGGCGTGTGCCCGCCGCCGGTGAACCAATAGTTCGCGTAGAGCAGAATCTCGGTGCGAAACGCGCCGCCGAGAAGCTGGTGGAGCGGAACGCCGAGCGCCTTCGCCTTCAGGTCGAGCAGCGCCATGTCGAGCCCGCTGATCGCGCAGAGCGACGCGCCGCCCGGCCCGATCCAGTTCAGGTCGCGGTAGAGTTTCGTCCAGATGAAGTCCGTGCGCAACGGATCGAGCCCGATCACGCGCTCGCCGGCGTGCCGCGCCGCGGCCTCGATGATCGGCGAGCCCGGCCAGTTCGTCGCCTCGCCGACGCCGGTGGGCCCGGTGTCGGTGTAGACCTTGAGCAGCGTCCAGTTGTATTTGATGCCCTCGACGAGCCAGACTTTGACGTCGGTGATTTTCACGGCGGATGAAATCAGAGGATGCCGAACTTATCCCACGCGGCCTGCGCGCCCATGCCGGCCTTGATCGCTTCGAAAACGCGCTTCTCTCCGCGGGCTTTCTCCCATGCCTTCGTGAACACTTCCTGCTCCAACGCCCGCGGAATCACCACGACGCCGTCCATATCGCCGAAGATTGCATCGCCCGGCTGCACGCTCACCGCGCCGATCTGGATGCGGCACCGAAAATCGATCACCTTGCCGCGCGGCCGCTGATCCTGGGCGTAACGCCCATGGGAAAAACAGGGAAAATTCAACGCAAGAATCCCGCGCGTATCCCGCGACCAGCCATCGACGACCGCGCCGGCGGCGCCGCGATTGCGCGCGCAGGTGCTCATGAGTTCGCCCCACAGCGCGTAAGTGGGGGAAGCGCCCGTGCAAATATAGACCTCGGCGGTCGCCAGGTCGTCGAGCGCCGCAAGCATGAGCCCGAAGGGCCGGTTCAAGGCGGCATTGGCCCTCGCGGGCCCTTCGCCGCCCTCGTCGTCCGCCTCGAGCACGGGCATCGCGCGGCCGCACAGCACGAAGTCCGGCCGCAACGGCTGGATTTGCGGCCGCAAAAATTGATGGCGGCATCCGAGCGCGTCCAGGATGTCGCCGATCACGGCCGTGTAGAGTTCTCGTCGCGCGAGCGCGAACAGTTCGTCGTCGTTTTTCCACGGTTTCATCGGGAGGCTAGTGTGGTGTCCCGGAGATAACTTTAAGCATTCCGACCTAAATCCGTTGCTGTCACTCTGAGCGCAGCGAAGAATCCAGTGCGATATTCGCGTGCGGTCGGGCCGTTGGATTCTTCGCTCCGCTCAGAATGACACCAAGGCTTCGTCAAGTTAGCTGTGGGCCACTAGTGGTTTATTTTGGACGCGTTCGGATTTCCGAACCTGACCTGCCAGTCGAC
>DASZPP010000049.1:0-9575 GCA_035549975.1 Opitutus sp.
AACGCGGCTCGGATACAGGGATAACTACTTTACAGGGGTGGAGGAGGCGGCGGCCCGGACTGGGTGATGGGCCGTCGTGATGCGCTAGTGGAATGCCTGCACGAAAAACGGGACAACCGCTGCGTTGCGCGCATCGTTGACTTAACGCTAAATCGTCCGGACGGGAGAAACCCGCCAAAAAGTGAGGTCGGCGGTTGCGGCCGCACCGGTGGATCGGGCGCCTCGCGCCAACCCATCAGCCGGCAGAAATTTTATTTGGCCTCGAAAAGCGCAGGAGGCGAAAATGGTTTTGTGCCTTTCGCGGCAGGGGCCGCGGCAGGGTGCAGGCGGCTCAGTCGCGGGCCGGGAGCATGCCGCTGTCCCGCCACTCGCCGGTCAGCAGCACCTCGTGTTGCACCGAGGGCACGCCGGTTTCGTTGCGATGCATGAAGCCGATGAGCATCTCGACGGCGAGCGCGCCGATTTTCGCGGGATCGTAATACATGCCGGTGCCTTCGAAATTGCGCCGGTGTTCGAGGCTCACGACGCCGACGTGCCGCGGCGCGCTGCGGCCGAGATGCCCGAGCCACTCGAGCAGGAGGCGGGCGTTGTTGACGAGGATGGCGTCGGGTTTGTGCTTCAGGAACCACGCGCGGAAGTGCTCCTCGTCGGTGGGTTGCTCGGAGCAGATCGGCACGCGGTCGCGCGCCGGGAAATTGAGCTGCTGCGTGAAGTAGGCGCCGAGCCAGCGGTGCCCGACGCGCGGGCTGTCGTTGCCGTCGGGGAAGACGATGCCGACGCGCCGGTAGCCGCGCTCGCGACAGCGCTCCATCGACTGCCACACGGTGTCGTAGTGGTTTTCCGTGACGTGGTGCAGGATCGGCGAGCGGAGCGTCATGCCGAGGGCGACACAGGAGAACCGGTTCCACTCGAGCGCGAGCGCGTTCTGGCCGGGCGGCAGGCGGCCGACGATGAGGCCGTTGATGCTGCGCGCCGAAAGCATGTCGCAGAAGCGGCGCGGCGTCATGCCGGGCTCGGCGAGCCAGAAATGCTCGAGCTTGTAGCCGAAATCCTGCGCGCGCTCGACGGCGCCGGGAAAAAAATCCGGCCGGTCGTGATACTCGGGTTTCCAGCCGTAGCGCGTGGGATAATTGGTGACGAACGCGAGCGCGGCGTGCTTGACCGGCTTGCCCGTGCGGCGCGACTGCATGAGCGCGGACACCAGCGGATTGATCCGGTAGCCGAGCTCGGTGGCGATCGCGCGGATGCGGTCGCGGGTCGGCGCGGGGATGCGCGGGTGGTTGCGCAGGGAGAGCGAGACGGTCGTGCGATGCACACCGGCTTTGCGCGCCACGTCTTCAAGCGTCGCCTTGGGCTGCACGGCGGAACTTCTTCGCGGGCGGCATGGGGCAGTCGAGGAAAAAAGGCGGGCGGGAGTCCAAACCAAAGCTGCGCGGCGGCGTAGCGGCAGGCGTCCCTGCCTGCCGGGATCAGCGTTCGGAAACGGCAGGCACGGAGGCCTGCCGCTACGGGGCTGGCGCGGCGCGGAAATCGGGCGCGAGCGCGGGGGCGACGCGGCGCAGGTCGTCGATCACGAGGCGGGCGAACGTCGCGCTGCCGCGGGCATCGAGATGCGTGGTGTCGGGCGTGCCGTCGGACTTGCGCGGGTTGAGCGCGGCGCATTTTTCGGGCCCGAGGCGCTCGCACAGCTCGGTGCTGCTCGCGTGGAGATCGATGAGCAGGGCGTGCTTTTCCGCAGCGACGTTCTTCACCGCTTCGACGTAGGGCCCGAGTGTGTCGGCGAGTTTTCCGCTGCCGTCCTTCGCGAAGTTTCGGCGGGTGAGCGAGGTGACCAGGATCGGCTCGGCCCCGATCGCGCGAACCTCGTCGACGTAGCGCGCCATGTTGGCGGGGAAGGTCGTGCGCGGATCGGTTTCGCGCGCCGGGCCTTTGCCGGGCTGGTCGTTGTGACCGAACTGAATCAGGTAGTAGTCACCGTGCAGCGCGATCGCGTCGTCCCAGTGGCCCTCGTCGCGGTAACTTTTCGAGCTGCGGCCGCTGGCGGCCATGTTCGTGCACTCGATGGCGTCGGTGAGAAACTGCTTGAAGCCGCGGCCCCAGCCCGAGGCGTCCGCGACGGTCGAGTCGCCGACGAGCACGAGGCGGAGCTTGCCGGTCGGGTTCCAGCCGTCGGCGCCGGCGAGGACGCCGCTGGGCGTGAGCTGGGCGGCCTGGTCGATGCGAAGCGGGTGACTCCACGCGGCGCGCGCGGCGGGATTCGCGCCGGGGCCGGTGTTTTCGAACTCGGCGTAATAGGTCGTTTTCTCGGCGCGGGGCTTGTCCCAATCATGCCAGCCGGCGGGGCGCACGGCGGCGGACATTTCGGTGCGAAGGAAAATCGTCCTGGCGAAACCGCGCCACGGGCGGCCGAGGTAGGTCTTCACGCCGTCGGCGGCATCGATCGTGCAGCCGGCGAAGACGAATCCGAAGCGCTGGCCCTTGGGCGTCGACGCGGCGGTGATGTAGCCGTCGCGCAGGCAATGGATGCGGCAGCGATCGAAGAACGCGGTCGCGCCGCCGAAGATGAAATCCACGTGGCCTTCGATGTAGCAGTTGTCGAAGTAGTCGCGGCCGCGGTTGAGCAGGATCGTGTCCTGCCAGCCGAGAAAGCGGCAGTGACGGAAAATCAGCCGGTCGCCGTCGGCGCGGAGGGCGAGCGCCTGGCCGACGGGCCCGGCGGAGTTGGCGATCGTGAGATTTTCCCAGATCATGCCGTCGCCGTCGATCTGGAGGGTCGGCGTGCGAAAGGTGCTGATCGGTTTGCCGTCGGGACCGGGCAGGTTCGCGTGGAGACCGAACGTGATGATCGTCTTCGCGGCGTCTTCGCCGTGAATCAACATGTGTCCGCGTTCGCGCTGGACATAAATGCGTTCGTGATAAGTGCCCGGTTTGACGAGAATGACCCAGCGCGGAGCGGCGGGATCGGTGCGCATCGGTGCGGCGCTGATCGCATCCTGCAGCGACGTGAACTGGCCGGAACCGTCGAGGGCCACGACGGCATCAGGAGTTGGCGCGGGAGCGGCGCCGGCGCCGGCCGCCGCGGCGCACGCCAGCCTCACGAGAATCGCAATGAAGCGGAAGGGAATGCGCCGACCCGGCGCCGCCGTTGCGGGCCCCGGCCGGCGGCCGATCCCGCCGTTGTCATACATTATATGACAAAAGCGGTTGTCATATAATGTATGACAAGGGCGATGCGTGGAGGGAGGGAGGCGCAGCGGCGGTGGGCCGCGGCCCGGGAGGCGCGAGCGGCTCACGATTCGGACAACTGGACCTGGCGGAATTGCGGGACGAGCAGGTGCATCAGCACCCAGGCGATCAGATACGCGGAGCCGCAGATGACGAAGAGCAGCGCGTAGCCGGTCTCGGTTTTTCCGAGACGCGTGAAATGCGCGAGCAGTTCGCCGGCGACACGGGCGATCAGGACGCCGCCGATCGCGCCGGCCATGCCGCCGATGCCGGTGACGGAGGCGACGGCGCGTTTCGGAAACATGTCCGAGACCGTCGTGAAAATGTTCGCGGACCACGCCTGGTGCGCCGAGCAGGCGATGGCGATCGTGGCGACGGCCAGCCAGGTGTTGATGGTGCCGAGCCGCGAGGCGAGCAGCACGGTGAGCGGCAGCAGTGCGAAGAGGAACATGGAGAGCTTGCGCGCACGGTTCGCGTTCATGCCGCCGTTGATGAAACGCTTCGGCAGCCAGCCGCCGAAGATCGAGCCGACGGTCGCGACCGTGTAGATGACCGCGACGGCGAACGGCCAGCTGATGACGCCGGGGAGGTGTGCGGTGTCGCCCGTGAACCCCGGATGCGCCGCCTTGAAGGCCTCGATCTTGCGCTGGTTTTCACCGTCGAGAAACGACGGGAGCCAGAACAGGAAGAACCACCAGATGCCGTCGGTCATGAACTTGCCGACGACGAACGACCACGTCTGGCGGAACGCGAGCAGCCGGAACCACGAAATGCGGGCGGTGGCCGGCGATGGTTCGTCCTGGTCGCTGTGAATGTAGTCGTATTCCGCCGGCGAGAGGTGGCCGCTCTGCAACTTGTCAGCGGGCGAGGCGTAGATCGCATACCAGAAAAACAGCCAGAGGAGGCCGATCGCGCCGGTGAGGACGAAGGCCCACTCCCAGCCCCACGTGGAGGCGATGTAGGGCACGCAGAGCGGAGCGACGATGGCGCCGACATTGGCGCCGGAGTTGTAGAGGCCGGTGGCGTAGGCGCGCTCCTTTTTCGGAAACCACTCGGCGATGGTCTTGTTCGCCGCGGGAAAATTACCTGACTCCGAAAGGCCGAGCGCGGCGCGCCAGAAGCCGAAGCTCCAGGTGTGATGGCCGAAGGCGTGGCCGATCGCGGAAAAACTCCAGCCGATGAGCGAGTAGGCGTAGCCGGACTTGGTGCCGAGCCAGTCGATCAGCCGGCCGGCGATGACCATGCCGATCGCGTAGGCGAAGGTGAAACAGATGACGACGGTCGAGTAGTTCAGTTCCTGCACCGCCGGATCGGCGCCGAAGACGCCGCGCTGGGCCAAAATCGGCTTGAGCAGGCCGAGAACGTTCCGGTCGAGGTAATTGATCGTCGTCGCGGCGAAGACGAGCGCGCAAATGGTCCAGCGGTAGCGGCCGACCTGTTCGTTGATCTGGGTGAATTTCGACATCGTTCGTGGGTGCGGAATGAAAAGATCAGGCGGCGAGGGCAAAGTCGGTTTCGGCAGGCAGCGAGCTGGCTCGCGCCCAATCGGTGTCCGCGAGCGGGCGGCCTAGGGATGCTCCGATGGCCGCGAGTCGAGGCTGCGGACGATTTTCTGGGGATTGATCGTGACGTGATCGAGGGTGACGCGGCCGGCGTGCTGCACGACTTCGGGATCAGTCACACTGTTGAACGTGGAGTGGGCGATGCGGATGTCGTCGATCGTCGCGGCGTCGAATCCGCGGATATACATCACGCGCGGGCTCGCCGAGCTCGTGATGTGGTCGAGCTGGATGTGGCGGACGACGGGCGGATGGTCGCCGCGCGGGCCCTCCTCGTAGAGCAGGTCGATCGTGAGCACAGCCTCGGAGACGCGGCCGATCGTGATGCGGCGCAGGAAAATGTTTTCGAGCACACCGCCGCGGCGGGCGTTGGACTTCAAGCGGAGCGCACGATCGAGGTTCGGGCTGTCCATCGCGCAGTCCTCGGCGAAGACGTTGCGGATGTCGCCGCTGCACTCGCTGCCGAGCACGACGCCGCCGTGGCCGTCGAGCATCCGGCAGCGGCGGATGATCAGGTTTTCCGAGGGCATGCCGACGCGGCGGCCGTCGTTGTTGCGGCCGGACTTGATCGCGATGCAGTCGTCGCCGGTGTCGAAGGTGCAATCCTCGATGAGGACGTCGCGGCAGCACTCGGGATCGCAGCCGTCGTTGTTCGGACCGTGCGTGGAGATCGAGACGCCGCGGACGGTGACGTTGGTCGAGAGCACGGGATGGATTTCCCACATCGGCGAGCGGACGATGTGCACGCCCTCGATCAGGACATTTTTGCAGCGGTAGGGCTGGATGAAATTCGGGCGGAGGAAATGGCCGGCGCCGAAGATGCGTTTGGCGACGGGCGTGCCGCGCTCGCCCATGGCGTTGAGCGCGTCGCGGTCGGCGTGCTGTTTTTTCCAGGCCCACCAGTTGTCGTCGGAGGCCTGGCCGTCGAGCGTGCCGGAGCCGGTGACGGCGATGTTTTCCTGGTCGAGCGCGTAGATGAACGGCGAGTAGTTCATGCACTCGACGCCTTCCCAGCGCGTGAAGACGACCGGCAGGTAGGCCGCGGGATCGGTGGTGAAACGGAGCGTGGCGCCGCCGGCGACGTGGAGATCGACGTTGCTGAGGAGGCGAATCGCGCCGGTCTGCCAGTCGCCGGCGGGGACGACAACGCGGCCGCCGCCGGCGGCGTGGCACGCGGCGATCGCATCGCGGATCGCGACGGTGGCGTCGACGCCGGGTTTCGCGCCGAAGTCGGTGATCGGAAAATCGTGGGCGGGGAATTCGGGAGGTTTGATGCGGGCGAGGATGGCGGGAACGGCGGGCCAACCGATCGCGGGCGAAACGGTTGGCGGTGGCGCGGCGCCCGCGCCGCGCTTCGGCGTTTGCGCGACGGGGGCGTCGCGCCCCCAGGAAGAGGAGGACGTGTCCGCGATAAGTTGCTGCACCTCGATGCCGGCGAGGATGAAGGGGCCGATGCCCTTGAGGTCGTTGTCCACGACGGGCTCGCTGACGTAGTAGTCGAACGAGCCGTCGCGCGCGCGGCCGGCGGCGTTGGTGTAGCCGAGGCCGGCGACGGAGCAGCAGTGGGTGAGGCTGAAACGACCGGCGGCGTCGCGGCGGATGAACTCGCGGACGAGGCCGGCGTAGCCGCGCTCGATCACGGGGAGATATTTCTCGCGTGGCAGGTAGCCGCGGTTCACGGCCTTCGCGAGCGCGTAGACGAACATGCACGACGCGGTGGCTTCGTGGTAGTTGCCCTTGCGATCTCCCTGGTCGAGCACCTGCCACCAGAGGCCGGACGAGGGATCCTGCCAGCGGACGATGCCGTCGGCGGTGCGGCGGAGGATGGATTGGATTTCGTCGAGTTCCGGATGCGTTGGCGGGAAAAAATCGAGGCAATCGACGAGGGCCATCGCATACCAGCCTTCGGCGCGGCCCCAGAAATTCGGCGAGCAGCCGGTGGTCTTGTTCGCCCACGGCAGCGCGTGTTTTTCGTCCCACGCATGATAGTGCAGGCCGGTCTTCGCATCATAGGCGTGGCGGTCCATGAGGACGAGCTGGCGGGCGGCTTCGTCGAACGCGTCGGGCTCGCGGAAAACCTGGCCGTAGTGCGCGAGGAATGGCGACGCCATGAACACGCCGTCGAGCCACATCTGGGACGGGTAGCGCTGCTTGTGCCAGAAACCACCGTCGCTCGTGCGCGGCTGGTCGGCGAGCTGGCGGCGGATGAGCCGGAGCGGCGCGAGGAGTTTTTGGTCGTGGGTCTGCTCGTAGCGGAGGAGCAGGAGCTTGCCGCCGGGGATGTTGTCGAGGCTGTAGTCGTCGAGGTGGTAGGTGCGGATGGTGCCGTCGGGCGCGACGAAGGAGTCGGCGGTTTTGAAACCAAAGTCCGCGAGCGATGGGTCGCCGGTCGCGGCGGAGAGTTTGACGAGCGAAAGGCCGAAGAGGGTGGAGGTGTAGTCCCATTTCGCGCGGGGTGCGCCGCCGAAGAAGAGGGTGTTGCCGCGGCGGGCGACCTCGGAATGCGCGAGGCGCTGGGACCATTCGAGCGGCGTGGCGTCGGGGAATTTCCCGGCGGGCGCGGCGATCGCGGCCAAAGAGGAGAGCGAAAAAAGCGCCAGGGCGGCCAGGCGCCGGGAGGAGGGCGGGAGGCCATGTCGGGCGCGGCGTGTAGCGGCAGGCGTCTCCGCCTGCCGGAATTCGGCGCTCGGAGCTCGGCAGGCACGGAGGCCTGCCGCTACGACGGCGGGTGCGGGACGGAAGGCCGCGGAGCCGGCAGAATTTTTTTTGGACGGGGTGCTCATGATTTTCCCACCGGTCACTCTTCGGGGTTCCAGTCGCCGAGGACGGCGGTGCGGGCGAATTCGGCGGGAGCGGGCGAATCGGAGTGCGCGGCCCACGCGACGCGGCCGGCCGTGGCGGCGCCGGGGCCGGTGCATTGATATTCGGCGAAGCGGATCAGCGGCGGCGGCACGCGCCATTCGTGCCAGCCCGCCGGTTGGATGCCGGGGCCGAGTTCGCAATGGATGAAGGTCGCGGCCGGCGATCCGTGCCACGGACGACCAAGATAGGTCGGAGCGGCGTGATAGGGAAACGTCACGCGGCACTCGGAGAAGACGAAGCCGATCCGGCCGGCGGGCGTGGCGGGCGCGGTGACGTAGCCGGGGCCGCGGCAGAAGATTTCGCAGCGATCGAAGAACGCGGTCGCGCCGCCGTAGATGAAATCGACGTGGCCGGCGATGTAGCAGCGGTCGAAAAACTGACGGCCGGTTTCGAGGCGGAGCGTGTCCTGCCAGCCGAGGATGCGGCAGTGGCGGAACGCGACGCGGTCGGCTTCGATGACGCAGGCCTGCGCCTGCATGCCTTCGCCGAAGGTGTTTTCGAGCGTGAGATTCTCGATCGCGCAGTCGTGCGCCTCGGGCGTGATCTGGAGCGCGGCCGCCCCGCGCCAGGTGACGGGCTGGCCGTCGGCACCGGGGACGGACTGGCCCAGATTATAAGTGAGCAACGTGGCCGGACCGGAGCCGCGGAGGGTGACGTGAGGTTTGTTCAGGATCGTGTGGCCGAAGAACGCGCCGGGCTGGACGATGATGATTTTGTCGGCGGTGTTGCCCGCAGGCACGGCGTCGATCGCTTCCTGAATCGTGTGGACGTCGGCGCCGGCGGCGAGGCCGACGGTGCGGAAGATCGGCGCGGCGACGATCGTGAACCGGCCGGAGCAACAGGCGAGAGCGAGTAGTGCGAGTGTTCGGAATCGGACGGGTCTGCGACCCGCCCGAGGTCGCTCCGACAAATAATAATGCACGGCGCGGCGGCAAACGTCGCGCGACGAGGGCGTCGCGCCCCCATTGAGACCGGGACGGAGCGAGGGCGGGTCGGAGAACCGCCCTACTGGCGAGCGGAGACTCACGGAGCAGTGATGGCGACCTTGACGGGTGAGGCGAGGCGGGCGGCGCTGGATGTAAGGTAGGCGTGCCACGCGGCGGCGTTGGGGAAGTCGCCGGATTTGCTCCAGCCGCCGCCGGCGTAGTAGCGGACGGGCTGGCCGGATTTCACCTTCACGAGGATGAGACGGTCGGTCGGCGTCTCGGCGAATCCGGCGAAATGCGCGGACGGATCGAGAATGATCGCGGAGCCAAGGCTGCCGTCGGCGGGGTCCTGATAATCTTCCCAGAGCGCCATCCAGTGCGCGGACTCGTCCTGCGACGGCGTGACGGTCGCGTGTTTCGGGTGCTTCGAAAGGCCGATCGCGACGGTGAGCTCGCCGTCGGTGCCTTTTGGCGCGTTGAAATTGAAGGTGCTTTCGAAGAGATCGAGGTTCTGGCCGGCGTCGACCGTGATGCGCTTGACCTCGGAGACCATCACGCCGTTGCCGGTCTGCCAGACGTTGCCGGCATCCCACGGCTCGTAGCCGAGGTCGAAGACGGCGCGGAGCGGGCCGTTGGCGTAGACGTGCCACGTGCGCCAGTCGCGCGAGACGTGGAGTTCCTGGCCATCCCAGATGCCGGTGCCGCCGAGGCCGCGATACGGGCCGACCTCATACATGTCACAGCCTTCGCCGGTGTCGGTGTGGAGCCCATCGTGGCCCTTGTGATACCAGCCGTTGACGATCGGGTAGCGGACTTTTTTCGACCAGAAGTCGATGCCGCTGCTTGTCATCTGGTCCTTGGTGGCAGAGGGCAGCTCGAGGCCGGGGCCATAGGCGCGGTGGGCCATGCGGTCGTTTTCCCAGGCGAAATCGTCGAAGCGCTCGGGCACGTAGCGCGCCAGGACGAGCGACGGGATCGGCGGCTGCGGTGCGGCGAGCTTCCC
>DASZPP010000050.1:0-4863 GCA_035549975.1 Opitutus sp.
AAGCCGCTCCTGCTGCGCGCCGTCGGTCCCGGACTCGCGAGCCAGGGCGTCGCTTCGCCGCTCGCCGACCCGCAGCTCGAGCTCCACGACTCCACCGGCAGCGTGATCGCAGCGAACAACGACTGGGGCGAAACGGACGCCGCCGCAATTCGCGCCACCGCCCAGCGCGTCGGCGCGTTTCCGCTCGGCGACGGCAGCAAGGACGCGGCGCTGCTCGTGACCCTGTCGCCGGCGCTCTACACGGACCACGTCAACATCCAGAACGGCGCGCCCGGCATCGCGCTCGTCGAAATCTACGACGCCGACACCGATGCCTCGCAGGCGCTCACGCATCGCCTCGTGAACCTTTCCGCCCGCGATTTTGCCGGCGCGGGCGAACAGGTTCTCATCGGCGGCTTCGTCATCGCCGGCTCCTCGCCGAAACGCGTTCTCCTGCGCGCCATCGGGCCCGGCCTCACGAGCCAGGGCGTGTCCGGCGTCAACACCGATCCCAATCTCGTGCTCTTCAATTCCAGCGGCGGCCACGTCGCCGACAACGACGACTGGGCCTATTCGAACCAGACCGACATCCTGCCCGGCATTTTCTCGAAGGTCGGCGCGTTTCAACTCGCGAGCGGCAGCTTCGACAGCGCGCTCGTGATCACGCTGCAACCCGGCGTCTACACCGCCCAAGCCACCGGTCGCAACGGCGAGACCGGCGTCGTGCTGCTCGAAATCTACGAAGTGCCCGATTGAGCCGCGCGCGTGCCTGCCGCGACGTCAGCGCTTGAGCACGTCCGCCTTCATCGCCGGCCCGAACGACGTCGGGCTGATCGGCGTGCTTCTGCCGGTTTCCGTGTCGAGGATGCACAGCCGGCTCGTGGACGCGTTGCGCGCGGTGTACACCAGGTGCCGTCCGTCCGCGAGCCAGCACGGCTCGAGGGCATCGAACGCCGCCGCCGAAACCTGCTCGCTCTTGCCGGTCGACAGGTCGAGCACCGCGATCTGATAGCGAAGACGCGAGCCGGATCCGACGGCGATCGTGAACGCGATCTTGTTCGGATTCCCGCGGCTCCAATCCGGCTCCGCGCAATAGTTGCTGATACCCGAGGTGATCCGCGTCATCGCCCCGCCCGCCGCGGGCATTTCGTAGAGCTGCGGGCCGGGCTCCATCGTGAACACGAGCCGCGTGCCGTCCGGCGACCAGCACGGCGAGGACTTCACCGCATCGCGTCTCGCCGTGATCCGCCGAATCTGCCGGCCCTGCGCGTTGCTGACGTAAATCTCCGGCGTCCCCTCGCCGCTCAGCACCATCGCCACCCGCCGGCCGTCGGGGCTGAAGCGCGCCCCGCTGTTCGTGCCCTTGAAACTGACGAACGTGTTCCATTGGTAGGTGCCGAGGTCGAGTTCGAAGATGTCGGGAAAGCCCGACTTGAAATAGCTGGTGACGAGGAGCCGTCGCCCGTCCGGCGACCAGCGCGGCGTCAGCGCGAGCGCGCGCTGGTGCGTGAGCTGCCGCACCTCGCCAAAGAACAAGTCCGACGTGTAGATCTCGTCCTGCCCGGTGCGCTTGCCGATGAACGCGAGCTGCGACGCGAAAAATCCGCGCAGCCCGAGGCCGTTCGTGCGCTCCACCGCCACGTCCGCCGCCCGCAACAGCGCGTCGCGCTGGCTGCCGCCGTTCACCACCTGCGAAAAATCGGACGCCCCGCCCTCGCTGCGGTCGATGTCCACGCGCACCGCCGTCGGCGACACCAGCGAGAAGCGGATGTCGTAAACGTAGCTGCTCGCCGTCAACCGATACCGGCCGTGCACCCGAAACGCGTCCAGCGCGAGCTGGTTCAGCTCGGCGGTGCTGGCCGAGACGCGCACCGGCACGGTGTTCTTTTCGGCGCGCACATCGACGACGCCGATTTCACGCTGCGCCAGCGCGGAGGTGCCGGCCGACACGAGCAGGAGAAGAATGGGGAGAATTTTTTGCATGACTCGAAAGTGTGACTTAAAGGTGGGTGGCTGTCCGGCATTTCTATTTACAGCCTGCCCGCGCATAACAACTTTATTTCCCTTCGCGCCGAATTTCCTGTGACGACCGACGACATCAAAGAGCAACTGAAGCAGGTCAAGTATCCTGGTTTTAGCCGCGACATTGTTTCCTTCGGCCTCGTGCGGGGCGTCGCGTTTGTCGACGGCACCGCCAAGGTCTCGCTCGGTCTGACCACCAGCGATCCGAAAGTTCCGCTCCAGTTGAAACGCGAGGTCGATCAATGTTTGCGGGCGCTGCCCGGCGTGGAGAACACGATCATCGACATCGCCGTCTCGCCGGTGAAGGCGCCGCCGCCCGCCGGCGGCGGCCATCTCGGCGGCAACGCCGGGGCGCCGCGCTCGATCGCCCACGCCGTCGCGATCGCCTCCGGCAAGGGCGGCGTCGGCAAAAGCACCTTCGCCGTGAACCTCTCGTGCGCGCTCGCGCAGGCGCTCGAGGCGCGCGGCCGGCCCGGCCGCGTCGGCCTGATGGCTTGCGACATCTACGGCCCGACCGTGCCGTTGATGATGGGCCTCGTCGGCCGGCCCGAGGTCGAGGGCGAAGGCGCCGAGGCGATGCTCGTGCCGATGACGCGCCACGGGGTGAAGGTGATGAGCATGGGATTCCTCGTCGACGACAACACGCCGGTCGTGTGGCGCGGCCCGATGATCATGAAGACCGTGCAGCAGTTCGTCCAAAACGTGAAGTGGGACGAGCTCGACTTCCTGCTGGTCGACCTGCCGCCCGGCACCGGCGACGCGCAGCTTTCGCTCGTGCAAACGATCCCGCTCGACGGCGCGATCATCGTCACCACGCCGCAGCCCGCGGCCACGAACATCGCGCGCAAGGGCGGATTGATGTTCCAGAAGGTCAACGTCCCGCTGCTCGGCGTGGCCGAGAACATGAGCTACTTCGTCGATCCCTCCGGCCAGCGGCACGACCTGTTCGGCCACGGCGGCGGCCTCGCGACAGCCGCGCGGCTCGGCACGTCGCTGCTCGGGCAGGTGCCGCTCCTGCCGGAAATCCGCGAAGGCGGCGATGTCGGCGAACCGGTGGTCGTCCGCTCACCGGATAGTGCCGCCGGCAAAACGTTTCGCGCGATCGCCGAAGGGCTGCTCGCGCAATTTTCCCGCCCGCTCGCGTCTAAAGTGTGACATTTAGGAAAATTGCAGGCATTGACAGCGCCCGCCTCGTCCCTCTCATTTTCCCGCGCAGCATCGCCGCATGACTTCTCCTGCTCCAGATCCAGCGACCAGTAGAGATTTTGTGAAGCAATCGAGCCTCTATCAGGAGTTTCTCGCGGAACGGGAGGAGATCCTGAAACACAAGTGGCTCGAGTCGGAACGACTTGGCTACGACATCGGCTTCGAGCGCGCGCTGCTCGACTGGATTCGCAAGCATCGCGAAGGCTGGCGCGCCGCGCGCCGGCAGCAGCAATCGGCCGGACCGGGCGAGCCCAGCTCGAATCCGCCGGGCGAAAAAGGCGCCAACTAGCGTTACAAACCAACAGCCGGGCTTGAGGCCCGGCTTTGGTTTTTGCGGCGTTCGACCGCCGCAGTTCCGAAGGTGGCGGCCGTCGTCCCGGCGGCCATGGTTCGTGGCGGTCGGGACGACCGCCGCTACCCGGGGAGACTCGTTACTTGATCTCCCTGTGCAACGTGTGCCGCTTCAGGTGCGGATTGTATTTCTTCTTCTCGATGCGCTCCGTGACGGTCTTCTTGTTGCGCCGCGTCAGATAGCGGGAAACAGGTTTCCCCTCCTTGCGCGCTTCGGTGCATTCCAGGGTGACGAGCTCTTGCATGGTTTTGAAAAGATTGAAGGGTCAGAGCAAACGCCCGCTTCCAGCCGGCGCAATCCCAAAGTAGGGCCGGCCGCTTCAGCCCGCCCTTTCGAGGCCGCAGCCGCACAAAGGCGGGCTGAAGCCCGCCCTACAATCTCAGCGCCGCTTCTCCGTCAGCGGGAGCATCACGCCGCGCCGGAACAGCGTCACCTGCCCCGTGCTCGACGACACGACGATCGAAATGCATTGCGCCGCCACGCTGATCGCCGCCGCGGCCGCGTGCCGGCTGCCCAGCCCGCTCGGCAGCGTGTGGTCGCTGTCCGTCGCCTGAATCAGGCTCCCGGCCGACTCGACCACGCCGTCACCGCGAATGATGAAGGCCCCGTCGATCGACGAAAATTCCTTCACCGTCTCGTCCATGAACGGATTCAGGATGTTGCGATCCTCCTCCTTGTAGCCGAAAAACGGATTGAGGACGAGTGGCTTGGTCAGCGTGGCCACGCGCGCGTTGTCGCCCACGACAAACAGGCACCCGACCGGCCGGCCCTCGCGGCCCTCGACCGCGAGCTCGGTGGCGACCGCAATCACCCGCTCCAACACCTCGGGCTTCACGTCCTCCGGCAGCAGGTCGTTCTGGCCGGTGAGCAGCGTCTGAAATTCGTGCTCGATGTCGACAACCGTCAGCGTGTCGAACTGGTTGCTGCCCGTCATGCCGCCAACGCAACAGACGCGGTCGTTGAACGCGATCACGCCGCGCGTGAGCGCCACCAGGATGGCGCTGCGGAGCTGCGCCATGCGCTGGCTCGAAAACGAGCGCACCTGGATCGTGTGGTTGAACTCCTTCCAGTCCTCGCTCGGCTCGATGGCATTCCGCGTGACGAGGATGGTCTTCAGTTTCGAAGGCAGCGCATCCACCTCGATTCCGCCGATGAAGGTGTCGCCAAACACCAGCAGCGCGCGGCACGCCGCTCCCTTCGCCACCCGCTCGGCCTCGCGAAACATCAGCCGGTTGACGCGATTCTGGTGCGCGCCGATCGGTCGTGTCCCGCCGAGTCCGCCGACGAGGAGCTCGTGGAGGACG
>DASZPP010000051.1:0-6405 GCA_035549975.1 Opitutus sp.
GCTTTTCGTAAAGTTTCGTCAGCCAGCCGCGTTTCTGGGCGTCGGTGAGCGAACCCTCGCTGTAAAACTCGACGCGCGCATCGGCGATGTTGGTGGAGAGGATGACGTTGTCGGGCGTGATGTCGTCGGGCCGGATGACGCCGCGCAGCACGACGTATTGCGTTTCGCCGGAGAACTTGACGACGCGGACGCCCTCGATGACGAAATTGCCGTTGGGGAGGACATCGCTGACCAGGACGGCGGCGCGGGCGGTGAGGCTCTGGGAATTGTTGACGGAGCCGCCGCCGGTGTAGCTGGACTTGCCGCCCCAACTGGCGGCGGGCAGTTCGCCCTTGTGCGTGCCGAGGCCGCTGGCGGCCGGGCTGAACAGGAAGCTGCTGACGGCATCGGAGAGGCTCGATTCGCGGTTGGAGGCTTTCGTCTGCGTGCTGGTGGCGGCGGCGGTTTCCTGCACCAGGATCGTAACGATGTCGCCGGCGCCGGCGGCCTTGTGGTCGGCGAACATGCTGTGGTTGCCGCCGCCGGTCGTCGGCCAGATCGATTCGGCGCGGACGACGGCGGGAAACGCGAGCGACGCGGCGACGACGAGGCTAAAAATGGACTTCGACGTGATTTTCATCGATGACGGTCGCGGAGAATTCGCGGAGCGATTCGCGGTTGCGCAGGAGGACGACGTCACCCTGGGCGCCGTTTTCGAGGGCGACGGCCTTGAGCGTGACGAGCAACGGGCCCTCGACGGCGGAGACCTCGACGAGCGTGCCCTTGCGCACGAGCGGACGGCGGGCCAGATCGCGCCAGGAGAGGAGCTGGCCGGCGGGAACGGAGCGCGAAAGGATGTAGTCGGAACTGCCGGCGGTCGCGGGCAGCGCGTCGCGTTCGCGGAGCAGGTCCACGCGGCGCGTTTCGAGGGCCGAGGGATTGAAGGTGGTCCGGGCAACGAGCGGCTGCGCGGCGCACCAGGCATTGCCCCAGAGGTTGACGCGAAGAACGAGGGTGTATTCGCCGGCGGCCGCGCCGTCGGCGAGCAGGTGGCAGCGGACGAGGATCGAGCCGGCGAGCGCGGGCGGAAAATCGTCGACGACCAGTTTCCAGGCGCGGGCGGAGACGGCGGGCGGCGACCAGTTGCGAATCAGATCGAGGGCGAGTTCGTCGGTGATCTTGTAGTGTGCGACGAACGCGGCTGACAGGTCGCCGAGCAGCAGCTCGCGCGAGTAGGGCGAGCGGGCGGGCAAAGTGGCGCTGTCGGCCGACGAATCAGCCGACAGCGGTTGGACTGTCGCAACGAGCATTGCGAACAAGGGGATCAAAGGCGAAAGGAACCGGGAGCTCATCAGCGCTTCATGTTGGAGACATTTTGAAGCATCTCGTCGGAGGTCTGGATGGACTTGGAATTGATCTCGTAGGCGCGCTGGGCGACGATCAGGTTGACCATCTCCTCGACGATATTGACGTTGGAGGCTTCGACGTAGCCCTGGATGGTGCGGCCGAAGCCGGCTTCGCCGGGCTGGCCGACCTCGGGCGTGCCGCTGGCCTCGCTCTCCTCGTAGAGATTGCCGCCGAGGCTGTGGAGGCCGGACGGGTTGGCGAAGCGGGTGAGCGTGAGCCGGAAGGACTGGGAACCGCTGGCGGTCTGGACGGTGACCTCGCCGTTTTCGGCGATGTTGATCGACGTGGCGCCGGCCGGGATCGGTTGAAAACCGCTGAGGACCGGGAAGCCGTCGACGTTCACGACCTGGCCGCTGGAGTTCAGCTTGAACGTGCCGTCGCGCGTGTAACCGATCGTGCCGTCGGGCCGCTGCACTTCGAAAAAGCCGTCGCCCTGGATGGCGATGTCGAGTTTCTCGCCGGTCTGGGTGAGCTGGCCCTGGGTGAAGACTTTCGAAGTGGCGGCGATGCGCGCGCCGTTGCCGACCTCGACGCCGGTGGGCACGAGGTTGCCGCCGCCCGAATCGGAGCCGGAGGCGCGGGGCTTTTCGTAAAGGAGGTCCTGGAATTCGATCTTGCTGCGCTTGAAGCCGGGGGTGTTCACGTTCGCCAGGTTGTTGGCGATCGTGTTGAGATTGTTCTGCTGGGCTTCCATGCCCGTGGCGGCGGAGTAGAGGGACAGGTTCATGGCGGATGCGGGCTAGCCGGCGGTCGCATGGCCGGGGCGGGCGACAACCGCGACTGGGGCCGGCGCGCCCCCATCGCGCGCTCGGCCATGCAGTCGTGATTGCGGTCGTCTTTCTGGGGAATTCATGAAAAAAATCAGCCGAGAGCCTGAAGGGTCTTGTCCATCTCCTGGTCGAAGGTGCCGATGATCTTCTGGTTTGCCTCGTAGGCGCGGGAGATCAGCACCATGTCGACCATCTCGCGGAGCGGAGTGACGTTGCTGCCCTCGAGATAGCCCTGGAGCAGCTCGGGGTGATCGACGGGCTCGGGTTGGGCGCCGGGAGTGGCGCGAAAATAACCGGTGCCCAGCGGGGAAAGCTGAGAAGGATCGGTGAAGTGCTGGACGGAAATTTTTCCGAGCGAGGTGCTGCCTTGAAAGATGCTGCCGTCCTGGCTGATCGAAACCGGCGCGCCGTTCGGGAGCAGGGTGATCGGCGAACCGGACTGGCTCAGCAGGGGATAGCCGGATGACGAAACGATTTCGCGATCCGGCGTCAGGCGAAATTCGCCGTTGCGGGTGTAGACGCGCGAGCCGTCCTCCATTTGCAGCTCGAAAAAGCCGTCGCCCTGGATCGCGACGTCGAGCTCGCGCCGCGTCGGTTCCGTTTCGCCGGTGGTGAAATTGATGCCGGTATTGGCCTTGGAGAAAATGAGGGGAACGTGGTTGTCTTCGCCCGTGCGGGTTCCGCCGGCCGGCTGCAGCTCGCCCGCGGTTTGCGACGAGAAATCAATCGTGCGTTTCCGGTAGCCGGTGATCTGGCTGGAGGTGATGTTTTGCGCGACGACGTCCTGCCAGCGCTCGAGCGCGGACAAAGTGGCTGCACTTTGGTAGATACCGATGGACATCGCTCGAAAGAGTAAGCAAAGCCGATGCCAAATACGTAAATCGTTGTTCCAACAGAGTGATGAAAATAATCGGATCGCAGCTTGGCAAGTTTTGCCGCCGGCCCGTCTCGTAGTGATTCCGGCAGCGAGATTCTCCGATAGTTGGCCGGAACGGAGGAGGGGGGTGATTTTCCTTTTGTCCCGGGTGCGGCGAAACGTCCGGGGTTGGAGCATGTGTGCGTTGTGGGCCGGGGATCGTTCCAATCCACGCGGCTGAACCTCACTTGGTTCAGGCGCGCAGTCCATCCAGGCCGGCTCGGATATCCGGCGTGCCGGCCTAACGGCCCGGCGAATACAGGCACTCGATCTCGACCTGCTCGCCGCAGGCGCAGGTCACCACGATCCGCGTGACCTTGTCACCCTCCTTGAGTACTTCGATGTGAGGCTGCGAGGCGGCGGCGGGCTTGGCGCGCGGGACCACGGCGGCGACCGACGGCATCGTGTGCACGGGCTGGAGCGAGGGGAGGTCCGAAATTTTTCGGCCTTGGAGAAATGGTTTCATCGCGAAGAGGACGGATCGGCGGCGATCGCATTCTGTTTTTCCAAACGCGCGCCGAGACGAAGCGAGAGGGTGACACGCTGGTTGGAATCCGACGTTGGCGGTTCGCCGGGCAGCGGCTGGGTGTCGGCGTAGCCGGTGACGCGCTCGACGAGTGAAGGATCAACGGCGTAGTGAACGAGCTTGCGCCGCGACGCGTTGGCGCGGTCGGTGGAAAGTTCCCAGGCGGAATAGCCGGAATGAACCGGCAGCCCCGCGCGCGTGTGCCCGTCGATCGTCACCCGGAAATGATGCCGGTCGATCATCCACGCGAGATTCTGCATGACGAAATTTCCCCACTCGCTGAATTCCGCGGTGTCGCCGGTGAAGAGCGGTTTCCGCGCGCGATCGAAAAGCGTGATGCGCAGGCCGTCGGAGGTGACTTCCACGTCGATGGGTTTCTTGTCGAGATCCTGATCGAGGTTGAGGAGGCGGGCGAAGTCGGCGGCGACGGAGTTGAGAAAGTTCAGCTCGATCTCGCGCTCGCGGTCGGAGGGTTTTTTTTGTCCCGACGGATCGGCGTCGTCCTTCTTGGCATCGGGGTTCTCCTTGTTGAACGGCATGAGGCCGGAGTGGTCCTCCATCGGCGAGCGGAAGGGGCTTTGAAAATAGCGGGACGTGGCGATGAGGATTTTTTTGTCCTGCGAGGAAATCCACAGGACGAGAAACAACGCCATCATCGCGGTCATGAAATCCGCGAAGGCCACCTTCCAAGCTCCACCTTGTCCGGCCATGGTTCGGGGTTATTTGGTGCCGAGACTCTTGACGGCCTGCTCGAGTTCGTCGGCGTCGGGTTGGACGGAACTGTCGAGGGAGCGGCGGGCGATCTCGATGGCGGTGAGCGGCGCGAGGCCCTTGGCGAAGCCGACGATGGCCTCGAGGATGCAGCGCAGGCACTGGTGTTCGGCGCTGTTGTTGGCGCGGATGCGGCCGGCGAGCGGGTTGACGAAACCGTAGGCCGCGAAGACGCCGAGCAGCGTGCCGGTGAGGGCGGAGGCAACTTTTTCCCCGACTTTTTCGGGACCGTCGGCGATGGCGCTCATCGTGTTGATGATGCCGAGGACGGCGCCGACGATGCCGATGGCGGGCAGGGAGTCACCGATCAACTGCATGGCGTGGACCGGATGTTCGGATTCGTTTTCCTTCGCGCTGAGCTCGGCCTTCATGAGGCTCTCGAGCTGGTCGGGCTTGATCTTGCCGTCGATGATGGGCCGAAAGCCGCTGATGATGAACGCGAGTCGCTCGTGGTGGGCGGTGACGGTGGGATATTTCTGGAAGACCGGGCTTTTTCCCGGATCGGAAATATGTTCCTCGAGCGCGATCAGGCCGTTGCGGCGGCCGATCATGAAGATTTCGTAGAGCAGCTTCAGCAGATCGAAAAAATCGGCCCGCGTGGTGGTCTTGCCGGTGATCGCGGTCCCGAGCTTGTGGATGATCTCCTTGATGACATGGGTCGGCGTCGCGATGACGAGCACACCGAGCGCGATGCCGAGGATGACGATGAATTCGGAGACATGGAGCAGCACGCCGGGGTGACCGCCGGCGAGCATGAAGCCGCCGAGAGTCGAGGCGAGGACGATGAAAACTCCGACGAAGATCAGCATGCGAACGCCTTCGCCGGCTCAACGCTGCCGGGCCCGAGCCAGGTAAGCGCGCAAGCCCAGGATGATTTGCGTGTGAATCTGGCAGATGCGGGATTCGGTGAGGCCGAAGGCGGCCGCGATCTCGGCCATCCGCAGGTTCTCGAAGTAGTACATCGCAAGGATTTTCCTCTGTATATCGGGCAGCTCCGCCATGCGCTTTATGAGGATTTCCGTGAGCTCCGACTTCTCGAGGTTGTCGCGCCCGGTGACGTCGTTCTCGTCCTGGAGCAGTTCGTGGATGGTCGTGCCATCGCCGTGGGCGCCGTGGACGGGCTCGTCGAGCGTGATGAAGGTGACCGGCTTGGTTTCGTCGAGCCAGTGGGCGTATTCCTTCGGCGTGAGGCCGAGCTCGGTGCACATCTCCTCGTCGGTGGCGGCGCGGCCCACGCGCTGCTCGACGGTGTCGATCGCGTCCTTGAGCTGGCGGGCGCGGGCGCGGATGCGCCGGGGGCACCAGTCGAGGCGGCGCAGCTCGTCGAGGATCGCGCCGCGAATCCGCATCATGGCGTAGGCGGCGAAGGTCTTGCCCTGCTCGGGATCGTATTTGCGCACGGCGCCGAGCAGGCCGGTGACGCCGACGCTGTAGAGGTCGTCGGCGTCGACGTGCGAGGGCAGGTTTAGTTTGATGCGGTCGACGACATTGCGGACGAGCGGAAGGTAACGCGTGATGAGTTCCTCCTCATCGGCTTTGTCGGTTCCGGCGCTTTGATACGCGCGCCAGGCGGCGGCCGGAGCAGCGTCCGGATCGGTCTGCGGAGCAATGGCGGATGGCATGATGACGTCGGGGTTCTAAAGGTTACGGGGCGGAAGTGGGGCGGGCGCCGGCGGTGCGCTGGCGGTTGAGAATGGTTTCGCGGATCCGGCCGATGAGGACGGTCCAGAACCAGCGGAAGAGAAACCCGCCGGCGAGGCAGCCGATGGCGGCGTCGAGCACGAGGCGGTCGACCGCGTGTCCGGCCCACCAGCCGCCGAGGCCGGTGACGAGGAAGCCGCAGCCGCCGCCGAGGAGAAAGACGTGTCTCATAGTCCGGGCTCCTCCGGTTCCAGCGGGAGCGTGCGGCGCACGAGCGCGCCCGAGACATCCTCCTCGCAATCGCCGGTGAGCGACGGGCCGCACGAAAGGAAAAGCGGCTCGATCTCCGGGTCGAAAAGGTAGTCCCAGAGCTTGCCCCATTGCGGCACCTCGTC
>DASZPP010000052.1:0-6478 GCA_035549975.1 Opitutus sp.
ACGCTGAAAACCGGCAGGCACGGAGGCCTGCCGCTACATCCGCGACCGCGCGCAGACGCATCGCATCGGTGAACGCCCTCGACTACGCCGTCCTCCTCGCGCTCCTGCTCGGCATCGCCGCCTACGGCATGTGGCGCACGCGCGGCGGCCGCGATCTCCGCACGTATCTCCGCGGCGGCGCGCACACGCACTGGCTCACCATCGGCCTCTCTGTCATGGCCACGCAGGCGAGTGCGATCACGTTTCTCTCCACGCCGGGCCAGGGTTTTCAGGACGGCCTCGGCTTCGTGCAGAACTACTTCGGCGCGCCGCTCGCGCTCGTCATCATCTCCGCGGTCTTCCTGCCGATTTTCCGGCGGCTGAACGTCTACACCGCCTACGAATATCTCGGCGAGCGGTTCGATCCCAAAACCCGCCTGCTCGGCGCCGCGCTCTTCCTCGTCCAGCGCGGGCTCGGCGCCGGCATCACGATCTACGCGCCCGCCATCGTCCTCTCGACCGTCTTCGGCTGGCGGCTCGATCTCACGATCATCTTCAGCGGCCTCCTCGTCGTCGCCTACACGGTGAGCGGCGGCAGCCCGGCCGTGAACCTCACGCAGAAATTCCAGATCGGCGTGATTTTCGTCGGGATGATCACCGCGTTCTTCGTGCTGCTCGCGAAACTCCCCGCCGGCCTCGGTTTCGGCGACGCCCTCGCCGTCGCCGGCAGCTTCCACAAACTCGAGGCCGTCGACTTCTCGCTCAACCCCGACAAGCGCTACACGATCTGGACCGGCGTCTTCGGCGGGATGTTTCTCGCGCTCTCGTATTTCGGCACCGACCAGTCGCAGGTGCAGCGTTATCTCTCCGGCTCGTCGCTCCGCGAAAGCCGCCTCGGCCTGATGTTCAACGCCGTTTTCAAGATCCCGATGCAGTTCTTCATCCTGCTGCTCGGCGCGCTCATTTTCGTCTTCTACCAGTTTTCCCCGTCGCCCGTTTTCTTCAACCGGACCGCCTGGCAGGCGCAGGCCGACCACGGCCCGTCCGCCGAAAAACTCCGCGCCCTCGCCGCCGACTTCGACGCCGCCCACGTCGAGCAGCAGCAGCATCTTCGCGCCTGGCTCGCCGCCCGCCACGCCGGCAACACCGCTGCGGCCGACGCCGCGCGCACCGCCGCGCTCGCCGCCCACGCCCGCGCCGAATCCGACCGCGAGCACACCCGCGACGTCCTCCGCGCCGCCGGCTCGAACGTCACCGCCAACGACGCCGACTACGTTTTCATCACCTTCATCCTCGACCATCTCCCGCACGGCCTCATCGGCCTGCTCGTCGCCGTCTTCTTCGCCGCCACCTTTTCCTCGAAATCCGCCGAGCTCAACGCGCTCGGCTCGACCACGATCATCGATTTCTACCGCCACGTGATCCGCCGCGAAGCCGACGACGCCCACTACGTCAAAGCCTCGCGCTGGTTCACCGCCCTGTGGGGCTTTGTCGCGATCGGCTTCGCGCTCGTCGCCAACCTCGCCGAAAACCTGATCCAGGCCACCAACATCATCGGCTCCGTCTTCTACGGCGTCGTCCTCGGCCTTTTCCTCGTCGCGTTTTTCTTCCAGCGCATCCGGGGCACCGCCGTTTTCTGGGGCGCGCTCGCCGCGCAGGCGCTCGTCTTCGTCCTCTATTTCACGCTCTCGATTTCCTACCTCTGGTATAACATCATCGGCTGCGCCGCCTGCATCGCCTTCGCCGCGGCCCTCCAGTTTCTCCTCAAACCGAACCCAACCACGGATGAACGCGGATGAACACGGATTAGAACGAGGCCCCCCGCGCGCCGGCCTGGATGTCATCCGTGTCCATCCGCGTCCATCCGTGGTTCAAGATTGATGTCCTCTCCCGTCATCTGCCTCGGCCAGCAACCCTGCGGATTTTTTCCGCGGCGGTTTCTCCACGCAAAAATCGCCACCGCCCGCCGCCTGCAATCCGAACTCGGCGGCGAGATCGTGTTCTTCTTTCACGACGCCGACCACGATCCGCGCGAAACCCAGACGATCCTCCGTCATCGCAAGACCGGTGATCCGTGCACGCTCAATTTCGCCTTCGAAAACAAGCTCCAGCGCAGGTTTTCCCCGCTCTTTCTCAAGCGCATCCCTCCCGGCTGGCGCGACAACACCGCCCGCCAGCTCGGCGCGTATCTCGACAACCACCCGCTGATCCACGCCTTCAAATCCAACCCCGCCACCACCGTCGCCGATTTCTGCCTCGAGATGTATCGGCGCATGGGTCTCCTCGAGGGCCTCCGCGTCGTCCGTTCCAGCGATCCCGCCGTTCGCCGCGCCGCCTGCGATGTTTCCGACTTCTTCGTCGACGTCCCTCACGCCGGCGAAACCGTTCGCGCGCGCTGGCTCGACGGCACGCCGAAACTCCACGAGGGCGGCGACAGCTACGTCGCACTCCCGGCCTGCGAATTCACGAAGGAGCAAATCTCGCCGACCCGCGACACGCGCCTGCGCTGGATGCAATCGGTGATTCGCTGCACGCATTACGTTGCGGGCGCCGGCGAACAAGCCTATCTCAACAAGTCCGACGCCCCCGAAATCACCTACGTCGCCCGCGACCCGATCGACCGCTCCGATGAAGCCTACACCGGCTGAGCCCATCCACCTCCTCGCCTTCGGCGCCCATCCCGACGACATCGAGTTCGGCTGCGGCGGCGTGATCGCGCGCGAAACCCGCGACGGGCGCTCCGCCCATTTTGTCGTCTGCTCGCGCGGCGAGGCCGGCACCCACGGCACGCCGGCGCGCCGCACCGCCGAGGCCAAGCAAGCCGCCAAGCTCCTCGGCGCCACGGTCGAGTTCCTCGAACTCGACGGCGACGCGCACCTCGAAATCAAATCCGTCCACGCGATCACGCTCGCCGCCCTCATCCGCCGCCATCGTCCGGCCGTCGTTCTCGCCCCGAGCCTCGTCGAGAACCAGCACCCGGATCATTTCCGCCTCGGCCGGCTCGTCCGCGACGCCGCCCGCCTCGCCCGCTACGGCGGGCTCCGCGAGCTCCGCTCGCTCCCGCCGCACGCCATCGCCCATCTCCTTTTCTACGCCGTCACGCCCGAGGCCGAGCCGCGCGACGTCGCCCCGATCCTCGTCGATGTTTCGCCACCCGGCGTCGTCGCCGCCTGGACCGAGTCGATGCTGGCGCATGCCTCGCAACAGCAGACGCGCGACTACGTCGAATTCCAGCTCACCCGGGCGAAGTTGCACGGCCATCGCACCGGCACCTCGCACGCGATCCCGCTCTGGCCGAACGACCCGCTCGTCTTCGATTCCCTCGCCTCCCTCGACCGCGCCGCGCGTCGTTACTAACACTTCCGCCACAGATGGCACCGATGATCACGGATGGCCCTGCTCGCTATCCGTGAATATTCGTGTGATCCGTGGCTAAAAAATCCGTGGATCGTCCATTGAAGATCGGCATCACCTGCTATCCGTCCGTCGGCGGCAGCGGCATCCTCGCCTCCGCGCTCGGCGACGAGCTCGCGCGTCGCGGCCATGAAATCCACTTCATCAGCTATGAGCGCCCGTTCCGGATCGCGGTGGACGCCTCGCACGTGTTCTTCCATCCCGTCGTCGTCAACGACTACGACCTTTTCAAATATCCCGACTACACGCTGCCGCTCTCCGTCAAGATGGCCGAGGTCAGCCGCGATCACTCGCTCGACATCCTGCACGTCCACTACGCCGTCCCGCACGCGACCGCCGCGATCCTCGCGCTGGAGATGCTTCCGCCCGAGCGCCGGCCAAAGCTCATCACCACGCTGCACGGCACCGACACGACGCTCCTCGGCGCCGATCCCGGCTACGGCCCCGCTGTCCGCCACGCGCTCGTCCGCTCCGACGCCGTCACCGCCGTCTCGCGTTTTCTCGAGGGCGAAACGCATCGCGTGCTCGGACCCGACTGCGCGATCGAGGTCATCCACAATTTTTTCTCACCCCGCCCCGTCACGCGCCCGCGCGAAACCATCCGCCGCGAGCTCAGCCTCGCCGACACCGAAACGCTCATCGTCCACCTCTCGAATCTCCGCCCCGTCAAGCGCATCGACCGCCTCCTCGAAACCGCCGCGCTCATTCGGCCGCGCGAGTCCTTCAAGCTCCTGATTCTCGCCGGCGGCGACTTCACGCCGTTCCACGAACAAGTCCGCACCCTCGGCCTCGACGACCGCCTGATCGTCCGCCGGAATGTCTTCGAGATCGAGGATTATCTCAACGCCGCCGACCTCGGCCTCTTCACGTCGGACTCCGAAAGTTTCTGCCTGAGCATCCTCGAAGCGATGGCCTTCGGCGTTCCGAGCGTCACGACCGCGATCGGCGGCATTCCCGAAGTCGTCGATCACAACGCCACCGGTTTCCTTGTTCCGTCCGCCGCGCCCGCCGACCTCGCCCGCGCGCTCGAATCGCTCATCGCCGACCCGGCCCGCCGCGCCGCCCTCGGCCGCGCCGCGCAGGAAAAAGCCCGCACCGCTTTCTCCGCCGCCACCATCGTCGCCCGCTACGAGGCACTTTACCGTCACGTAATCGCGCAGACCTGACCGCGCATCCTCGTCTCGAAGGTCTCGTCAGGCGACGCGAACCCCGTCTCCTTCGCCCATGAACCGCCGCGAATTTCTGCGCCGCTCCGCGGTCGCCGCCGGCGCGGCCCTCGCCGGCCGCAACCGCGCCGCCGCTGCCTCGCCGCGCCCGCACGTCGCCCTGCTGTCCGATCCGTCCGATTCCATCGCCCGCGCGAAACCCGCCCAATGGGCCGCCGGCGAGCTTCAACGCGCACTGGCCAATGCCGGCCTCGACGCCCGCGCCTGCAGCCGGCCCGACGAAGTCGGTCCCGCGGAACATTGCCTCGTGCTGGCCGGCGCCGGTTCCACCTATGCGCGCGAGGCCGGCGTCCCGCTGCCCGACGCGCCCGAATCGCTCGCCATCGCGCCCGGCCGGCTCGGCGGCCGCGATGCGCTCTTCGTGCTCGGCCGCGACGCCCGCGGACTCGTTTACGCGCTGACCGAGCTCGCCGACACGGTCGCGCTCGGCGACGACCCGCTCGCCGCGCTCGCCCCGGCCGCGGCTGTGATCGAGCGCCCGGCCAACCGCGTGCGCAGCGTCATGCGGCTTTTCGCCAGCGACATCGAGGACAAGTCCTGGTTCAACGACCGCGATTTCTGGCGCGGCTATTTTTCCCTGCTCGTCGCGCAGCGCTTCAACCGCTTCAACCTCGCCCTCGGCCTCGGCTACGACCAGCCGGTCGGGCTGACCGACACGTATTTTTATTTCGCCTATCCGTTTCTCCTGTCGGTCCCCGGCTACAACGTCCGCGTCGACAAGCTGCCCGACGCCGAGCGCGACCGGAATTTCGCGATGCTGCGCTGGATCAGCGACGAGGCCGCCGCGCACGGACTGGACTTTCAACTCGGCCTCTGGACGCACGCCTACCAGTGGCACGACAGCCCGAACGTCAATTACACCATCGAGGGGCTCACACCGTCGCAGCAGGCGCCGTATTGCCGCGACGGGTTGACGATCCTCCTGAAGGAATGCCCCAACATCACCGGCGTCACCCTCCGCATCCACGGCGAAAGCGGCGTGCCCGAGGGCAGCTACGATTTGTGGCAAACGATCTTCCAGGCCTGCGCGCGCAGCGGCCGCCAGGTGCCGCTCGACATGCACGCCAAGGGCTTCGACGAGGGCACGCTTCAGGCCGCCCTTTCCGTCGGCGTGCCGCTCACGATCTCGCCCAAATATTGGGCCGAGCACATGGGCCTGCCCTATCACCAGGCGGCGATCCGGCCGAACGAGCTGCCCAAGGGCGGAAAAAAGGAGGGGGCGTTCGCCCACTCCGACGGCGACCGCAGCTTCACAC
Organism: Opitutus sp.; assembly: GCA_035549975.1. Taxonomy (GTDB): domain Bacteria; phylum Verrucomicrobiota; class Verrucomicrobiia; order Opitutales; family Opitutaceae; genus Opitutus. The sequence goes on from DASZPP010000052.1 coordinate 5,876, forward strand.
GTTACGGCTACGGCGATTTTCTCCGCGAGGACCGCCCTTTTTCGATCGTCTTTCGCATGTGGCCGGGCACGCAGCGCATGCTGCTCTGGGCCGACCCGGTTTTCGCCGCCGCCTACAGCCGCCGCTCGTCGTTCCTCGGCGCCGACGGCCTCGAGCTTTTCGACCCGCTTTCCTTCAAGGGCCGCAAGGGCTCCGGCCTCCCCGGCACGCGCGACGGCTACACGCCGGACTCCGTGCACGCGCCCGGCCCCGACTTCGAAAAATTCCGGCTCACCCACCGCCTCTGGGGCCGCCTGCTCTACAATCCCGACACGCCGCCGGCTGTCTGGGAGCGCCAGCTCCGCGCCGACTACGGCGCGGCCGCCAAGCCCGCCGGCGTTTCGCTCGCCCACGCGAGCCGGCTCCTGCCGCTGTTCACCACCGCGCACTGTCCGTCGGCCGCGAACAACCTCTTCTGGCCCGAAATGTATGCGAACATGGCGATCGTCGACGAGCCCGCCGAGCGGATGCCCTACTTCGACACGCTGTCGCCGCGGCGCTTCGGCTTCGTCAGCCCGCTCGATCCCGAGCTCTTCTCGCGCATCGTCGATTTCGCCGACGAGC
>DASZPP010000053.1:0-2396 GCA_035549975.1 Opitutus sp.
CGCGCGCGCCGAGGTAGACCGCGGCGAGAAGCGCGAGCGGAATCGAGAGATACAGCGCGGCGGCGAGCACGTGCCGGCTGAGCCAGCAGACGACGGCGATGAGGGCGAGGTTGGCGAGGTGCGCGAGGATTTGCCGGGCCGGGAGCCGGGCGAGACCGGTTTTCCACGGCGCGAGCACCAGCGGCGTCACCAAAAACACCCCGAGCGCATCGGAGATCGTGATGATCGCGCTGCGGATGCCGAACTCCTGCCAGGTCAGCCCCGGCAGGTAACCCGCGACGTGGATGATCGCGATGATCGCCCAGGCGGTGAGCGCGGCGGGCAGGAAGGCGACGCCGAAGGCGAACTTGAGAAACTGCGCGCCGTCGCGGAATGGATCGGCGTCGAGCCAGCGTTTCCAGATGATGCAGCTGAGCGCGGGCCCGAACGTGTTGACCGCGCAGAGCAGGTAGCTGTAAGGCCGGAAGGAGAGGAATTGATAATGGTTGACGAGGCTGACGACCGCCCAGTTGGCCAGCCAGATCGTGAGCAGCGACCACCAGCCCGGCTTTTTCAAGAGCATGATCAGCGCGATTCCCGCCGGCAGCCAGACCGCCGTGACGTTGGTGGGCGGCACCGCGATGAAATGGATCGCCGCGAGCGCCGACGCGACGAGGAGCGCGAAAAACGCGACGTGCGAGGCGAACAGGTGGAGCGCCGAAAAGGTCCAACGGGAAAGCGTCATGCGGCGAAACGTCGCGGATATTGGGTTCGCGACTCCGGCTGGCAACCCGGCAAAATCGGTGACGCGGGCTTGCACCGAAGCGGCAGGTTTCGTGCTTTTGCCGGTCGCATGTTACATCTCGTTCACGCTTCCATCGCCGAGGCCGATCCCGCGCGGCCGCGGGTCGTCCTGCGCGCGGAGCGCCTGCAACTCGCGAAGCGGCGCTGGCGGGGCGTGGCGGAGGACGGGATGGAATTCGGTTTCGAGCTCGACCGGCCACTGCGCGACGGCGAGACATTTTTTCAGACCGCGACCGCCCGATATGTCATCGAGCAGCGGCCGGAGGCCGTGGTGGAGGTCGCGCTCGACATCGCGCCTTCCGCGGCCGCGGGGATCGGCTGGGCGGTGGGCAATCTCCATCTGGAATTGCAGGCCGAGGCCCGCCGCCTGCTCGCGCCGGACGAGCCGGCCGCCCGCCAGTTGTTGGACCGCTTGAAGGTCCCGTATCGGACGACGACGGCGATTTTCCGGCCCGGGCGCTTCGTCCGCGGCGAGGGCGCTTCCCATGAACTCGGACCGAGCCACAAGCACTGAGCAACCGGTAGGGCGGGTCTCTGACCCGCCCTCTGCGCACCAGGAACCGGAGAGGGCGGGTCGAAGACCCGCCCGACCGCAAGCGGCGTGGCTCCTCGGCCTGCTGCAGGCGGGGGATTCGTTTTATCCGACGGGAAGCTATGCGCATTCGTTCGGGCTCGAGGGACTCGTGCAGGAAGGCGTGGTGCGGGACCGGGCGACGCTGCGGGAATTCGTATTCCGCTCGGTGCTGCCGGCGCTGCGGCAGGTCGAGCTGCCGATCGCCGTTCATGCGTGGGAAGCGCTGGGTGCGGGTGATTGGGACCGGTTGCGGGAAATCTGTGTGCTGGCGTCGGCGTTGAAGGCGCCGCGGGAAGCCCGGCTGGCGTCGGAAAATATCGGGCGGCAACGCGTGGAATTGGTTGCGGCGCTTCGCGGCAGTTCGCTCGCCCGGGAATTCCTGGCCCGGGCGGATGCGGCAAAATGGCCATGTGCCGCGGCGGTGGCGGCGGCGGTCGAGGGCCGTGTGACCGGCGCGCCGCGGGCGGCGATGCTCGCCGGACTCGCGTATGCGACGCTGGCGGCGGTGCTGGCGGCGGCGATGAAGCTGTTGCGGCTCGGGCAGAACGCGTGTCAGGCGTTGTTGACCGAGGCGCTCGGCACGGTGCCGGCGATGATCGCGACGGCGGAACGCTGCCCGCCCGACGAAATCGGCTGGTTCAACCCATGGCTCGACATCGCGGCGGCGCGGCACGAAACCGCGGACGCGAGAATGTTCATTAGCTGAAGTAGTGAGTAGCGAGTAGCGGGTAGCGAGCATCCGAATCCTCTTTCGCCAATACGGCCTTTCTACTCGCTACTCACTACCCGCTACTCACTACTTTTCCCCATGAGTCGTCCTCCTCGAATCGGCATCGGCGGGCCGGTGGGCTCGGGCAAGACGATGCTGTGCCTGAAGCTCTGCCAGCGGCTGCGTGAACGCTGGTCGATGGCGGTCGTGACGAACGACATTTATTGCTCGGAGGACGCGGAGTTCCTCATCAAGCACAGCGCGCTGCCGGCGGAGCGGATCGCCGGCGTGGAGACCGGGGGCTGCCCGCACACGGCGATCCGCGACGAC
>DASZPP010000054.1:0-4815 GCA_035549975.1 Opitutus sp.
CGTATCGCAAGGCCCGCCTCGTCCCCGCCCACAAGCGGCTCGCCCTGAAAACGCTCGAGCAGGGCGACTACCAGCTCCCCGAGTGCCAGCTCGACCACCTTCGCCGCCTCACCGACGGCACCGGCATCCTGCATCACGCCACGCACTGCGTCCCCGATTTTTCCGGCGGCTACCGCACGATCGACAACGCATTCGCGCTGCGCCTCGCCGTCCTCCTCGAGGAAACCGGTGACGACGCGCCGGACCCGGCCGCGCTCGCCTCGACCTACGCCGCGTTCATCGGCCACGCGTTCCAGCCGGACACCGCGAGCTTTCACGATCACCTCTCGTTCGACCATCGCTGGCTCGGCGACGGTGAATCCGACGAGATTCTCGGCGCCGCCGCCTGGGCGCTCGGCACGTGCATCGGCCGCTCGCGCACGCCCGGCCTGCAACGCTGGGCCGCCCAGCTCTTCGAACGCACGCTGCCCGCGATCGCCCGCACCACGACCCCGCGCGCGTGCGCGCTCGGGTTGCTCGGCATCCACGAATATTTCCGGCGCCTCAGCGGCGACCGCGTCGCCGAGGACGCGCGCGAGATTCTCACGCAGCGGCTCCTCGATCTTTTCCGCCAGCACGAGCGCGCCGGCTGGACGTGGTTCGAACCCGCGCTCGGCTACGCCAACGCCTGGCTGCCGCACGCGCTCATCCTCGCCGGCCGCTGGAACGCGCGCCACGACGCGCTCGACACCGGCCTGCGCAGCCTCCGCTGGCTGCTCGCCCGCCAGACCGCGCCCTCCGGCGATTTCCGGCCGACCGACGCCGGCGCCCCGTCGCTCGCCGGCTCGCCCGCGCGTCTCGACCAAAAGCCCTCCGAAGCCGCCGCCACCGTCGCCGCCTGCATCGAAGCCCACGCCGCCACCCGCGACCCGCTCTGGGTCGACGAAGCCCGCCGCGCCTTCGAGTGGTTCCTCGGCCGCAACGAGCTCGGCGAGTCGCTCTACGATCCCACGACCGGCGGCTGCTGCGACGCGCTTCACGTCGACCGCCTCAACCTCAACCAGGGCGCCGAGTCCACCCTCGCCTTTCTCCTCGCGCTCCAGGAAATGCGCCTCCTCGACACCGCGCTGCACGCCGAGTCGCCCGAAGTCGGCCCGCTCACCGAGCCTCTCCCCGCCGCGAGCTGAACGATTAGCGCGGCGCTTCCGCCCGCGTTCACCGCACCGCCGCCAGCAGATCCTTTTTTCGAAACTCCGTCACGCCCGTCACCGCATCCACCGCGCCGTAATAGACGAGCGCCGTCTCGCCCTGCTCGACGATCCCCGTCGGGAACACCACCTCCGGCACGAACCCGCGCAACTCGAAATCCGCCTCCGGCACGAACACCGGCCCCGCCGCGCCGCGCACCTTCCACGGCTCGTGTTCGTCGAGCAACAGCAGCCCGCCACCATAGCGGCCCACGCGGCTTTCGTCATGCTTCCGGTCGTTGCCGTGATAAAGCTCGAGCCAGCCCGCCTCCGTCCGGATCGGCGGCGCCCCCGCGCCGATCCGCCCCGTCTCCCAGTCGCTCTCACCGCCCCGGAAAAACCGGTGCCCGCCCCAGCTCAGCGCATCCGCCGACGTCGCCATCCACATCTCCGGTCGCGTCAGCGACGCCGAAATCGACGGCCGGTGAATCGCGAAAAACTTTCCGTCGATCTTCTCGGGAAACAGCACCACGTCCTTGTTGTCCGGCGGCAGGATCACGCCATGGCGCGTGAACACCCGGAAATCCCTCGTCGTCGCCAGCGCCGTCGCCGGCCCGTGCCGCGACACCGCCACATACGCGATGTGAAACGTCTCCCCGATCCGCGTGATTCGCGGATCCTCCACGCCGAACTCCTCCAGCGGCCCCGCCGGCAAAAATCTCCGGCTTTCGATGGCATCGATCGTCCGTCCGTCCCGGCTCCGCGCGATGGCGAGATGCGACACGAACGTCAGCCGCACGATCCCGCCGCGCTTGAACCGCACGCTGCGCGTGTCCTCGCGCACGATGTCGTCCTCGCGCACCCAGTCGATCGTGGCGCGCTCCGCGCCGGGCTCCCAGCGCGGCAGCGCGATCCAGCCCGCGCGCTTCTCCGCCGGCACCTCCGCGATTCGCACCAGCAACACCACGCCGTCGCCGGTCAGCGCCGCGCCCGGATTGAACGCCCCGACGACCGCGAGGTCGTCTTGCGAGGGCTTCACATCCTCGGGCCGGATCAGGCAGCGGGTCAGTAAACGCGAAACGATCATTCCGACCGGCAAGAACTTCGTGCCATGGTCGGCCATTCGGACCCGCGCCAGCGACCCCGGTTCTCGGCTTAGGGAATTGCCGGTGGGATGGGACGACCACGGATGCCGGCAGCCGTCAGCAAATCCGCGGAAGCTGCTCGCCTGAACATCCCGAGCGCGAAAAGCACGACGATCGCGCCGACAACGATCCAGGCAATGGTGGCGGGATTCATTTCGGTTTCCTCACGGGTTCGCGGCCAGGACCGGGCCGACTGGGGGCTTCGCGCTGGAAGAATTCAATTCGGCGATCAGCGCCTCGATGGCCGCCACCGCCCGCGGGACCGCGGCGCGCACCAGCGCGCTCAATTCCATGGCGCCCGCCTCGCTCTCGAGCACGGCCGGCTCGCAGCCGACCAAAAACAGCCGGCCCACCGGGGCGCCCAGCCCGGCGGCAAACTGCAGCACGCTCACCGGGTCGAGGGCATGTCCCGCCGGCGCAGCGTCCGACGCCTTTGCCGGCACCGGCATTTCGAGCTCGAGCACGGTCAGCTCGCCCGGCCGTTTCCCGCGCGGGGTCGCATCGACGAGGACCGCCTCGTCCCATCCTTCCGCCAGTGTGTAAGCGAGGTCGTGTCCGCGAATGCCGAAGTCGCGGATGTGCACCCCCGCCGGCAGCGACCGCGCCGCGAGCGCCCGCAGCACCTCGCAGCCGAACGCGTCATCGCCGAAGAAAATGTTGCCGACGCCCGCCACCAGAACTCTCCGCGCATTCACGAGTCCACCTCGCTTTCACCGACCAGCGGCTCGATCTCGTCGAGCCCGTAGAAAAACCGACGTGCCGGCTGGCGCAGCTCGCCGAGGTCGCGGCCCGGGTCGTCCTCGATCACGACCGCGAGGTGCACCCGGCTCTCCGCGTCCTGCTCGACCGCGTCGACGATCGCCCCGCGCCCCGCGAGCACCACATCCATGAGGTCCGCACGCAGGCGCAGCGCGGCGATGCTCGCGGCCGAATGATTGCTCCGGAGGTCCACGGAACGCCTCTCGTTTCAAATCACGCCGACGGTATGCCCGGCATCGCCGGGTGGATCGGTTTGCGCGCATCGGCATTGATGCCGGTGGAATCGCGTGGTCCCCGATAGTGCGGGCTGCTGCCGCGCCCGGGATCGAGGCCCTTTTTCGTCGAGAACTCCTCGCCCTTGGGGTTGCCGGCCACGCGATTCGGCTCCGGTGGTCTGGCGTGCGTTTTCATGGGTAAAGGGGAACACCGTCGGGCCGGACGCCGCGCTTGTACTGGAGCCACAATATAAAACTCAATTCATGGCGGGGAAATCGGGGGGAGACTGAAGGGGCCTTCGGAGACTTGCCCGTAGGCGGGTGGGAACCAGGGCGTGCCGCGGACCGGAGCGGGACTCGCTTGTTCCCGGGCGAACTTATGGAATGATGGGGGCATGCCGTCCTCCGCATCACGCGATGCCGTCGTCGTCGGTTCCGGGCCGAACGGCCTGTCGGCTGCCGTCGAGCTGGCGCGCGCCGGTTACTTCGTGCGGCTGCTGGAGTTGCGCGAAAACATCGGCGGCGCCGCGCGTTCGGCCGCGCTCACGCTGCCGGGCTTTGTGCACGATGTCGGCTCGTCCGTCTTCCCGCTCGGCGTCGCCTCGCCATTTTTCCGCACGCTGCCGCTCGCGCAGTTCGACGTGCAATGGATTCATCCCTCCGCGCCGCTCGCCCACCCGTTCGACGACGGCACCGCCGGCATCCTCGAGCCTTCGCTCGCCACGATGACGGCCGCGCTCGGCGCCGACGGGCCCGCGTGGAACTCACTCCTCAAACCGCTGGCCGCTTGCGTCGAGCCGTTGCTTCGCGAAATCCTCGCGCCGCCGCATCTGCCGCGCCACCCGCTCGTCCTCGCCCGGTTCGGCCTGCCCGGGCTGCGCTCCGGCCGCTCGCTCGCGTCGTCGCGCTTTCGCGCGGAAAGCACCCGCGCGCTTTTCGCCGGCCTCTCCGCGCATCACACGCAACCGCTCGATTACCCGACGACCGCCGCCTTCGGTTTGCTCTTCGCCATGCTCGGCCACACCACCGGCTGGCCGATCGTCGCCGGCGGAACGCAAAAGCTCAGCGACGCGCTCGCCGCGCTGCTTCGCTCGCTCGGCGGCGAGATCGAAACCGGCCGCCGCATCACCTCGCTCGACGAAGTTCCGCGCGCGCGCGCCACGCTGCTCGACCTGACGCCGCGCCAGTTCGCCGCCCTCGCCGGCGCGCGACTGGCGGCCGGCGAACGAAGCCGCCTCGAACGCTTCCGCTACGGTCCGGGTATTTTCAAGGTCGATTGGGCACTGAGCGCGCCGATCCCGTGGCGCGCATCCGCCTGCGCGCGCGCCGCCACCGTTCACGTCGGCGGCTCGCTCGACGAAATTGCGGCGAACGAAGAAGCCGTCGCCCGCGGCGAGCTGCCGCGTTCGCCCTTCCTGATTCTGGTCCAGCCGAGCCTGTTCGATTCCTCCCGCGCGCCGGCGGGAAAGCACACGGCGTGGGCTTACTGCCGCGTGCCGAACGGCTCCGCCGCCGACATGCTTCCCGCGA
>DASZPP010000055.1:0-23884 GCA_035549975.1 Opitutus sp.
TGAGACCGCGCTGCTTCACCAGCCCACCCCAGCGCGCGTGGAGGATGAGCGAGTTCCAGAGCACGATGATCAGGGCGCCGTTTTCCTTTGGATCCCAGCCCCAGAAGCGGCCCCACGACTGGTCGGCCCAGATGCCGCCGAGGACGGTGCCGGCGAAGCTGAAGAGCGTGGCGAAGCAGACGATGCCGTAGACCATGCGGGTGAGCGCGGAAGCGGTCGCGGGGTCGAGCGATTTGGTGAGGACGCCGCGAATCACATAGATGATTGCGAGAAACCCCGCGAGGAAGGTCGCGGCGTAGCCGGTGGTGACGACGACCACGTGGGTCGCGAGCCAGAAATTCGAATCGAGCACGGCGCGCATCATTTCCATCGTGTCGCCGCCGAGCGCGAGGTGGTGCGCGATGAGAAGCGTGGAGAAACCAATGGCGCCGGCGGCGACGCTGCCGATCGCGTTGCGATAAATCCCCTCGAGCACCAGGCAGAGTGCGACCGCGCCCCAGCCGACGAAGAGCGCGGACGAGTAGAGGTTTGTCACCGGCGGACGGCCTTCGAGCCACATGCGCACGGCGATGCCGACGGTGGCGACGACCCACGCGATGCCGACGAGCCAGAACGCGGCGCGGCCGAGGGCGTCGGGCCAGAGCAACCAGGAGAAGATCGCGACGAAGAATGCGGCCGCGTAGAGAACCATGCTCGTGTAGAACGGCTCGGCGAAATTGAAACGGCTCTCGGCGCCGGCCTTCTTCAGTTGCGGGGCGAGCCGCTTGTCGAGGCTGTTCCGGTAAAGGAACACGAGATGATTGAACGCACTGGCGTCCTGCCGGATCCAGGCGCGCTGGAGCCCGGCGTAAGCCAGGGCCGTGGGATCGACCTGGCCGGTCTGGAAGGTGGTCAGGAGCGCGGCGCCGGCGGTTTTCCAATCCGTCGGCTTCAGGCTCGCGCCCTCGGGCGGAATGACGAGGAAGGTGCTGGCGTTCGACATTTCGAGGAACTCGCTGCCGATGCCGGTCATCTCGTCAACGGCGGCTTCGTCGTGCGCCTTGCCGGCTTCCTTGGCGCGGACGGCGGCGACGCCGGCGGCGACGTGCTCCTGAAAGTGCAGGAGCTCGGAAAGAAAATCGGTGCGGCCGGGCATCACGAGGGCGTGCTCGAGGCCCTGGTAGAGGCGCAGGTTGTTGTAGAGCTGGAGGACGGCGCGCTGGAAGGCGTTGCGCGCGCCGGAATCGACCTGGTCGGCGAGGCGCGCCTGATTCTGGATTTCCTCGAGATGCGGCTGCAGGTCCGTGTAGGGGAAACGGCGATGGGTGCCGGGGATGAAACCGACGACGGCGAGAATTTTTTTGGCCGTGTCGGTGTAGTGAATCTTGAGGTCGTCGTCGCTCTTGCCGATGAGGTGAAGCACATCGGGATTATCGATGGCGAAGGTCGGATAAGTGTTGGCTTTCTCCGGCCGGAAAAACACATCGAGCAGCCACTCCGTCGGATTCTGGACGAAGGGATCCTCCTTTTCCGGCGTGCTGACGGGCTGGCGGTTTTGCAGCTCGAGCAATGACGTGCGCGCGACGGTGTCGAAGGGCTTGATGCGGCCGTTCGCGAGGATCGGCAGGCGGCCAAAACCGACGAGGTCGAAGCCGGTGTCGTTGGTCGGCGGCAGGAGCGACATCGCGACGAAGCCGAGGCCGCAGAGCAGGGCGAGAAGGGGAAGGAAAGGAACGAGACGTTTCATTGGGTCGGATTCGGATTTGGAAACGCGGAGGACGCGGAGAGGCTGGGCGCGTTGTTCGAGACCCGTTCAATTCCATCAACCAGCCTGGCGACATGGAAATTGACGAGCAGGCCGGGTGGAAAATTGCCGAGACGGAGATAGGTGAGGAGCTGAGCCGAATGGATCGAAAGAAATTTTTCGATCGCTTTCAGTTCAACGACGATTCGTTCATCGACAAGGATGTCGATGCGGTAGCCGGTTTCGCTGTGCACCCTTTGTAGAGAGCAGGCATCGTCTTCTGGCAGACATGAGGAATGGCGCGCAGCGTGAGTTCGTGAGAATAGGCACCTTGATAAGCGGATTCCAGAAGACCGGGACCGAGCACGCGATGGACTTCGATCCGCAGCACCGATGAGTTCGTGCGACAGTTCGTTGACGGATTTGGGGTTCATGGGGAGGTCGCTTCGCGACCTTCGCGATCTCCGCGTTTCAAATTCATGGTTTGACGACGACAACGGGAACGGCGGCGCGGCGTTTCCGGGCAAAGCCGGTGAGGTGAATCCCGAACTGGATCAGAAGGCCGAGGACGATCAGCGCGCAGGAAATGTAGGGAAGCAGCCAGCTCGGGTTGTGGACGACCTGCAGGACGCTCGTGTCGTTCTCGCTGTTCATCTGGTATTGGTAGAACGTGAGGCCGGAGTAGCGCAGCGGGTTGTTCATGTAGATGAGCACCTCGCGATCGCCGCGGTGATCGGGCGTGCCGATGCGCACGCGGCTGGAAAAATTCTTCGGAATGTCGGTGCCGGGGTAGACGTCGTGCTGCACTTTCAGGAGCGTCAGCGAGAACGGCTCGTAGGCGCGCGTCCACCGCAGGCCGAGGCGGAAGGAATGGCCGGCGCACTCGAACGTCTGCGAGGCGGCGAGCTGGGCGGAAACGAGCCAGGTGCCGAGCGAGCCGTCGGGGCCGATCAACTCGACGAAGGCGGCGGGCCAGTTGCGTTCGTCCTGCTTGTAGGTGACGGCGACGGGCGTGACGACGAGCTGCGGGCCGACGCCCTTGGTCGCGAGCTGTGGGAGGTCCGATGGCGCGCCGGAGCGGAGCGAGAGGACGGCGTTGGGGTAGTAGAGCCGCGGCACGACGCGGAACGGGAGCTTGGGATTTTGGATCTCGTTCTTGTGCTCGAGCCGCGGTTCGGGGATCGCGACGACGTCGTCGAACTTCGGGTCGGTCGTGTCGATGATGGCGAGTTCGTTCTTCCGGTAGCTCTCGGCGTAGTTCTTCGTTTCACCGGGCGAAAGGCCCATCTGGTATTCCTGCTGGAGGAGGCCGCTGAAGAATTCGCCGGCGAGCAGGAGAATCAGCCCGGCGTGCGTGAGCCAGATGCCGGACTTCCGCCAGCTGAATTTGAACCGGTAGACGTGCGCGGCGATGAGGTTGAAGAACAGGAGCCCGCCGATCAGGTAACCGCCGGGGAACACCGGGATCATCACGCTGCCGGCGCGCCAGAAGACGAAGAGCGAGCGAAAGTATTTCGCCTGCACGGCCCAGACACCGAGGTTCACCTGATCGAGCGTCGCCGCGAAGATGAGGACGAGCGACAGGGCGAGGAGGACGACGGTGAGTTTCAGCGACACCAGGAAGTCGCGGAGATGGCGGAGCGTTTGGTTCATCGGGTGGCGCGCTCCGGCGCGGCGGGTTTCACGGTCTGGAGGAAGGTCATGAAGGCGGACTTCTGCTGCTCGACGAGCGCGTCGGGGCCCTTGAGTTTGAAGAACCACGTCGCGCCTTCGAAGGGTACGATGGCGCCGAGAATGCGGTCGGTTTTCGGCGACGGTGAATTCGCCACGTCAACGACGACGAAGGTCAGGCCGCGCGACTCGAGCTGTGTCGTCGCGGTCGCGAGCTCCGAATCGCCGATCGGCGGAAGCTGCACCTGACCGCGCCAGCGGTTCACGTTGGCGAGCAGCCCTCCGACATCGCCCGGAAAGGCGGTGATGGAGAGGTCGGCAGCGGCGCCGTCGCTGCCGGTGACGGTGAAGCTGCCCTTGCGCATCGCGGAGAGCGGCTGGGCCTTCCACGTCGCGGGCGCGTCCCAGGTGAGATCGTTGCCCGAGGCGGTCGGCACCGCCGTCGACGCCATGTCGGCGCCACCGGCACCGGACATCGGCGCGTCACCGGTCAGGATCGGCGGCAGCGGATCGGGTTTTTCCTTCGGCACGCGATAGCTCGTGACCTTTGCATCGCGACATCCGGCGGACGCCAGCAGCACGGCGAGCAGCAGGGGAACAAAGCGGAAATGCATGGATTGTGAAGAATCAGGCTTGGGGCGGGGAAACTGCAACCCATTCCTGATCGAAGCGGCGGCCCGGCGAATCCTGACGGAACGGTTACCGTTCTTTTTTAGCACAGGGACAGGCAAATGCTAACTTCTGGCGCGCTCAGGCTGGTCCGGCTCAACACGCAAAATGAGACGGGCGGGCCTGCGCAACCAGCCCACATGAAAACTCCAATTGTTCGCGGACTGTTATTCGCGGGCGGCCTGGCCGCCCTTTGCTTCGTCCCGGCCCGGGCGCAGACCATCGAGTTCAAGGCGACGATCAACGCGGCCCAGGAAACCACCGGCAGCACGTCGACGGCGACCGGCACAGCCGTTCTGCTCTATCACGTCGACACGAATACGTTCGACCTCGACGTCGTGCTGCAGAATTTCCCGCACACGCTTTCGAACTCGCACATCCACGAGGGCGCGCCGGGCGTCGCCGGGCCAGTCGTGACCGGGCTGGGCGGTGAATCGGTCTATACGCGCGACGGCGACACGTTGCGGGGGACCTTCACCAACGTCGCCCATCTCGGCACGCCGCTGACGTTGCTTCAAAATGGCGCCTACATCAACTTCCACACCGCGGACTGGCCGGGTGGCGAGGTGCGCGGGCAGTTGATTGCGCAACCGAAACGGCTCGTCGCGATCCTGAGCGGCGGCAGTGACGGCGCGAACACCGGATCGGCGGCGTATGGCGCGGCCTACATCAGCTTCGACTCGGGCCAGAACCTCATCACGACGCGCGTGAACATCTACAACTTCACGAACACCCTCGCGAATTCGCACTACCACGAGGGAGCGCTGTCGGTCGCCGGCCCCGTGGTGCAGCCGCTCGGCGGTGCGAGCGTCTACACGAAAACCGGCACCTCCTACGGCGCGCTCTTTTCCAACCAAACCTACGGCGGCAACGCGCTGACGCTCCTGACGGGCGGCGCCTACATCAATGTCCACAGCAACGTCTTTCCCGGTGGCGAAATCCGCGGCCAGGTGTATGCCAGCGACGAACTGGATGTGCCGCGAATCGTCAATGTCTCGACGCGCGGCTGGGTCGGCGCGGGCGACCAGGTGATGATCGCGGGGTTTGTGGTGACCGGCAAGGAACCCGTGCGCGTGCTCCTGACGGCGCGCGGACCGTCGCTGACGGCGCAAGGGGTGAGCGGCGTGCTCGCCAATCCGCAGCTCTCGCTGCACGACAGCACCGGCCGGGAAATCGTCTCGAACGACGATTTCGCCACCGGCTTCGGGGCGGCCGACCTGCCCGGAACGGGATTTGCGCCGACGGATCCGAGCGAAGCGGCGCTGCTGCTTGTGCTTCCGCCCGGGCTTTACACGTCGATCGTGAGCGGCGCGGGCGGCACCACCGGCGTGGCGCTCACGGAAGTTTACGAAGTGCGGGCGACCAGCGCGAACGCGCAATAGCTTCCCCTGGCTGCGCTGACTCGACGCCCGGTGCCGTGCGTGTGCGCCGGGCGTCTTTTTTTGACTTCGTTTTGGCGACACGAGGGCGCAAGCTGCATGGGCCATGACTTTCGCGCCGCTGGGTGATTCCGCAGTGGTGGTCACGCTCGGTTCCAGCATCGACGAAGCGACGCTGCTGCGGGTCCGTTCCCTGGCCGCGGCATTGGAATCCGAGACCGCGGCGGGCGTGGTGGACGTGGTGCCCGCCTACACGACGGTGACGGTGTTCTACAATGCCACGCCGCACGCGCCGGACAACGGGTCCCCGTATGACCGCATTTGCCGCCTGATCACCGCCCGCGCGGAGAAGAGCGACAACAGCTGGTCGGAGGTGATGCGCGAAAACCTCGGCGGCCTGCACGATGAGGCGGCGCAACTGGAGATTCCGGTCTGCTACGGTGGCGCGTTCGGTGCCGACATTGGAGACGTGGCCCAATGCGCGAAGCTGACGCCGGAGGAGGTGATCGAACTGCACAGCGGCGCGAGCTACGTGGTGCATGCGGTGGGTTTCACGCCGGGATTTCCATATCTGGCCGGACTGCCGGGAAAGCTGCACACGCCGCGGCGGGCGACGCCGCGCACGAACGTGCCGGCGGGTTCGGTGGGGATCGGCGGGGCCCAGACGGGAGTTTATCCGATCGCAACGCCGGGAGGCTGGCAGTTGATCGGGCGGACGCCGCTGGCCTTGTTTCGCGCGGCCGCAAATCCGCCGGCGTTGTTGCGCGTGGGCGATCGGGTCAAATTCAAGGCGATCACGCCGGAGGATTTTGCCGCATGGAAGTAAGGATGCTCCACGCCGGGATGCAGGCCACGGTGCAGGACCTCGGCCGGCCGGGAAACCGCGCGGCGGGCGTGCCGCGGGGTGGGGCGATGGACACGTTTGCGCTGCGGGTGGCGAACGCGCTGGTGGGCAATGCCGAGGCCGCGGCGGCGCTGGAGTTCGCGCTGGTCGGACCGGAGATGGAATTTTCGGACGACACCATCATCGCCGTCGCCGGCGTCGAGCTGGGAAGTCTTTCAACGTGGCGGCCTCACTTCGTCCGCGCCGGCGAGCGGCTGAAGCTGGGCACCTGCATGCGCGGGTGCTGGGGTTATCTCGCAATCGCGGGCGGGATCGACGTCGAACGCGTGCTCGGAAGCGGCAGCACTTATCTGCGCGGCGGATTCGGTGGCGTCGAAGGCCGGGCGTTGCGAGCGGGAGACGTGTTGCGCATCGGGGCGCCAGCCGCGGGGTTGAAGCCGTTGGACGAATTGCACTGGCAAATCGATCCCCGTGTGCTGCCGCGCTACGGCTCGCCGGCGACGGTCCGCGTGCTGCCGGGAGCGCAGGCCGGGGAGTTCGACGATGCGCTGACCGGAGCGGACTTCGTTGTTTCGCCGAAATCCGATCGGATAGGCATTCGCCTAAATGGACCAAAGCTCACTCGGACGACGAAAGCGGATTTGCTGTCGACCGCCGTCGCGCCCGGCACCGTGCAGGTGCCGCCGGACGGACAGCCGGTTGTCTTGATGGCGGATGCCGGAACGATCGGCGGTTATCCGCAGGTGGCGCACGTGATCGCAGTGGATCAACCGGTGATGGCCCAATTGCGTCCGGGCGACACGGTGCGGTTTTCCGCGGTGACGTTGGACGAAGCGCACCGGCTGGCGCAGACGCGGGAGCGGACGCTCGGGATGCTGCACGAGGGGCTGGCGGAGAAGCTGGGGTTGCGACCGGCGGGAGCGATGCGCAAAACGGAATGAGACGGATCGACCTGAACTGCGACCTCGGCGAAGGCGCGGGGCACGACGCGGAGCTGATGCCGCTGGTCACCTCGGCGAACATCGCGTGCGGGATGCACGCGGGCGACGCGACGATGATGCGCGAGACCGTGGCGCTCGCCCAAAAACATGGCGTCGCGATCGGCGCGCATCCGGGATTCGCGGACCGGGAACATTTCGGACGGCACGAAATGAAACTCGGGGCGGCCGGGTTGATCGATTTGGTCGCCCGGCAAATCGAAGCGCTGCAGCGAATCGCGGCGGTGCGCCACGTGAAGCCGCATGGCGCGCTTTACAACCTCGCGGCTCGCGATGCCGAAACGGCGACCGCCGTCGCGACAGCGGTGCGGCAATCCGGGGCGGAACTGATTCTTTTTGCGCTGGCGGGAAGCGAGCTGGCGCGCGTCGGCCGCACGATGGGGCTGCGCGTGGCGGAGGAGGTTTTCGCAGACCGGACCTACGATCGCGACGGGAGGCTGACGCCGCGCACCAACGCGAACGCGCTGATCGAGGCCGAAACGGCGGCCGTGGCGCAGGTCCTGGACGTGGTCGGCGAGGGCGTGGTGCGGGCGACCGACGGAACCCGTGTCGCGATCAACGCGGACACGGTTTGCCTTCACGGCGACGGCGCGCACGCGGTGGCGTTTGCGCGGCGACTGCGCGCGGAGCTGCGCGTCGGGGGCATCGAAGTCAAAAGTTTCGGCGCGGGTTGACCGTTGCGCGGCCTCGCCATTTCGGGGCGACGACGAATAGCGTCGCTCAATTTTCAACGATTCATGATCAAGCTCATCGGCATAGTCGTCGTCGCGGCGGGGTTCGCGCTGCGGGCGAACACGCTGCTCGTGGTGATGGCCGCGGGCGTGGCGACCGGGCTCGTGTCCGGCCTGTCGTTCAATGAAGTCATCGCGCTGTTCGGGCGGTTTTTCGTGGAGAACCGCTACATGACCCTGCCGATCGTGCTCATCGTGCCGGTGGTCGGCGTGCTCGAACGGCACGGACTGCAGGAGCGCGCGGAGGCGCTGATCAAACGGATGCGCGCGGCGACAGCCGGCCGCGTGCTGGTGGCCTACACCGCGGCGCGGCAACTCTCGATTGCTCTGGGGATCAATATCGGTAGCAGCGGGGGCGGGCACGCGACGATGGTGCGACCGCTGGTGGCGCCGATGGCCGAGGGCGCGGCGCGGGCCCGTCATGGCGAACTGCGGGAGGAGACAACCCACGCGATTCGCGCGCATGCAGCGGCGGCGGAGAACGTCGGCAACTTTTTTGGCGAGGACATCTTCGTGGCGGTGGGCGCGGTGCTGTTGATGAAGGGATTTTTCGACGCGCAAAAAATTCCGGTGAGCGTGTGGCACCTGGCGCTGTGGGGAATTCCGACGGCGCTGGTGGCCTTCGCGGCGACGGCGTGGCGCGCGCGGGCGCTGGATCGCCGCATCGAGCGGGAAAGCGCGGAAGGCAAGAACCGGGAGGAGCGGCGGTGACGGTCAAGCTGATCACACTCGAGACGTTTTATCTGCTGATCGGGCTGGTCTTCGCCTTGGTGGCGGGCGGCTGCGCGCTGGATCGAAGCCATCCGCGGCGCTGGGGCTCGGCGATTTTCTGGGGACTGCTGGCGATCGTGTTCGGATTCGGCAAATATCTTCCGGCGCTCGCCAGCGGCTACCTGGTGCTCGCACTCGTGTTGCTGGCGGCCACGAAACAGGTCGGGCCCGCGCGGGAGCGGCCGATCGACCGGCCGGCGCGCGCGGCGGAAGCGGCGCGGCTGGGGAATCACTTGATCTGGCCGGCGGTGTTGATTCCGGTGGCGGCGGTGCTGGGCACGTTGGCGCTGAAGCATGTTCATCTCGGCGGGTTCTGGTTCGTCGATCCGGCGCAAGTGACGCTGATCTCGGTCGCGTTCGGCGCGCTGCTTGCGTTGTCCGCGGCGCAAAAGTTGACGGGCGCGGGGCGGATGGAACCGTCACGCGAAGGCGGCCGGCTGCTGCAGACGATCGGCTGGGCGCTGATCCTGCCGCAGTTGCTGGCGGCGCTGGGCGGAGTTTTCGGGACGACCGGCGTGGGCGAGGTGGTCGCGGGACTGGTGCAGCGAGGATTGCCGACGCAGTTTCCGTTCGTGGCGGTGGCGGCGTATTGCGTGGGAATGGCGCTGTTCACGATGTGCATGGGAAACGCGTTTGCGGCATTTGCGGTGATCACGAGCGGGATCGGGCTGCCGTTGATCGTGCACCAGCACGGAGGAAATCCGGCCATCATGGCGTCGATCGGCATGCTGTCGGGCTACTGCGGGACGCTGATGACGCCGATGGCGGCAAATTTCAACCTGGTGCCGGCGCTGCTGCTCGAACTGCCGGACAGGAATGCGGTGGTGAAAGCGCAGGTGCCGATCGGCGTCGTGATTCTGGCGGCGAACGTGGCGCTGATGTATCTTTGCGTGTTTCGGTTTTGAACCGCGGATGAACGCGAATGCACATGAATAGAAAGACACGGGACCGATGCAGAACGGTTCTGGTGACGGGCTTCGAACCGTTCGCCGGAGACGTGATCAATCCATCGCAGGAGATCGCGCGGGCGCTGGATGGCCGGACGATTGCGGGGCACCGGGTGGTTGGCGCGGCGCTGCCATGTGTGTTTGGCGCGGCGATCGATGAATTGAAACGGCAGATTCGTGTGGTCCAACCCGTGGCGGTGATCTGCGTCGGGCTCGCAGGCGGTCGGGCGGCGATCACGCCCGAGCGCGTTGCGATCAACATCGACGATGCCCGGATACCGGACAATGCGGGCGCACAGCCAGTGGATCGGCCAGTGGTGCGGGGCGGGCCGGCGGCGTATTGGTCAACGCTACCGCTGAAGGCGATCGTCGCGGCGCTGCGCGCCCGAAAGATCCCGGCGGAGGTGTCGCAGACCGCGGGGACCTTCGTGTGCAATCATGTTTTCTACGGATTGATGCACGCGCTGCGGCGGCGACGCGGCGTGCGCGGCGGATTCATCCACGTGCCGTGTCGGCCGGAGCAGGCGAGGGATGGAGAGGCGAGTCTGGCGCTGGAAGCGATGGTTGAAGGGATCGCCATCGCAGTGGCGATGACGGCGAGGAGGCGGCGGACTCGCCGGCATCCGGCCGGCGCCGGGTAAGAATCCTTTGGAGGGCGACGGGCCTCCGCCGCTTTCGATCCAAAGCGCAGAGGATTGGCGCACTCCATGCTCGTCGCAAAACGCGACGGTGCGGCTCACTTTTTCTGTTTCGCGAGGATGGATTCGATCTGGTCCATGATCGAATTCATCCGCGCGACGAGCGCCTCGTAGGGAGCCGGAGTGGCGAGGTCCACGCCGGCGCGCTTTACGATGTCGTAGGGATGATCGGAGCCGCCGGACCGGAGCACGGTGAGATATTTTTCGCGGGCGCCGGGCTCGCCGTTGAGAATGCGCGTGGCGAAAGTCTGGCCGGCGGCGATCGAGGTGGCGTATTGGTAAACGTAGAAGTCGTAGTAGAAATGCGGGATGTAGGCCCACTCGACGGTCACGAAGTCGTCGATGTGCAACACGCCCTCCTTGTCGCCGTGGTAGCGGCGGAGGATGTCGCCGTAGATCTCGTCGAGCTTGTCGGCGGAAAGCGCGCCGCCTTTTTCGACGACCTCGTGGATCGCGAGCTCGAACTCGGCGAACATCGCCTGGCGGAAGAACGTGGCGCGGAGGTTTTCGAGCGCGGACCCGAGATAGTAGAGCTTTTCCTCGTCGGTTTTGGCCACCTTGAGCATGTGCTCGAGCAGCAGCGCTTCGTTTGTGGTCGAGGCGATTTCCGCGGTGAAGATGGGATAGTCGGAGGTCGGGTAGGGCTGCGTGTGGTTGGCGAGCAGCGAGTGCATGCCGTGGCCCCATTCGTGCGCGATGGTCGAGACGGACTCGTAGTCGTCGACGTAGTTCATGAGCACGAACGGATGGACGTCGTAGGCACCGGGATTCATGTAGGCGCCCGAGCGCTTGCCGGGATGCGGGAAATAATCGGTGTAGTGGCCCGCGAGGCACGCGGTGATCTGCGCGACGTAGTCGGGCCCGAGCGGCGCGACGGCGTCGAGGACGAGCTGCCTGGCCTCGGGCAGCGGGAAATCCTTGTCGAGCGAGACGATCGGCGGGTAGATGTCCCAGTAGCGAAGGTCCTTGATGCCGAGGAGCCGGCCGCGGAGCTTGAGGTAGCGATGCAGCGTCGGCAGATTCGCGTTGGTTTCCGAGATGAGGGTGCGATAGACGGACTCGGGGACGTCGTTGGCGTCGAGCGCGGCGGCGAGCGAGCTGTGATAATGGCGGACCTTGGCGTTGAACCAGTCGGTCTTGACCTGCGAAAAAAGGGCGGTGCCGAGCGTGCGCTGATAGTCGTGGAACGTGTGGAAAAACGCCTTGAACACGGCTTCGCGGTCGGCGCGGTTCAGCGCGGCGCGCCATTTCGTGTAGCCGGCCTGGTCGAGGCGCGCCTCGGTGCCGTCGGAAAGCCTGATCGTCGGCCATGGGATATCGGCGGTCGACAGGATGCTGTAGAAGTCCTCGGGTGCGTCGGTGATCATGCTCGTGGCCGCGAGCACGCCTTCCGCTTCGGTGCCGAGCGTGTGGGGCGCGCCGCGGAGGATTTCCTCGAGCGGAAAGCGGTATTCGGCCAGGCCGGGCTCGGCGGCGAGGAAGGCGTGAATCTTGTCCGCGCCGACGGCGAGAATCTCGGGGGTGACGAAGCTCGTGGCCTCGGCGAGCTGGCTGCCGGCGAGGCCGATTTCCTGCTGGCGCTCGAGGGCGGCGGAGTCGCGCGTGTTCGCGTCGAAGCTCAGCGACGCATAGGTGGAAAGCTGGGAAAGTTCCTTGCGGAGATTATAGAGCAGGTCGAGCGCCCCGCGGAGCTGGCCCGCGCTGTCTCCGAGGTGGCCTTCGTAGATTTTGAGCTTCGGCAGGCTGGCCACGAGCTGATCCTTGGCCGCGCTCCACGCGGCAGGGTCTTTGTAGATCAGCGAAAGGTCCCAGGTGTTGGCGGGACCGGCCGGGGCGGTCGGGGCGGCGTCGGCGGCGAAAAGCGCCGTGGCGAAAAACATTCCGGCCACGGCCGGGAAGGCGAAGGGGTGATTGCGCATGCCGCAAAAGGTGCACAGAGATGGCGCGGGGAAAAGAAAAACCATGGCCTCCAACCGACGCCGCATTGCTTCGCCGCGCGATCGGGAGCGCCCTCGCGGCAGCGCAGCGAATTTACTGCGCGGGCACGGTGGACTCGACGGCGAGCAGGCAGATGTCGTCCTCGAACTCCGCGCGGCCGGTGAAGGTCACGACCTCCCGCATGAGCCGGGCGATCAGTTCGTGGCCGGTCAATCCGGACGAGCTGGTGATCACTTCGCGCAAATGCGTTTCGCCGAACATCGCGCCGGCGGCGTTGCCGGCCTCGACCAGGCCGTCGGTGTAGCCGATGAGAATATCGCCGGAGTGAAACGGGCAGGTGCGTTGCGAGTACTCGAAATCGGCGATCAGGCCGGTGGCCGGTTCGGGATTGGCGAGACTGAGCTGCTCGATGGCGCCGGAGACGCTGCGCTCGACCAGGGGCGCGGGATGCCCGGCGTTGGCGTAGGCGAGCAGGCCGGTCGCGATGTCGACCACGCCGTAGAAGGCCGAGGCGAAGACCGGCTCGCCCGTTTGCTGGACGATCGGAATCAGGCTGCGGTTGATCTCACCGAGAACGTGACCCGGTTCGTCGCCACGCCGGCCGAGTTCCTCGACCACACCGCGAATGAGCGCGGTGAGCAGGCCGGCGCGGACGCCGTGGCCCATCACGTCGCAGATCAGGATGCCGCAGCGGGTGTCGGAAAGTTGAACGATGTCGAAGAAATCGCCGCCGAGCGTCGCCGCCGGCGCGTAGTGATGCGCGAAACGGAGCGCGCTGGCGTTCTCGGGCACGCCGCGGGGAAAGACCGGCGTGACCCGCGGCAGAAACGCTTCCTGCACCTGGCGCGCCATCAACAGGTCGGTCTCCATCTCGATCGTGCGGCGCTGGAGTTCCTGCTCCATCAGCTTGCGCCGGGTGATGTCGTGGCTGATGCCCACGAGGCCGGCGATCTCGCCGTGGAAGTCGTGCAGCGGGACCTTCGTGGTCAGGGCCCAGCGGATGAGCTGGCCGGCGGCGAGATTCGACTTTTCCTGGTTGGTGATGGATTCGCCGGTGGCGAGGACCTTGCGGTCGTCGTCGAGCGCCTGCTGGCCGCGGGCGCCGGGGAAAAAGTCGATCAACCGGCGGCCGAGCGCGTCCTCCTGTTTCTCAACGCCGAGCAGGTCGAGGTGGGCGCGGTTGTTGAGGAGGTAGCGGGTGTTGGTGTCCTTCACGTAGATGCGGGCGGGCAGCAGGTCGATGATCGTGCGGAGCAGTTTGCGCTCGGTCTCGAGTTTTTCCCCGACTTCCTTCGCGGCGGTGATGTCGCGGGTAAGGCCGAACGTCCCGATGACGTTGCCGGACTGGTCGCGCCACGGCGCCTTGGTCGTCGAGCCCCAGCCGCGCCCGCCGTCGCGCCACATGATGCGCTCGACCTTGCCGATGAGCGGCTGGCCCGAGCGGAGGATTTCCTGCTCGTCGGCGAGGGCGGCACGCGCGTGTTCGGGGGCGAAGAAATCAAAATCGGTCTTGCCCACGCAGGCCTCGGGCGAATCGACGCCAAGGATGCGGGCCTGTGCGGCGTTCACGCGGACGAAGCGGCTTTCGAGATCCTTGAAGTAGATCTGATCCGGCAAGGTGTCCATGACGACGCGCAGGATCGACGAGTCGAGGGACTCCCCCGACGGCTGGGGTCGGGACGGGCGGTTGGGCGCGTCGCTCATGGGGCGGACAATCGGACGGTCGGGGCGCGGTGACAATATCGCTTTATTCACCGCCAAAGCGTGTCGGCCGGACGGCGGGCGCGATTAGACGTTGAAACGGAACAGCGCGATGTCGCCGTCCTGAAAAACATAGTCCTTGCCCTCGAGGCGGTATTTTCCGGCCTCGCGCGCCGCGGCGACGCTGCCGAGGCGGGCGAGATCGTCGTAGGAGACAATCTCGGCCTTGATGAAACCCTTTTCGAAATCGGTGTGGATGACGCCCGCGGCCTGCGGGGCCTTCCAGCCTTTCCTGATCGTCCACGCGCGCGCTTCCTTTTCGCCGGCGGTGAAGTAAGTCTGGAGTCCGAGCAGCGTGTAGGTCGCGCGAATGAGCGACGAGACGCCGGAGTCGTCGACGCCGAGGTCCTTGAGAAACTCCTTCGCCTCCTCGGGCGAAAGATCGATCAACTCGGCCTCGATTTTTGCGCTGATCGGCACGTAGGCGGCGTCGTGGTGGGTGCGGACATATTCGGCGACCTTTTGGACGAACGGATTCTGCTCGGCGGTCGCGAGGTCGCCCTCGGCGACGTTGCAGGCGAAGAGGACCGGCTTCGCCGTGAGGAGCTGGAAAAGCTTCATCAACGCGACCTCCTCGGGCGCGGCGGACAGGACGTTGGCGGTTTTGCCGGCGTTGAGGTGCGGCTCGAGTTTTTTCAGCAGCGCGAGCTCGGCCTGGGCGTCCTTGTCGCCCGACTTTGCCTTCTTCTCGGTTTTGTCGATGCGCTTCGTGACGGCTTCGAGATCGGCGAGGACGAGTTCGGTCGTGATCACCTCGATGTCGCGCACCGGATCGATCGAGCCCATGGTGTGAACGATGTCCGGGTCCTCGAAGCAGCGGACCACCTGCACGATGGCGTCGACCTCGCGGATGTTGGCGAGAAACTGGTTGCCGAGGCCCTCGCCCTTGCTCGCGCCGGCGACGAGACCGGCGATGTCGACGAATTCGATCGCGGCAGGGATGAGGACGCTGGTCTTCGCGATCCTGGCGAGCGGTGCGAGGCGCTCGTCGGGCACGGTGACGACGCCGACGTTGGGATCGATGGTGCAGAAAGGATAGTTCGCGGCCTCGGCCTTGCGGGAGCGCGTGAGGGCGTTGAACAGGGTAGACTTGCCGACGTTGGGCAGGCCGACGATGCCAGCTTTGAGCATAAGGGCGAACCGTCGCGGGCGGGCGCGGGGCGGTCAACGGAAAATGGGCGCGGGCGAAGCTGGCGGCGGCGAAAAGCGCCATGGAGCCGCGGCGGCCGGCTCGCTGCGCGCGCCGTTACGAGCCGAGGAGCGCGCGCAGACCGGAGCGCAGGGTGTCGACGACGACGTTGTAATGGTCGCGCCCGGGAAACTTTTCGGACACGATGTTAAGGCCTTCAAACGGGCGGGCGGCGAGTTGCTGTTCGAGCAGGGCGAGATCGCCGGTCATCGAGGGCGTGTCGTCCGCGCCAACGCCAAGATAGAGGGAGCCGGAGAGCGACGATTGGGCGTCGCGAAGTTTCGTGGCGTGGGCGAGGAGCGCACGGTCGTCCCACCAAACCGACGGAGCGCTCGCGAGGATTTTGGGAAAGAACGGCTCCGGTTGAAACAACGCATAGAGCGCCAGCAGGGAACCGAGCGAATGGCCGGCGACAACCCGCTGATCGGCGCGCAGCGGATAGCGGCGCGCGAGCTCGGGCCAGAAGGTGTTCGCGAGAAACGAGAGAAACGCATCGGCGCCGCCGCTCGTGGGTTCGAGTGCGGAAGCGGTCGGCGTGTAGTCGCGACCGCGGTGGTTGCCCGGTTGTCCAAAGCTGGCGCCGTAGCCGATGCCGGCGACGAGCGTGGGTGGAATTTTCCCGGCAGCGCGCAGTTCGCGGACGGCGGCGACGGCAGGATCGAAGAAGAAATCGCCGTCCATCAACAGCACCGCAGGCCACGGACCCGCGGCCGCGGCGGGATCAGGCGCATCGATGTAGATGGAGTAGATGCTGCCGGTTTCGGGTGAATTGCAGCGGAAGGCAGGCTTGGCGCGGGTGATCGGTGGTGCCATGGCGGGTTGTCGGTCGTGCGGCTGCGGAGCGCTGGCGCGAAAAATGGCCCGGGCAAGGCCGGGCCGGCGCGCAGTCAGGGAAATTCCGTGCGTGCGCCGGCAAGACCGCGCTCGTAGGCGGCGATCAGGCGGTCCCATTTCGCATCGAGCTCGGCGTCGATTTGCTGGCGGGATTTGTCGGCGTCAAACCATGCGATCGTCCGGGCGATGCCCTCGCGGTAGCGCATGGTCGCGACGTAGTCGGGCACGAAGCGTTTGATCTTGGTGTTGTCGAACAGCGCGGTGCACGACTTGTCGCCGAGGAGTGAGCCGGTCATCTCGGGCTGGCACGCGCAGATGAAATCGGAGGCGATGTGGA
Source organism: Opitutus sp. (assembly GCA_035549975.1). Lineage (GTDB taxonomy): Bacteria > Verrucomicrobiota > Verrucomicrobiia > Opitutales > Opitutaceae > Opitutus. The sequence continues at coordinate 16,491 of DASZPP010000055.1, forward strand.
CGAATTTCGCGTCGCTCACGCCGGCGGCCTCGGCGGTCTGGCGGTAGATTTCGTTCCATGTCGGCGCCTCCTCGGAAGTGATGTGAAACGCGTGGCCGATCGTGCCAGCGCGGCCGAGCAGGCCGATGAGGCCCCGGGCGAAATCGGAATTGTGGGTGATCGTCCAGAGGGTGAGGCCGTCGCCGGGGATGATGAGCGGCCGCCCGCGGCGGAGTCGCGCGATGGCGGTGAAACTTTTCTGCCACGAGTTGACCGCGAGCGGGATGACGGTGTCGCCGTAGGTGAGCGACGGGCGGATGATGACCGCGGGAAAATTCTCGTCGCGGAGCGCGTGCATCAGCCGCTCCTCGCAGGCGATCTTGTTGCGGCTGTAATCCCAGAAGCGATTTTCGAGCGGAGTCGATTCCGTAACGAGGGGATGGCCGCGCAGCGGTTTCTGGTAGGCACTCGCGGAACTGATGAACACGAATTGTCCCGTGCGACCGCGAAAGAGGGCGAGCCGCTGCTCGATTTGCTCCGGGGTGAATGCCAGGAAATCGACCACGGCGTCCCACGTGCGATTGCCGAGGGCGGTGGCGGCAGACGCAGGATCGTTGATGTCGCCGGGGAGCGCCCGCGCTCCGGCCACGAGCGCGCGGCCGGAGCGGTTGAGCAGGGTCACGTTGAAGCCGCGCGCGACGGCGAGCTCCGTACAGGCCGTGCTGATGATGCCGGTGCCGCCGAGGAAGAGAAGGTTCATGACGATGACTGCGCGAAGTTGCGAAAAAGAAAACATCGACGCGAGCAAGGCAGCTTTCGGCGCGAGCGACCGCGGCGCGCAAAAATATGGCCATCCCCGCCGATCGACTTCAACTTGGACGGAGTCGGGCCGATGAGGTCGAGCCCAAACGGCGGTCCCCATTTCAAGAGATGTCCCAACGCACCCAACGCAATCGCCGCCAGCTCGCCCGCCACATCAGCGCATTGATTGCGCTCTATGCGCTGCCGATCGCCGGCCTCGCCATTTATTTCCTGTCGACCGGCCTGAACGCCGAGATCGCCCGCGGCACGCGGGAAAGGGCGGGCCTCCAACAGGTGCGCAGCGCCGTCCTGCTGCTGCATCACGTGGTCGGCCTGGCCTGGCACAACCTCGCGGCGAATGGTGAGGCGGCCCGCGAATTCGAGCACGAGCTGGCGGCCATCGAGGAACAGGAAGATGTGCTCGCGACCTCGCTGCCGCGGCCCGGCGCCGTCGCGCAAATCGGCCGGCACGCGCCCACGCTCGACGAAATCCGGAGCCTGTGGCACGCGGCGCGCAGGGCGCCGGCTGGGAGCGAGGAGCAGAAAGCCAGGCGGCACGAGCTCGTTCACCGGCTGAACCAGTTCATCTTTCACGCCAGCGACCGGGCGGGTCTGACGGTCAGCCCGGAAGCGGAGACGAATGCGATGACCGACATCGTCGCCAGCCTGGTCCCGCTGCACCTGGAACGGCTGCTGCAGATGCATGAGCGGCTGGGGCCGGATCTGGAGGACGGGACCTGGGATCCGGGCTCGGTCTCGGCCGCGGCGGTCTTTTGCCAGCAGCTCGAGGCCGAGGATGTCGAGCGGATCGGACGCAGCGTGAATGCCGCGCTCGAGGGCGACCTGCGGTCGGCGCGGGCGCTGGATTCTTTCCAGCGGGATTACCCGCAGGAAGCCTCCGCGTTCATCTCGAGCCTGCGCCGGCTGGTCGCGCAAATCTGTCCGCCGAACGGGACCACGGCGCCGGCCCTGCCTGCGTTGGGCTTCGACGATCGCCTGCGGGAGGCCTTCGATGTCGCACTCGGCTTCTGGCGCGATTCGATCGACCATCTCGACCGGCTGATTGCCGACCAGATTGGGCTGGCGCGAGCGCGCCGGGACCGGGCGGTGCTGATCGCGGCGGCGTTCGCGGCGATGTTGCTGCCGATCGCGTTCGTCTATTTTCGGACCTTCATCCGTCCCGTCGTGCAGGACATGGTCAACGAGGCGATCGAAAACCAGCGGCTGGCCGAGGAGGCACGGCAGGCCGCGGACGAGTCGCTGCGGCGGCTGCGGCAAACGCAGGCGGCGCTCGACGATCATTGCGCGGTGCTCGTGGTGAATGTCGACCGCCGCATCCTCGCGGTGAACGAACGGATGTGCCGGTTGTCGGGTTACGGGCGCGACGAGTTGCTGCGCGAGTCGCCGCCGTTGATCGATGCGGCGGCACACCCGGCGGGCTACGTGGACGGGATGTGGTCCGCGGTCGCCGCGGGCGGCATCTGGCACGGCAACCTCGGCCAGCGGGCGAAGGGCGGCGCCCAATACCACGTCGATGCGACGGTGTTTCCCATCTGCGACGCGGCGGGGCGTCCCGTGGAGTTTGTCGCGATCGAGACCGACATCACCGAGCTCGTCCGCGCGCGCGAAGCGGCGGAGGACACGGTGCGGGCCAAGAGCCGGTTTCTCGCAGTCATGAGCCACGAGATCCGCACGCCGATGAACGGCGTGCTCGGGTTCGCCAACCTGCTCGCAGAGTCGCCGCTCGACGAGACGCAGCGCGACTACCTGCGAACGATCCTGGCGTCGGGCGAATCGCTGCTGACCCTGATCAACGACATCCTCGATTTTTCGAAGCTGGAGGCGGATCGGACGGAGCTGGAGCGGCGGCCGGTCGCGCTGCGGCTGATGATCGAGGACACGCTGGAACTGCTCGCGGCGCAGGCGCGCGGCAAGGGGATCGAGCTCGTGTACTGGATCGAGCGCGGTGTGCCGGAAGGGATCATCGGCGACGAGACGCGGCTGCGGCAGATCCTGCTCAACCTCGTGGGCAACGCGCTGAAATTCACGGACGCGGGTTACGTCGAAGTCCTGGTGGCCAACGCGCCGGAGGACGGGCACCGCCGGCGGGTGGACTTCCATGTGCGTGACACGGGCATCGGGATCCCGACGGACCGGCGGGAGCGGCTGTTCAAGGCCTTCTCGCAGGTGGACGTCTCGACGACCCGCCACTACGGCGGGACGGGGCTGGGGCTCGCGATCTGCAAGCGGCTGGTGACATTGCTCGGCGGCGAGATCGGGGTGGAGAGCGAGCCGGGCCAGGGCAGTGATTTTCATTTCACGCTGCCGGTCGTCGAAGCGGACGTTTCGGACCGGCTCGACGTGCGCACGAGCGTCGCCCGGGCGCAAATCGAGACCGCGCTGCGCGGGCGCCGGATCCTGGCGGTGGACGACATGCCGGCGAATCTCCGGCTGTTGGACAAGATCCTCGGGAACTATGGCGCGAGTGTCACGGCGGCCGATTCGGGTGAAAAGGCGCAGGCGATCTTCGCGCGTGAGCCGTTCGACCTCGTCGCCCTCGATTACATGATGCCGGGCATGGACGGCGTGCGGCTGGGACAGGCCTTGCGCGCGGCGGCGGGAAACCGGCCGGTTCCACTGGTGCTCGTGACCTCGACGCAGCCGGCGAAGACGGAAACACCGCCCGGTTTGTTCGCGGCGATCGTGGCGAAACCGATTCGCAACGTGCAGTTCGCGGCCGTCGTGGCGCAGGCACTGGCCGGGCCGGCGCGGGCGCGACCGGAGGCGAAACCTGTCGGGACGCCCGGCACGCAGCCGGGGTTCGCAATCGAGCATCCGCTCAGGATCGTCGTGGTGGATGACAATCCGGTGAACCTGCGCGTGATCACCGCGACGCTAAAGGCGCTCGGTTATGCACCGGAGCCGTTCAACGGGGCGACGGCGGCCCTCGAGCGGCTGGCGGCGGAAAAGTTCGACCTGATCCTCATGGACGTGCAGATGCCGGAGATCGATGGTCACGAGGCGACGCGCCGGCTGCGGTCCGGAGCCGCGGGGGAAATGAACCGCCGCACGCGCGTGATCGCGCTGACCGCCGGCGCGCTGGCCGAGGAACGCGCCGCCTGCCTGGCGGCGGGAATGGACGACTTCATGGCAAAGCCGGTGCCGCGCCAGGTGTTGCTCGAGAAGTTGGCGGATGCGCGGGCAGTGGCCGTCTGATGCTGGAGCGAGGCCGAATCGTTTGGGGCATTTTCAGGAAGAGCGCAGCCACGAGCGCCGGGGAACGGATGGCGGGGTCGGCTCGCTGGCGTGCGCCGCCACCTGAAAATTTCCGGCCGCGGTTTTATTGAGCCGCTTTATTTCGTCACTTACGGGACGCCACACGAGATCAGGGTGCGGCGGGGATGCGGGCGCCGCTGGCCGCGGTCGCGGATTCAGACCTGATAGGTTTGCAGCGGGACGGGATCGAGGACGTGGGCCTTGGGCGATTGGGCGGCGAGTTGCTCGGCGAACCAGGCGCGGGCGGGCGGGTCGCCGTGGGTCAGGACGATGCTGCGCGCCTGGGTTTGCACGGCGAACTCGAGGAGCTCGTCGCGGTCGGCGTGGCCGCTGAGCTCGAAGCGCTCGATGTGGCACTTGAGCTTCGCCTTCACGTGGGCGGCGGCGAAGAGGAAGGTGTCACCGGGTTTTGCCGCGAGGAGCTGGCCGCCGGGCGTGTCGGGATCGCAGTAGCCGACGAAACCGATCGTGTTGCGCGCGTGGCTGGCGAGGCCGGAGGCGAGGGTGTAGCTCGGCGTGCGCTCGACCATCATGCCGGAGCTGACGATGTAGAGCGCGTTCTGCTGCGGGTCCTCGCCGGCGTTGAGCTTGCGCGGCGTGGGCTTGATCTTGAGCTCCTTGATGATGCCGCGGTTGAACTGGAGGGTTTTGGTCTTGCGCGAAATTTCGTCGAAGTAGTCGGCGAGGTCCATGCCGAGCCCGGACGCGTAAATCGGGCACTCGACGATGCGGCCGAATTTGCGCGCATCGTGGACGATCGAGAGGATTTCCTGCATCCGGCCGAGCGCGAAAACGGGGATGAGGTAGGAGCCGCCGCGCTGGATGGTGGCGTTGATCGAGTCGATGAGCCGGGCGACCTCGTGGACGCGTTCCTTTCCGGCGGGACGCTCGGTGACGCCGCGGGTGGTCTCGGTGACGAGCGTGTCGAAGTGGCCGGCGGGAAACCGGGCGCCGCCGATCGTGCGCTGGTTTTCGAAAAGGACGTCGCCGGTGAAGAAGATCGCGCGGTGCTTGTGGCGGAGCTCGACGCCGGCGGCGCCGGCGACGTGGCCGGCGTGGTGGAAGGTGATCTCGACCTCATCGTGGGCGCCGCGGAATTTTTTCGCCTGGCCGGGCGGAAGGCCGGTCAGGCGGGCGGCGCAGCGGTCGATCTCGTCGTGCGTGAAAAGCGGATAATCGGGGATGTTGTCCTCCTCGCGCTGGCGGACCATGACGTTCGCGGAGTTGTGCAGCATGCGCTCGATGAGCATGCGGCTGCCCTGCGTCATGATGACCGGCGTGTTCGGATGCTCGCGCATCACGACCGGCAGGCTGCCGATGTGATCGAGATGGCAGTGCGTGATGATGATCAGGTCGAGCGGGCTGCCGCGGAGCGGGGTGAGATCGGGCGTGGCGGCACGGCCCACTTTTTTGGGATGGAGTCCGCAATCGATCAGGAGACGGAGGTCGCCGAGCTGGATGAAAAGGCTGTTGGCGCCGATGCCGCCGTCACGATTGAGATCGATCAACTTCATTAAGTGAGGGAGAGGGAAAACGAAAGTCGGGGAAGGACGAGGAGGAATTTCACGAACAAGGCGCCGGGCAACAACGAGCCGTGAAAGTGCGCGCGGCAGGCGGGGCGATTCGCGCCGCCGTGGCTTTCGAGCGGCCTCGCCGGAGGCCCGCGGTGTGGCGGGGCGGAAGATGGCGAAGGCTAAGCGCTTGGGGCTGCGTGCCGAACCCGGGCGAGGCGGCGGGGTAACAGGCTTGTTACCAATTCGCCGCAGCTTCCTCCGGGCAGCCGGGTCCAACGATTTCCACGGGCGGCACCCGTGGGTGGCGAAGCGAATATCTCGCGCCGCCACCGTAAACCTCCCGGCGACCCAGCCGGATGACCCAAAACATGAAAAGTCAATCGTGGTTTGAGAGCGGTCCAGCTCAGCATTCGCAGCACGCGCTGCTTGTGCCAGTCGGCGATTGTCGCCCGGCCGGCATTCCCGGAGTCTGTGCAACGGCTGTGGCAGTCGTTGCTCCGATTCCGCGCATTGGGCGGGCCGGCGCGGCTATTCGACGCGCGGTGGGCGCCGCGATCGGAGTCGCAACGTTGAGCCTCGCGCTGGCCGACGGAAACCACTCGAGCCGCTACGTGCAGACGAACCTGGTGTCGGACGTGCCCGGGCTGGCGGCGGTCACCGACGCGAATCTCGTGAATCCGTGGGGACTGTCGCGCAGTGCGACGAGTCCGTGGTGGGTTTCCGACAACGGCACTGGCCGCTCGACGCTCTACAATGGCGCGGGCGCGGCGCAGGCGCTTGTCGTCACCGTGCCCAATACGCCCGGTGCCACCGATCCGTCGGCTCCGACCGGAACGGTGTTCAACGGTTCGCCGACTGATTTCATGATCGCACCGGGGACGCCGGGACGATTCCTGTTCGCGACGGAGAACGGAACCATCGCGGCGTGGAGCGGCGGCACGGATGCGGTGCTCATGGTCAACAACGGCGGCGCCGCCGTCTACAAGGGCCTCACGATCGGGCAGCGCAACGGGGCGAATTTTCTCTACGCGGCGAATTTCATGACGGGCCGCGTCGACGTGTTCGATGCCAGTTACGCGCCGGTCCAGCTTGGCGCCGGCGCGTTTCACGATCCGCGGTTGCCGGCGAATTATGCGCCGTTCAACGTGCAGAGCGTGGGCGACATGATCATCGTGGCGTTTGCCCAGACGGAAGCGGGTTCGATCGATGAAGTGCACGGGCCCGGCAAGGGACGCGTGGACATTTTTTCGACCGACGGCGCCCTGCGGAAGCGTCTCGAATGGGGCGCGTGGTTCAACGCGCCCTGGGGCGTGGTGCTCGCGCCGGATGGTTTCGGCCGACTCAGCCACCGGCTTCTCGTCGGCCAGTTTGGCAGCGGCAAGATTGCGGTGTTCGACCCGCGCAGCGGACGATTCCTTGGATTGGTGCGGACTGCACACGGGCGCCCGCTCGCGATCGAGGGGCTTTGGGCGCTCAGCTTCGGCAACGGTGCCAACGCCGGGCCGGCCAACACGCTGTTCTTCACGGCGGGCATCGACGACGAGGGGCACGGATTGTTCGGCACCATCACCCCGGCACCCGACAATGATCACGGACCGATGGGCGACAAAGACGGGGACGATGGTGACAACGACAAGGGCGCGGATCAGCCGGGCGGCAACTAAACGCGGATCGATCGATCCGACGAGTCCGACACAACCAGTCCCGCGTCACCAGTGTGATATTCGAGGCGCCCCGCGTGGGCGCCTCTTTTTGTTTCAGCCGGGAGGAACCAGCATTTCGAAGGGCGGAAGCACGACATGGATTTTGTTGCCGTGTTCGTCG
>DASZPP010000056.1:0-10004 GCA_035549975.1 Opitutus sp.
CGTCGCGTTTCTGGGCGCGTTGTTCGCGGACCTGCCGCTCGCGCGCGTCGGGTTTCGGCTGTGGGATGGATCGGCCTGGCCGGATGCGAAACCGCGTGCGGCGACGTTGGTGTTGCGCGGGCCGGGTTCGCTGCCGGCGATGTTTGCGCGGGGGACGGCGATGGGCCTCGCGGAGGCTTACCTGCGCGACGAGTTCGATGTGGAAGGCGACATCGAAGCGGCGGTGGACCTGGCGGTGGCGCTCGAGCGACGGCCGACGAACTGGGCGTCGAGATTGAGCGCCTTTTACCGGCTGAAGCGGCTGCCGGGAAACGCGCGTGCGCGCGACGGCCGCTGGTTTGACGGCGCCCGCGGTGAGCGGCATTCGCTGGCGCGGGATCGCGAGGCGGTGTCGTTTCACTATGACGTTTCCAACGAATTCTACCGGCTGTGGCTGGACGAGCGGATGGTTTATTCGTGTGCGTATTTCGCCTCGGTCGACGACTCGATCGATGCGGCGCAGACGGCGAAGCTCGACTACCTGTGCCGCAAACTGCGGCTGAAGCCGGGGCAGCAGGTGCTGGACATCGGCTGCGGGTGGGGCGGGCTGGCGGTGTTCGCGGCGAAGACGTTTGGCGTGCGCGTCACGGGCGTGACGCTCAGCGAGCAGCAGGCGGCGTGGGCGACGGCGCAGGTGCGGGTGAACGGGCTGGCCGACCGGGTGGCGATCGAGCGGCGCGACTACCGCGAACTGGCGGCGGCGAAAAAATTCGACGCGATCGTCAGCGTCGGAATGGCGGAGCATGTCGGGCGTGAGCGGCTGCCGGAATATTTTGGCAAGGCGTGGGAGCTGTTGCGCCCGGGCGGCGTGTTTCTGAATCACGCGATCGGCGAGGGCAGGACGGCCACGCGATTCCGCGGACCGTCGTTTGTCGATGCGTATGTGTTTCCGGATGCCGACATCGTGCCGCTGCCGCTCGTGCTGGAGGCGGCGGGAGGAGCGGGATTCGAGGTGCGCGACGTGGAAAACCTCCGCGGGCACTACACGCTGACGTTGCGCTGCTGGGTGCGGCGGCTGGAGGCGGCGCACGAGCGGGCGCGGGCGTTCGTGAACGAGCCGGCGTATCGCGTGTGGCGGCTCTACCTGGCGGGTTCGGCGCACGGTTTCGCGTGCGGCGATCTGGCGATTTTCCAAACGCTGCTGGCGAAACCCGAGGCGGACGGCCGCGCGGGCGTCCCGCTGCGGCGGGAAGACTGGTATCGCTGACGCGCCGGGACCGTCACGGCGGGCCGGGCGCGTTCTACAACTGGATCGGCAGCCCGATCTCGATGATCTGCGACGGGGCGATGTGATAATAGTCCTTCGCCGGAACCGCGTTGCGGCTGATGAAGGCGTAGAGGTGTTTTTGCCAGTTCCACATGCGGGCGGCGCCGCCGGTGATGATCATTTCGCGGTTGAAGTAATAAATTGTCGCGCGTGGGTCGACGGGGACGCCATGCGCCGCGATCTGCTCGATCAACGCGGCGACGTCGGGTGACTGCATGTAGCCATAACGGCCGATCGCGCGCCAGACGCCGTGGCCGACTTCGTGGAGGTGAAGCTGATGGGCGGCGGGCACGGAGGGCACTTCCTCCGTCGCGATGGTGAGCAGCACGACGGTCCGATGGAGGCAGCGGTTGGCCTTGAGGTGGTGCAGGAGCGCGAGCGGCGTGCCGTTCGCCGAGGCGACCATGAATACGGCGCTGCCAGGCACGCGCAGCAACTGTTCGCTGGCGACGACGTCGGCGAGCTCGAGGTCGGCGGTCGGCCCGCGGTAAACCTTTTCCTGAATCTCGTCGCGGCCGGTTTTCCAGGCGTGCATGATCAGCAGCACGGCGACGGCGATCAGGATCGGCAGCCAGCCGCCGTCGGGAAGCTTGTGGAGATTCGCGGTGAAGAAGGTCAGGTCGAAGGCGCTGAACGCGCCGCACAGGAGCAGCGATTGCCAGAGCGGCCATTTCCAGCGGCGGCGCGTGACGCGGAAGAAGGCGAAGGTGGTGACGACCATCGTGCAGGTGATCGCGACCCCGTAGGCGGCGGCGAGCCGGGTGCTGGAGCCGAAGTTGAAGACGATCCAGATCGAACCGATCGCGAGGCTCCAGTTCGTGAGCGGCAGGTAGATCTGGCCGGGCTGCCGCGGGTTGGTGTGAAAGACCTTCAGGCGGGGAAAAAACCCGAGCTGGATGGCCTGGCGCGCGAGCGAGAAGGTGCCGGCGATCAATGCCTGGCTGGCGATGATCGCGGCCGCGATCGACAGGCCCACGAGCACGAGCCGCATCGGGCCCTCGGGCGCCATCGCAAAGAAGGGATTGGTCGGATCGTCCGGGTGCGCGATCGCGTAGGCGCCCTGGCCGAAGTAGCTCAAGACAAGGCCGGGGCAGACGACGAACGCCCAGGCTTGCGCGATGTAACGTCGGCCGAAGTGACCGAGGTCGGCGTAGAGGGCCTCGGCGCCGGTGATGGTGAGGACAACGCTTCCGAGCAGCGCCGCGGCGCGTCCCGGGTATTCGGCGAGCAGGGCGAGGCCGCGCAGGGGATTCAGCGCGGCGAAGACGACCGGCGCCTCGAAAATATGCCAGAGCCCCAGGCCGGCGAGCGTGGCAAACCACACCAGCATGACCGGCCCGAACCAGCCGCCGATCGATTTGGTGCCGCGGTGCTGGATGAGAAACAAGGCCGCGAGAATCGCGATCGAGATGGGAACCACCCAGCGTTCGAAGCCGGGGTTGAAGGCGTTGAAACCCTCCGCCGCGCCGAGGACGGAGATGGCGGGCGTGATCACGCCGTCGCCGAACAGCAGGGCTGCGCCGCCGAGCGCGACGAGCGTGGCGATGCCGATGCCGCGCCGGCCGCCTTCGCGCGGGCGGTGTGAAAGCGCGAGCAGGGCGAAGATGCCGCCCTCGCCGCGATTGTCCGCGCGGGTGACGAACGTGAGGTATTTGAAACTCACCTCGAACATCAGCGCCCAAAACATCAGCGAGAGCACGCCGAGCACTTCATGCGCGCGCTCGACGGCCGGGAGCCGGGCGAGGCACTCGCGCATCGTGTAGAGCGGGCTCGTGCCGATGTCACCGAACACCACGCCGAGTGCGCCCAGGCACATCGCCGCGTGCGCGCGGAACGATGGTGGGGCGGCCGGGGGGGCGTTCATCGGCTTATCGCGGCAATGGGCTCGCCGTCACAACTGGATGGGCAGGCCGAGCTCGATGATCTGTGACGGCGGGATGCGATAGTAATCCTTGGCGGGCCGGGCATTCCGGCTGAGGAAGGCGTAGAGGTGCTTCTGCCACTCCCACATCCGCGCGTCGCCGCCGGCGATCACCATCTCGCGGTTGAAAAAATAAGTCGCGGCGTCCGGGTTCAGCGGCACGCCCCCGTCCCGAATGCGCTCGATCAGCAGCGAAACGTCCGGCGACTGCATGTAGCCGTAGTGTCCGATGGCGCGCCAGATGCCTTCGCCGACCTCCGTCATGGTGAGCTGCCGCTTGAACGGCACGTGCGGCACGTCCTCCGTCGCGATGCTCAACAGCACGATGGTCTGGTGCAGGCTGCGGTTCGACTTCACATGATGCAGCAGTGCGAGCGGCGTGCCCTGCGGGGAGCCAACCATGAAAACGCCGCTGCCGCTGACGCGGGTGACGTGCTTGCTGCGGGCGATGCTGGTGAGTTCGGCGTCGGTGACCTGGTTGCCGTAGACGCGCTGGTAGATTTCGCGCCGGCCGATTTTCCACGTGTGCATCACGGCGAAGACGGCGGCGCCGATCGCGAGCGGAAACCAGCCGCCCTCGGCAATCTTGTGCGAGTTGGCGAAAAAGAAGGCGAGGTCGATGACGAGGAAGAATCCGCACCCGAGCAGCGCCGGCCAGAGCGCCGCCTGCCAGCGCCGGCGGCACACGAGGAAAAACGCGAGCGTCGTGATCACCATCGTGCCGGTGACCGCGATGCCGTAGGCGGCGGCGAGCCGCGCGGTCGAGCCGAAGAAGCCGACGGTGAAGATCGAGCCGAGGGCGAGGAGCGTGTTGACGAACGGGAGGTAGATCTGCCCGGCGTGCTCGGCGTTGGTGTATTTGATCATCAGCCGCGGAAAGTAACCGAGCTGGATCGCCTGGCGCGTGAGCGAATACGCGCCGGAAATCAGCGCCTGGCTCGCGATGATCGCGGCGACGAACGAGAGCGCCGTGAGCAACGCGCGGCTCCAGCCCTGCGGCGCGAGGGCGAAGAACGGGTTTTCCGCCGAGTGCGGATGCGCGAGCAGGAACGCGCCCTGGCCGAAATAGTTGAGCAGCAGGCCGGGGAAGGCGGCGCCATACCACGCGAGCTCGATGTATTTGCGGCCGAAGTGCCCCATGTCGGCGTAGAGCGCCTCGGTGCCCGTGATGGTGAGGACGACGGCGCCGAGCAGCCCGGCGACCTCGGCCGGGCGGTGTTGGAGGAGCGCGAGACCGTAGGCCGGGTTGATGGCGCGGATGACGCCGGGATATTCCATGATGTGCCACACCCCGAGCGCCGCGAGCGTGATGAACCAGACGAGCATCACCGGCCCGAAGATGTTGCCGATGCTGCGGCTGCCCTTGTGCTGGAACCAAAACAGCAGCGCGAGAATGGCGGCGGCGCTCCAGGGCACGAAAGTCGCGAACCCGGGGTTGATGGCGGTGAGACCCTGCGCGGCGCCGAGCACGGAAATCGCGGGCGTGATGATGCCGTCGCCGTAAAGCAGCGCGGCGCCCGCGAGAATCATGATGACGGCGAGGCCGAGGCCGCGGCGCGTCTGGGATTCGCGCCCGGTCTGCAGCAGCGCGAGGAGCGCGAAGATGCCGCCCTCGCCCTCGTTGTCGGCCTTGGTGATGATGAGGAGGTATTTGATGCAGACGACGAGCACGAGCGCCCAGAACATGAGGGACAGCGCGCCGAGCACGCCCGGCAGCGGCTCGACGCCGGCCGGCAGGTGATCGCGGCATTCCTGCATCGTGTAGAGCGGGCTCGTGCCGATGTCGCCGAAGACAACGCCGAGGGCGCCGATGGTCAGCGCGAGTTGGGCGCGACGGCTCGCAGGTTCGGGCTGGTGGCTCGGCATGGAAGAAGGGAGTTTTCAGGAGGCGGGCCGGAGTCCAAGCACGTTCTGGCGGCCGGGCCGATCGAACGAGTCAAATGGACAACCGGCGGGGTCTCACCCAAGTTGGGAGCATGAGCCCGGATTGGAAGACCGCCAAAACTTACACGGATATCCTGTATCACAAGAGCGATGGAATCGCGAAGGTGACGATCAACCGCCCGGAGAAACGCAACGCGTTCCGGCCGCTGACGGTGGCGGAGATGATCGACGCTTTCTCCGATGCCCGCGACGATCCGGCGATCGGCGTGGTGCTCCTGACCGGGGCGGGGCCGCACACGGACGGGAAATACGCCTTCTGCGCGGGCGGCGACCAGAGCGTGCGCGGCTCGGCGGGCTACATCGACGAGCAGGGTGTGCCGCGGCTGAACGTGCTCGATTTGCAGAAGCTGATCCGCTCGATGCCGAAAGTCGTGATCGCGCTCGTGGCCGGCTATGCGATCGGCGGCGGGCACGTGCTGCACGTGGTGTGCGACCTGACGATTGCGGCGGACAACGCGATCTTCGGCCAGGTCGGCCCGAGGATGGGGAGCTTCGACGGCGGATTCGGGTCGAGCTATCTCGCGCGCAGCGTGGGACAGAAAAAGGCGCGTGAAATCTGGTTTTTATGCCGGCAATACAGCGCGAAGGAAGCGCTCGAGATGGGCCTGGCCAACACGGTGGTGCCGGTCGCGCAGCTCGAGGCGGAGGGCGTGAAGTGGGCGGGCGAGGTTTTGGAAAAAAGCCCCCTCGCGATCCGGATGCTGAAGAGCGGATTCAACGCCGAGCTCGACGGGCAGGCGGGCATCCAGGAACTCGCGGGCAACGCGACGCTGCTCTACTACATGAGCGAGGAGGCGAAGGAGTTTCACCGCGCGCAGCGGGAGAAGCGCAAGCCGCAGGCGCGGAAATTTCCCTGGCTGCCGTAAACGGTGGGAGCGGTTTTCTGCCCCGGCCGGAGCCGCGCGGAGTCGGGGCATGCCCCGCCCACGGTTCAGGCGGTCGCCATCCCGGCCGGTTCGCTCTCGGCGTCCCGGCGCTGCTTCAGGTCGGCCGCGATTTGAGCGATCTTCGCCTCGTTGAGCGGATAAAGGATGAGGAAGATCACCATCGCCAGCACGCCGGCGGCCGCGGGAAAGATGCTCATCAGCTCGACGATGCCGTGGAGCGTGGCGGGCGTCTGGACCTCGTTGGCGACGAAGCCGACGGAATTGAGCAGGATCAGCGACAGCGCGCCGCCCCAGCCCCAGCCGAACTTCTGGGAGAAGATCGACGCCGAGAAGACCAGCCCGGTCGCGCGCCGGCCCGTCTTCCATTCACCGTAGTCCGCGGTGTCGGCATACATCGCCCAGAGCAACGCGCTGAGCGGGCCGCCGGTGATCGAGCCGATGGCGTTGATCCCGTAGATGAGCAGGAGCTGCTGCGGCTTCAGGACGTAGAACGCCGCGGTCGCCACGATCGCAATGACGAACAGGCTGACGAAGGCCGGCTTGTTGCCGATGCGGCGCGCCAGAAACGGCACGAGCATGGCGCCGATGAGCGAGAGGACCTGATTGCTGGTGTTGAAGAACGAGACGAGCGTTTCCCAGCTCCATTTCTGCGTGCCGGCGATCCCGGCGGGCAGGAACGACGGCAGCGTGAGCGTTTGCGCGCCGACATAATACTTGAAGTAGTGCGCGGTCGCGGTGCCGCGCAGCGCGACGAAGAAGATGAACATCATCGTGGTGGCCAGCAGCACCAGCCACGGTCGGTTGCTCAACAGGTCGCCGATGTCCTTGAGGACGCTGGTCTGCTGATTCTTCGGCGGCTGCACGCGCTCGCGCGTGTTGACGAAGACGATGAGAAACGAAATCACCGCGACGACGCCGATCAACAGGAACGACAGGGACCATCCGTGCTGGACCTTGGTGGCGCCGAGCCAGCCGCCGACCTTCGCCATCGGCAGCAGGGTGGCCGAGATGACGATGCCGCCGGCGAAGGCGCCGACGAACTTGATCGAGGACAGCGAGGTGCGCTCGGCCGGCTTCGGACTGATCACGCCGAGCATGGCGGTGTAGGGGATGTTGATCGTGGTGTAGATCAGCATGAGGGCGTTGAACGTGACGTAGGCCCAGATCAGCTTTCCGTGCTCGCCGAAGTGCGGCGTGGTAAAGGTGAGGAACCCGACCAGCGCCATCGGCACGCACACCCACAAGAGATAGGGGCGAAACTTTCCCCAGCGCGACTTGGTGCGATCGCCGATCATCCCGATCACCGGATCGAAGAAGGCGTCGAACGACCGGCTGAGCCCGAGCATGGTGCCGGCGGCGAGCGCGGTGAGTCCGAACACGTCGGTATAAAAGATCGCGAGGTAAACCGAGATCGTCTGCCAGTAAAGGCACGAGGCGAAGTCGCCGAAACCGTAGGACCAACGTTCGCGCAGGGAGAGTTTTTCTTCAGCTGTCATGGTGTTGGGGTGGCCGTGAAGCGGAGCGGCCCGGCCGGGGTGGAGCGAATCAAGAGAGTCGCCACGGCAACGCCAGCCGAAAGCTCAGGCGCCGCCGGGCTGCAGTTCGAGCAGCACGGCGTCATCGAGATTGCGCTCGAGGTACTCGTAGGTGACGAGGCCGTAGCCGCCCTGGCCCCACGCGACGCCCCAGGAGTTTTTGAACAGGAACACGGCGTGTTCGAGCTGGTGGTCCGGTGCGCGATAACCGACGAGCGTCACCGCGTGGCCGCCGATCGGTATTTGCTCGCTGATGTAGCCGCCGCGGATGGTGCCGTAGGGCGGCCAGCCGATTCCCACGGGAACCGGCACGCCGGCGTTGAGGGCGTGGACGATGTTGTTCAGCCGCGTGGCGTTGTCGCGACCGGGGATGCCGTGCACGAAGGCACTGCGGTGCGTGCGGGCGCGAGCGATGACCTCGGGCGGCGGCTCCGCGGCCGGATCCATGCCGGCGAAGGTGGGCGGCAACGCGGATTGCAGCGGAATGCCGTAGGCGCGCAGCGCGTCGACCACCTCGCCGAGCGTGAAGCCGGCGTCGGCGTCGTCGACAAACGTCCCGGGACCGGACGTCGCCGGCAGGACGCGCTGGATCGTCTGCCGCGCGGCCCAGAGAAGATACTCGCCGGAAAATTTTTGCGCGGTGCCGGTGATCTCGGCGTTCTGGAACTCGAAGGCGCTGACGACGGCGTAGATCGCGCAGCTCGGGCTGCGTCCCTGGTTTTTCACATCGAGCTCGAGTGCAAAAAACTTCGGCCGCAGGTCGACTTCGCTTTTCAACTCCGCCGGTTTGCCGAAATCGCGGAGGAGCCGCTCGATTCCGGAGTCAGGCGGATGCGCGGCCGTGGTGGATCCCACCCGGACCAGGCGGTGGACCAAAGGCGCGGGCGAGGGTGAGGCATCGGCGGCGGGATCGTAGTGGAACCGCGCCTGCCATTCCGGCGTGAGATCGCGCAGGTGGACGGAGCTGAAGCCGCCGTCGTGGGTGAAGAACACCGTGTGCGCGTTGACGGAGCGAATCTGGACGTGGTGGTACGTGGTGGCGCGGACGGTGAAGCTGTCGAGTTTCGTGCCGGGCCCGATGGGTGGTTCGATTGCCGGAAGCGGCTGCGCCCAGCCGAAAACGAGGCCGAGGGCGAGGAGGACAATCGGGCGTCCGAAACGCATTGGCGGTTGGGATGATGACAGTGCCGGCGGTCGAATCAACCGGCGAGTGAAACGAAGGCGCCGCGAACGGGCTCGCAAGGAGTAGGGCGGGCGGCAGCGCCGCCCTGCTGGAGTCGCGAGCCAGCTCGCGCTACAACCAAAGCCTGCAAAAAAAAAGTGCGGCCCGAAGCGGGCCGCACGCGAGAAAGCGCTGAAAGGTTTCGCCGCCTTATTTGCCGAGGGACTTGCGGAGGTCGGCGAGCTGGCCCTCGGAGCCGAGCAGGTGGTTCCGGCTCGCGATGAACTTCGCGTATTCGTCGATGAAAATCTTCCCCGGCGGGCGGAAGTCGAACTCGCCCGGCTTGTCGCGGAAGAACTCGCGGTGCACGCGGGTCCAGACAAGGCGGCCGTCGGTGTCGATGTTGACCTTCGTGACGCCGAGCTTCGCGGCGGGCAGGTATTCGTTCGGGTCGACGCCCATCGAGCCGGCGATCTTGCCGCCGGCGGCGTTGATGCGGTCGACTTCGTCCTTCGGCACGGAGGAGCTGCCGTGCATGACGAGCGGGAAACCGGGGAGGCGAGCCTTGATCTTCTCGAGCACGTCGAAATGCAGCGACTGCTTGCCCTTGAACTTGAAGGCGCCGTGCGAGGTGCCGATGGCGCAGGCGAGGGAGTCGCAACCGGTCTTCTTGACGAAATCCTGGGCCTCGGTCGGGTTGGTCAGCATGGCGTGGCCTTCCTCGACCTTGATGTCCTCCTCGACGCCGCCGAGCATGCCGAGCTCGGCCTCGACGGAGATGCCCTTCTTGTGGGCGGCGTCGACGACGCGCTTGGTGATCGCGACGTTCTGGTCGAACGGGTCGTGCGACGCGTCGATCATCACCGAGCTGTAGAAGCCCGAGTTGATGCAGTCGTAGCACGTTTCCTCGTCGCCGTGATCCAGATGGACGGCGAAGATCGCGTCCGGGAAGATCGTGTCGGCGGCGCGGATGATGGCCTCGAGCATGCGCTTGTCGGTGTATTTGCGCGCGCCCTTGGAGATCTGGATGATGAACGGCGCCTGTGACTGGATGCAGCCGCGGAAGAGGCCCATCGCCTGCTCGGCGTTGTTGATGTTGTAGGCGCCGACGGCAAACTTCCCGTAGGCCACTTTGTACAAATCCGCGGTAGTGACGATCATGAGGGTGAGAGAGAACGCGGGCGGAAGGGAGAGGGCAAGCCAGTATTCCGCCCACGTGGAGCGGATATCCGCACTATCCCCGCCGCCG
>DASZPP010000057.1:0-32676 GCA_035549975.1 Opitutus sp.
GACGCTCGCCTTCCTTCACGATGCCCGACGCCGCCAACACCACCCGCAACCCGTTCACGCACGAGGAAACCCAGGCCGTCGGCGTGAAAGTCGAGCACCTCACGAAGGATTTCGGCAGCCTGCACGTGCTGAAGGACGTCAGTTTCTCGGTCGAGCCCGGCGAAATCTTCGTGCTCATGGGCCCGAGCGGCTCCGGCAAAAGCGTTCTCCTGAAACACATCGTCGGCCTCGAGCTCCCGACCTCCGGCCGCGTGCTCGTCGACGGCCGCGATGCCGCGGACGAAACGACCCGCGAGCAGGTGCGCATGGCCCTCGTGTTCCAGGCCGGCGCGCTCTTCAACTCCCTCAGCGTCTACGACAACCTCGCCCTCTACCCGCGCGAGCACCGCGTCGCCGGCGAGTCCGCCATCCGCGAAAAGGTCATGCGCGCGCTCCAGATCCTCTCGCTCGAAAACGCCGCGCAGAAATTCCCCTCCGAGCTTTCGGGCGGCATGAAGAAGCGCGTCGCCATCGCCCGGGCGCTGGTCATGGAGCCGCAGCTCCTCCTCTACGACGAGCCGACCAGCGAGCTCGATCCGCTCATGGGCGCGACGATCAGCGAGATCATCGCCACGCTGAAGGACGAGTATCACGTCACCAGCATCGTCGTCTCGCACGACCGCGATCTCGCCCTCGGCGTCGCCGACCGCGTGGGCATTTTGATGAACGGCGAACTCATTCACCTCGGCCCGCCGTCGGAACTGCATCATCCGACCGACCCGCGCATCGCCGACTTCCTCAATCCGAAGATCGATATCAAGAACCCTCGCTTTAAGAAACTGGAGACCTGACCCATGAACAACGCCCAACAAACCGCCCGCGTCGGACTTTTCTTCCTCCTCGGCCTCGCCCTCACCTGGGTCACCTTCGAGACCCTCAGCGGCGGCAAGCTCTTCCGCAAGGAGGGCTACACCCTCGTCGCCGGCTTCGACTCGCTCAAGGAATTGAAGTCCGGCGACGAAGTCCGCATGGCCGGCGTCAAGGTCGGCGTTGTCGAAAAAACCCGCCTCAACACCGAGGCGCGCCGCGCCGAGGCCGTCCTGCGCATGAATCCCGACGCGAAGATCCCGAGCGACGCCACCGGCACCATCGCGATGGCCGGCCTGATCGGCACGAACTACATCAGCATCGATCTCGGCACGCCGAACTCGCCGATTCTCCCGCCCGGCGGCGAGCTCAAGACCAAGACGACGCCCGACCTGAACTCCGTCATGGCCGACCTCGGCAAGCTCGGCGAAAAACTCCAGAGCACCCTCGGCACGATCGGCGAGTCGCTCGGCGGCAACGGCAAGCAGCCCGGCCTGTTCCAGAAGCTCGACCGCCTCGTCACCGAAAACCAGGACAAGTTCAGCGCCACGATGACCAACCTCCAGGACATCACCACCAAGCTGAACAAGGGCGAAGGCACCCTCGGCAAGCTGATCAACGACCCATCGCTCCACGACGAGCTCCTCGCCACCGTCCGCGACATCAAGGGCGCCGCCGCCGGCGCAAAGGAGTTCATGGGCAACGCGCAGGCCATCGTCGACCAGATCAAGTCCGGCAAGGGGACGATCGGCACGCTCGTCTACGACGACACGGCCGCCAATGACCTCAAGGTCACCCTCGCCAACATCCGCGCCGTCTCCGACAAGATCGCAAAGGGTCAGGGCACGCTCGGCAAGCTCATCAGCGACGACGGCCTCTACCAAAGCGCCCAGTCGACGCTCAAGAAAGCCGACCGCGCGCTCGACAGCATGAGCGACTCCGGCCCGATCACCGCCGTCGGCATCGTCGCCAACTCCCTCTTCTGAGCCGGTTCAGGCTCGCCGTCCCCGCCAGCACGTCATGCCGACCCTGACTCTCCGCGCGCGACCCGGAACCTACGCCGTCTGCCGGCTCGCGCCCAACACGGCCATTCCCACCTGGGCCGTCAACGCTGCCGGATTCACCTCGATCACGCGCACGACCGACGAACTTTCAATCGTCTGCGCGGAATCCGTGGCGCCGTTCGACGTGCACGCCGAGCGCGGCTGGGCGCTGCTCAAGCTCGACGGCCCGTTCGATTTTTCCGCAGTCGGGATCCTCGCCGCAGTCCTGCAGCCGCTCGCCGCCGCCGGCGTCAGCGTCGTCGCCGTCTGCACCTTCGACACGGACTACGTGCTCGTGAAACGTGATCGCCTCAGCGAGGCCACGGAGGCGCTGCGCGCGGCCGGTCACGACGTGCGCGCTGCCTGAGGCCGCTGCACGGCCGGGCTAATTGCGCAGCCACGGCCGTATTCATTTTCCCGTGTTATGGCGGGATTTTCTGTTGACCCTGCCCCGCTCCGGCACCTCGCTCATGATGCAACTGCTTCGGGCCGGCGGGCTGTCGCTGCAAACCGGCGGGCGGCGCGCGGCCGACGAGGACAACCCCGCAGGATATTTCGAGTGGGAGGCCATTCGGACATTGCCGAAAAATCCCCGCATCCTCGATCACGCACGCGGCTGCGTCATCAAGGTGATCTCGCTGCTGCTGCCGGCGCTGCCACGACATCACCGCTACAAGATCATCTTCATGCGGCGCCGGATCGAAGAGGTCGCCGTCTCGCAACTCCGGATGCTGCAGCGTCGCGTCCCTGCGAAAACTCAGGCTGCGCCCGATCGCCTGGCCGAATCACTGCGCGCGCATCGCGACGAAATCCTGGCGCTGCTTCGCCGGTCGCGAACATCGAACTGCTTTCCGTGGACTATGGCGATCTCGTGCGCGATCCCGGCGCATGGGTGCCGCGGCTGGCTGCCTTTCTCGGGGAACGCTGGCCGCTTGCGACGGAAAAAATGGCCGCCGTTGTGCAGCCGGCGCTATACCGGCAGCGCGCCGGTTGAATGGGCATTCCCCACGGCCATGCTCGCAGGTGACCTGCCTTATCACTGCAGCGAATAAAACCGCCGGAGCCGTCCGGTGCCGCCGCCCAGCGGATGGTCGGCCGGCTTTTCCGCGTAATGACCGTCGAAAACCGCGCGCCACGACTTGCCGCCGTCGCTCGATTGCTCCCAGAGTTGCTCCACCGACCCATCGGCGTTCGGCGTCCATGTGATCCGTTCGGTCACGACGCCTCCCACCGTCGCATGCGCCCCGCTCAAGACCATTCGCCCTTGCGCGTCCAGTCCGCCGGAAAGCTCCAGCACCCCGCCGTCGCTGCCGACCCAGAACTGCTGCCACTGCTTTTTCTCCGCGTTCCACGCATTCAGGCTCTTTCCGGAATAGCCGCCGGCGCCCGTCCAGTTTTCGAGGATCCCGAATCCGTTCGCGATCCGTTCGATCTTGCTGTCGCCCGTGTGCTTGCCCGCCGGATTGGTCACCGTCCACTCGCCGATCCAGAAATCGAACTGGTGCGCTTCGGCGGGCGCAACCGGCGTCGGCGCGGCGAAGGCCGCCGTGCCGCTGGCAAACAACATCGCCAGCACCGTCAGAAGGGCCGATGACCAGAACCGTCGCATCGCCGCCATCGTGGCGCAGGCGGATTGTCAGGCGATCTTTTTGCGACGAACGGCTGGCGAGCGCGACGAACGGCCCGTTGACCAGCCGCCAGCGGCACCCTGACTATTCCTTTCCGACTCGCTTGGCGTTCCAGTCCAGCTTGCGCGCTTCGCCGCCATCGAAGCTCGGCGCCTCGATCTTGCCGTTGATGGCGTCACCCTCGAGCTTCCCCGCGTAGCTCAACACGAACTTGTTTCCATTGAACTCGCGCTCGACCTTGAAGGCGATCGCATCGTCCTTGAACGACGCGGACGAGATCTCGGACTCGCCAAACTGGTTGCTGTAGTGGCCGGTGAGCTGTCCGTTCTTCAGCTCCAGCTTGACCGTCGTCTCGATGTCGCCATTCGGGGTCGTCACGCTCCAGCGCCAGGTGCCGGTCGGATCACCGGCGATGGCAGCAGCAACGGCGAGAAAGCAGGCGGCGAAGGCCGCGAAAAAAAGACGCAGGGATTTCATGGGATTTTGGGGGAGGACCTACTTCATCGCAAACCGCCGCTCGATCCAGCCAATTTCTCCGCCAACCGTGGTCAGGCCTTCGGCCCGCCCTGCGCGTAGTAGCGCGCGCGGAGCCGCAGGCCATTCAGGCGGATGAAACCGGTCGCGTCGCTCTGGTTATACCAGCTCTTCACGCCTTCCATCGACGCGACATGCGGATCGTAGAGCGAGAATTTGGACTTCCGCCCGCACGTGATGACGTTGCCCTTGTAGAGTTTCAGCCGCACCGTGCCGGTCACGCGCTCCTGGCTCCGGTCCACGAGCGCCTGCAGCGCCTCGCGTTCCGGCGCGAACCAGAAGCCGTAGTAAACGAGCTCCGCGTATTTCGAAATCAACGAATCGCGCAGGTGCATCACCTCGCGGTCCATCGTCAGCGACTCGATCTGGCGGTGCCCATGCATCAGGATCGTGCCGCCGGGCGTCTCGTAAACGCCGCGCGACTTCATGCCGACGAAGCGGTTCTCGACCAGGTCGACGCGGCCGACGCCGTGCTTGCCGCCGAGTTTGTTCAAGGTCCGCAACACGCCCGCGGGGGAAAGTTTTTTACCGTTTACCGCGACACAGTTCCCTTTTGCGAAATCGAGCTCGACGTATTCCGCGCGGTTCGGCGCGTCCTCGGGCGACACCGAGAGCTTGAACATCCCCTTGTTCGCCTTCGTCGTCGGATCGAACCACGGATCCTCGAGAATTCCCGCCTCGTAGGAGATGTGCAGAAGGTTCCGGTCCATCGAATACGGCTTCTTGAGCGACGCCTCGACCGGGATCCGGTGCGCCTGGCAATACGCGATCATCTCCGCGCGTCCGGGGAATTGCTCGCGGAATTTCTCGATTTTCCACGGCGCGACAATCGCGAGGTCCGGTGCCAGCGCCATGTAGGTCAGCTCGAAGCGGCACTGGTCGTTGCCCTTGCCCGTGGCGCCGTGCGCGACCGTGTCGGCCTTCTCCTTCTGCGCGATCTCGATCTGCGCCTTCGCGATCAGCGGCCGCGCGATCGAGGTGCCAAGGTAATACTGCCCCTCGTAAATCGCGTTCGCCCGCACCATCGGGTAGATGAAGTCGCGCGCGAACTCCTCGACGAGGTCGAGCGTGTAATGTTTCGACGCGCCCGTCTTCCGCGCCTTCTGCGGCAGCCCGCGCAGTTCCTCCTCCTGCCCGATGTCGGCCGCGAACGTGACGATCTCCGCGTCGTAGGTTTCACGGAGCCACTTGACGATGACGGACGTGTCCAGTCCGCCCGAGTAAGCGAGAACGATTTTCATGGAAGGGAACGACTCAGCGGGCGGCCGCCAGCGTGGCGAGGATCGCCTTCTGCATGTGCAGCCGGTTTTCCGCCTCGTCGAAAATCACGCAACGCGGATTGTCGAGCACCGCCTGCTCGACCTCCTCGCCCGGATGCGCCGGCAGGCAATGCATGAACAACGCGTCCGGCTTCGCCGCGGCGAACAGTTTCGCCGTCACGGCATACGGCCGCAGCGTCTGCACGCGCGCCGCCGCCTCGGTCTCCTTGCCCATGCTTACCCAAACGTCGGTGTAAACGATGTCCGCGTCCTGCACCGCCTCGAACGGATCGGTGGTGAAAACGTAGCGGCCCGCATAGCCTTCGCGCGCGAGGAATTCCTTGAACTCCGGCGCCGGCGCAAAGCCCTTCGGCCCGGCGAGCGAAATTCGCATGTCGAACCGGTTCGCGCCGAGGATCCAGGAATTCGCCACGTTGCACGCCGTGTCGCCGAGAAACGCGATCTTCCGTCCGCGCAACGCAGCCATCAGGTCGCCCGATGGTCCCGCCCACCGCTCCGCCGCGGTGAACACATCCGCATAGATCTGGCACGGGTGCAAAAAATCCGTGAGCGCGTTGATCACCGGCACGCCGCCGATCGCCGCGAGCCGCTCGACATCGCTGTGATCGAATGTCCGCACGATCAGCCCGTGCACGAAGCGCGCCAGCACCCGCGCCGTGTCCTCGATCGATTCGCCGCGGCCGAGCTGGATGTCGTTGCGATTGAGGAAAAGCGGATTCCCGCCCAGCTCGCTGATGCCCACCTCGAACGACACCCGCGTCCGCGTGCTCGATTTCGAAAAAATCATCGCCCAAGTCTGCCCCGCAAGGGCCCCGGCGCCCACGCGCCCCCGCGACCGCTTCATCTCCCGCGCCAGCGCGAAAAGCGCCGGCAATTCGGACGCCTTGAAGTCGGTTTCCTTGAGGAAGTGTCTCATCGAAAAGGGAGAACTATAGCGGACCGCCGGTCCGCCCACGAGTGAAAAATCGCCCGCTGCTCAGGCGCGCGCCTGCAGCACACCGCGCAGAATCTCAACCGATCGCGCCAGTTCCTCCGGCTTCACATTGAGCGGTGGCAGCAACCGGATGACATTTCCGCCGGCGCCGACCGCCAGCAGTCCGTGCTCCCGGAGCGCGGCGACATACGGCGCCGGATCCGCCCCAAGCTGAACCCCGACGAGATAGCCCACGCCGCGGACGCCGCGCACCTGGGTGGAAAATCCCTTCGCCACCGCGTCGAGTGCCGCCAGCCACGGTTTGCTGTGCTCGCGCACCGTTTCAAGCAGGTGGTCGCGCTCGATCACATCGAGCACCGCGAGCGCCGCCGCACACGCGAGCGGGGTGCCGCCGAACGTGGTGCCGTGGTTGCCCGGGTGAAACAGCTCCGCGAAACGATCGCGCACCCACATCGCCCCGATCGGAAACCCGCCGCCGAGACCCTTCGCCATGCCAATCGCGTCCGGCGAAATGCCGGCATGCTCGAACGCGTAAAATCGCCCCGTCCGGCCGACCCCGCACTGCACCTCGTCGATCAGGAGCAGCAGATTGTGCCGGTTGCACAGCTCCCGCAGCCCGCGCAGGAATTCCGGCGAGCAGACGTTCACGCCGCTCTCGCCCTGGATCGTCTCGACGAAGATCGCCGCCGTCGCGTCGTCGACGAGCGACGCGAACGATTCGAGGTCGTTGATCTCGCCGAACGCGAACCCCGGCACGAGCGGCCGGAAGCCCTTCTGGATCTTTTCCTGCGGCGTCGCGCTCATCCCGCCGTAAGTCCGGCCGTGAAACGCGTTCTTCGCGCAGATGATCTTGTAGCACTTCCCCTCCTCGCCGGATTTCTGGACGCCGTGGAGCCGCGCGAGCTTGATCAGCGCTTCGTTCGCCTCGGTGCCGCTGTTGCAGAAAAACACGCGGCCCGGTCCGGCGTAGCCGACGATCCGCCGCGCGAGCTCGCCCTGGTTCGGGTTGCGGAAAAGATTGCTGACGTGGATCAGCTCGCCCGCCTGCCGCTGCACGGCGGCGACCCACCCCGGATGGCAGTGGCCGAGCGCGCTGACCGCGATGCCGGACGTGAAGTCGAGGTAGCTCTTGCCGGCATCGTCCCACACCTGCGTGCCGCGGCCGCGCACGAGCGTGAGGGCGGGGCGCGCATAGTTTTTCAACACGTGCGCGTCGTAGAGCTCGGCGGTGCTGGTCCGGACGACGGAGGGATTCATGGAAGTGAAAGGGAGAGTGAGAGGGAAACTGGCCCGGGGCTTAAAGCTTTTTCCCCTTCACCGTCACCTTCACTTTCCCTCGTTTCAGCCCTGCACAATTTCGGTGCCGATGCCCTTGTCGGTGAAAATCTCGAGCAGCAGCGAGTGCGGCAGCCGGCCATCGATGAAGTGCACGCGCTGCACACCCTCCTGCAAGGCCCGCACCGCGCTCTGCACCTTCGGCCGCATGCCCTTGTCGATGACGCCCTTCTTTTTCAGATCGTCCACCTGCGAGGTCTTGAGCGTCGAGATCAGCGACTCGGGGTTCTTCGGGTCGGCGAGCAGGCCCGGCACGTCGCTCATGTAGACCAGCCGGCGGGCCCGCAGCGCGCTCGCCACGCGGCCCGCGGCCACGTCGGCATTGATGTTGTAGGGCTTGTTGTCGAGGCCCTCCGCCACCGGCGAAATCACCGGGATGAAGCCCTCGGCGATCTCCTTCTTGATAAGCTTCACCTTCACCTCGGTGACATCGCCGACGTAGCCGAGGTCAACCGGGTTTCCGTCGTCGTCGACGGTGAGTTTCTCGCATGCGAGCACCGTGTCGCCTGGCATGCCTTTCGGGCGGCCGTGCGCCGCCGCGATCGCCTCGCACACGTCCCGGTTTACGACTTCGTCGAGCGTCTTCTTCACGAGCGCGATCGCCGCGTCGTCGGTGACACGCAGCCCGTTGACGAACCGCGCCTGGAGACCCGACGTCTCCATCGCGCGCGTGATCGCCTTGCCGCCGCCATGGACGACGACGACGTTGATGCCCACGGCGGCGAAGAACGCGATGTCGCGCGCGACGCGGTTGCGCGCGGAGGGATCGGGATCGTCCATGAAACTTCCGCCATATTTCACGACGAAAGTGGAACCGCGGAAATCGTGGATGTAGGGGAGCGCTTCGAGCAGCACCTCCGCCTTGGCGGTGACTTCAGCAACGTTCATTCAGCGATCAAAGTCCGCAGATCAGATCGCACGCAGATGCGCCGGCAAACGATGTGGGAGAGTGCACTGGAATCGGGAAACGATCAAATAAGGCACTCGTCGCGCGCATTTCCACAAAAATATCGCAGGCTCGGTGGGACATCGTGGGCGCGAGATTCGACTTCACACAGTCAGCCGCCGCCGCCACTTGTTGCGCGTGCCCAGCACGAATCTCTCTTTCGCGACGCGCGACGCGCATCGCATGTGGCTCGCCACGCAGGCGGCGCTCCCCGCCGGTTTCCGGGTCGGCACGACACGATTCGAGTTCGTGCCGCGCGAGGCGCCGAAGCCGGCGAAGATGACGCTGACGCTCATCGCGCTCGACCGGCCGACGGCGGATTTCGCCGCGATGTTCACGCGGAATGCGTTCCCCGGCGCACCGATCATCGTCGGCCGCCGGCGTCTCACGGAGCCGACGCTCGGCGCGATCGTCGTGAACAACAAGATTTCCAATGTGTGCGCCCCCGGCGGTGTGGAAACCGCGGAGCGCGTCTGCACCGAGGCCGCGCGCTTGCTCGGTCTCGCACCAGCGCAAGTGCTGCCAAGCTCGACCGGCGTGATCGGCTGGAGCCTCCCCGCGAGCGAAATCTGCGCCGCCCTGCCGAAAGCCGCCGCTGCACTTGCCGGCGGCAGCATTTTGCCTGCGGCAGAGGGCATCGTGACGACTGATCTTTACCCGAAGGTTCGGCGCGCGACGATCGGCGGTGGCACCCTCGTCGGCATCGCGAAGGGCGCCGGGATGATCGAGCCGAACATGGCCACGATGCTCGTCTACGTGCTCACCGACCTCGCCGTGCCGCGCGACGCGCTACGCGCCATCCTCACGCGAGCCGTCGACGCGAGTTTCAACACGATCAGCGTCGACAGTGACACGAGCACGTCGGACACGGTTGCGCTGCTTTCGTCCAGCCGGGTGCCCTGCGCCGATCTCGCTGCCTTCGAGGCGGCGCTCACGACCGTCTGCCGCGACCTGGCCGAAGATGTCGTGCGCAACGGCGAAGGCGTGCGCCACGTGATTCGCGTCGCCGTAAAGAGCGCAGCGGACAACGCGTCCGCCCGCGCGCTCGGCAAAGCAATCGTCAACGCGCCGCTCTTCAAATGCGCCGTCGCCGGCAACGACCCGAACGTCGGCCGGCTCGTGCAGGCGGTCGGGAAACACGTCGGGGTGAATGCGCCGCAGGTCGATCTTTCGCGACTCAGGATGCGGATGGGCGGAATCGAGATTTTCGCCGGTGGCGCGTTTCAACTGAATCCCGAGAAGGAAACCGCGCTGGTCGCGCACCTGCGCGGCGCCGAGCTCTACGCCAGCGCGCCGCCGAAGGACAGCGTGTTCGCCCCGCCCGTCGATTTTCCGGCCCACGAGCGCTGCGTCGAAATCGAGGTCGACCTCGGCGCCGGTTCGCACAGCGCCACGATCCTCGGCGGCGACCTCACGCACGAATACGTGAGCGAGAACGCGGACTACCGCAGCTGACCGCCCCACCTCCGCCGCAGGTCCGCGGCGGAAAAATCCAAGGAGCAAGCTCCAAGCACCCGAGAATACCCAGTCAGCAACTTCCAATTGAGGCTTGAGGGTTGGGAGTTCTCTGGAGCCTGGTGCTTGGAGCTTAACCGGGCTTCCGAGCTGCTACGTCCGCCCCGCTGATTCCTACTGGTTCACATGCACGACCTTCGCCGGCGGGAAGCCGTTGAAGTAGGTCGCGCTCGCGTGGCTGTAGGCGCCGATGTTCACGCTGTAAACGAAATCACCGCGCTGCAGCTCGGGTAGGTTCTCGGCGTGCGAGACGACGTCGAGCGCGTCGCAGGTCGGGCCGAACACGGCGCAGATCGAGGTCGGCCCTTTCTTGAATGCCTTCACCGGATATTTGCAGTGATCGAAAATCACGCCCGAGTAGGTGTGATAGACGCCGTCGTTGATGTAGTAGCAGGTCTTGCCGTCGCGCACGGCCTTGCCGATGACCTTCGCGACGGAGGTCCCGCACACCGCGGCGAGAAACCGGCCGGGCTCGGCGAGAATCTGCACGTCCGTCGGAAAAAGCCGGTCGAGCTCCGTGTTGATGACCTTCGCGAGTTCTTCGAACGGCTTGACCGTATCGTCATACGGCGCGGGAAAACCGCCGCCGATGTCGAGCAGGTTCATCTTCGTGTAGCCGCGGTCGCGCGCCTCCTGGAAAACCGCCGCCGAGAGGCTCAGCGCCTGCACGTAATTGTCGAAGTTCGTCGTCTGGCTGCCGACGTGGAAGCTGATGCCCTCGACCGTCAGCCCGAGTTTGTCGGCCTCGAGAATGAGATCGACGGCCTCGCCCGGGGAGGCGCCGAACTTCGAGGACAGTTCCACCATCGCACCGGTGTTTGGAACCTTGAGCCGCAGCACGAGGCCGGCGCTTGGCGCATGCTGCTTGATCTTCGCGATTTCCTCGAAGTTGTCGAAGGTGACGAGCGGCTTGTATTGGTTCAGCTCCTCGAGCGTCTCGGTCGGCTTCGTCGGGTTCGCGTAGATGATCTTGTCCCAGATCCACTGCTGCCGCTGGGCGGCGGGGAGGTTCTTGATGTTCTCGTGGACGATCATGAACTCCGGCATCGACGCGACGTCGAAACTCGCGCCTTCCTTGAACAACGTGCGGACGATCTCGGGATCGGGGTTCGCCTTGACGGCGTAGTAAACCTGAATGCGCGGCAGGTGTTTCCGGAACTGCCGGTAGGCTTTGCGCAGCGCGTCGTGGTCGATGACGAAGAGCGGCGTGCCGTGCTCGCGCGCGAGTTGCTGGAGCCGACGAGGGGAGATCATGGGTGTGCTGAAAAGCAGCCGCCGCTAAGTCGGATCATTTGTCATCGCGAGGTGCGCGAAGCGCGCCGTGGCGATCCAGCTGGATTGCTTCGTCGCTTCGCTCCTCGCAATGACTGGCAATGTTCATCGCGTTTCACCCTGCGTCGGTGACGAGGAAGTTCTTGAACTGCCACGGATCCTTCAGGTCGAGGTCGGGCTTGTTGTAAGCGTCGAAGGTGTGGTCACGCTCCTTGAGCGGGGTCCAGTCGGACTTCTTGGAAATCCAGCGGCCGAGATACGGCTTCGAGATCTTCAGGATGTAATCGTGCGGGAGATCGTCCGGCACGCGCACGCCCTCGGCGGGATTTTCGATCATCCACATCGAGGCGGCGACGACCGAGATCGCGACCTGCATCGTCGTCGCGTTCTGGTGCGGGACGAGCCGGCGCGATTCCTCGATCGAGAGATCGGAGCCGATCCACCACGAATTGTAGGCGTGCCCCATGAGCAGCGCACCGAGGATGTCGGCGCCGCTCGTGATCTCGTCGTTCATGATCCGCTGGTTGACGTTCAGCTTGTAGTTGTAGCCGCGCAGCTCGTTCAGCGAGGAGATCGCCTCGTCGCACGGGCAATACGCGTAGTGCATCGTCGGGCGGTAGACGGCCTTGCCGTTTTCCCAGACGGTGAGCTTGTCGGAAATCGTGAACGCCTCGCCGTGGCGAACGACCATGCCGAGGATGTTGTAGTTCGGCACCCACGAGCGGACCCACGTGTTGATGCCCATCCGCGCGAGGCAGATTTGGTTCTTCGGGCCTTCCTTGTGCGTAAACGCGTGCGCCGGCAGCTGCTTTTCGTGCGTGCCCCAGCCCATTTCGGCGGTCGTCGTGCCTTCCTCGCGGAAGCCTTCGATCGACCAGGTGTTGACGAACTCGTCGACCTGCTTCGGCTGGTTCGTGATCTGCGTGTCGCGTTCGGAACAGTGGACGACCTTCACGCCGATCGCGCGGGCGAGGTGGTTGAACTGCCGCGTCTGGATCAGGTCGGCAACCTGCTCGGCGGCGCGCGGCTTGAGCTTCTTGTCGGCGATCAGCTTCTTGCCGATGTCGATCAAGCCCTGCTTCACGAAGTGGGAAATGAGGCCGGGATTTGCGCCGTGTTCGATGACGGCGGTCGGGCCCTTCTCCTTCCACTTCGCGGTCATGCGGCGGACATTCATGTGCCGCCAGTAAAGCGTCTTCTCGGTCGGGTGCTGCTTCTTGCCGGACGCGTAGGGATCCCACAGCTCGGTCGACGTATTGATGTAGAGCACGCCGTGCTCGTGGCACCAGGTGAGGATTTCGCAGGCGTCGATGTTCCACGCGAGATCGATCAGCAGGTCGCCGGGGCCGACGTGTTTCGCGAGGAGCTTGCCCATGTTCTGCTCGGTGACGCGGTCGCGCACAAAACGCACGCCCTTCGCGGTCCACTTCGCGAGCTTCGCGGAACGGTCCTCGAAATCCATCACCGTGACGTTCTTCGTGGGCACACGGAGGTGCTTGAAAAGGATCGGCAGCGTGCACTCGGCGACGGCGCCATAACCGACGAACAGGATTTTGTTTTTGAATTCGATCATGATCTCGCGGGCGTCGCGCCTCGCAGGGAATTCGGAGCCCATTCGCCCCGGTTTTTCATCCCGCGTCGCGCAACGATTTGCGAGCGAACTCTGCGCGAGCCGCGCGCAGAGTGACAAGTGTTTTTGCGCGTAGCGCCGGTGCAGCCAATCGTCGCCTGATCCGGAAGGAAGGTAGGGACGGTTCTCCGAACCGTCCGCCACAAGCGATTTGATTCGGCACAACACGGACGCCTCGGAGAGGCGTCCCTACCCGGGCCAATCAGAGTCCATCCGTCTCCGGAAATCCGCACCAGAGGTTCATGATCTGCACGGCCTGGCCGCTCGCGCCCTTGACGAGATTGTCCTCGGCGGAGGTGAGGATGAAGTTCTTCGTCCGCGGATCGAAGGTCGCGGAGATGTCGATCCGGTTCGTGCCGGTCGTGTGCGCGGTGTCGGGAGTTTCGCCCGCCGGCAGGATCTGCACGAATGGCCGCCCCGCATACGCAGCGCGCCATGTCGTGTAGAGCTGCTCGATCGTCGCACCGGCCGCGGCGGGAACGGTGATCGTTGTCGCGATCCCGCGGCGCATCGGCGCGAGGTGCGGGTTGAACTGGATGATCGTCGGCGCGCCGGTGTGCAGCGCGAGCTGCTCCTCGACTTCCGCCAGATGCCGGTGCTTCACGAGCCCGTAGGCTTTCGCGCTCTCGGCGCGCTCGACGTAGAGATAAAACTCATCGACCTTCCGGCCGGCGCCGCTCACGCCGCTGAACGAGTTTGCCACGATGTGCTCGCGCGACACGACGCCCGCTTTCAGGAGCGGCAGCAGCGGCACGAGGATGCTCGTCGGATAACAGCCGGGCGAGGCGACGAGTTTCGCCTCGGTCTTCCAGGCCGGCGGGGTGATCTCCGGGAGGACAAAACGCGCGGACGGCAGCAGTTCGGGCGCGTGATGTTCGCCATAGTATTTTTGGTAGGTGGCGAGATCGGCGATCCGAAAGTCGGCGCTGAGGTCGATCACGCGCTTGCCGGCGGCAACGAGCCCCTTCGCGTAGGTCGCGGCGGCGCCGTGCGGCAGCGCGAGAAAAAACAAATCGATGTTGCCGGCGGCGAGCACCGCCGCATCGGAGTCGACGAATTTTAGCCCGCGATCGGCGCCGCGCACCGAGGGAATCACCTGCGCGAGCGGCTTGCCCGCATGCGTGCGCGAGGTGACCGCCGCGAGCGTCACGTGCGGATGGCCGAGGAGGAGCTTGACGAGAACTTCGCCCGAGTAACCGGACGCGCCGACGATGCCGACTTTCATGGGTGGAAAATTGAACGGAAGAACGGAATTTTGACCACGGATTTCACAGATGGGCACGGATAAGAATTCGATCCGTGTGCATCCGTGTTCATCTGTCGTTCACAGGGTTTGGTTCAGTGCGATTGAAAGGAAAACTCACGAGCGCAATCGAACGCACAACAAAAAACCGCCCGGCACATGGCGCGGGCGGTCGGGAGTGTCGCGTTCGACGAAGCGTCAGCGCTTCGAGAACTGGAACCGTTTGCGCGCGCCGGGCTGGCCGGGCTTCTTGCGCTCCTTGGCGCGGTCGTCGCGCTCGAGGTGGCCGGCCTTCTTCAGCGCCGGGCGAAGCTCGGCGTTCATCTTCTGCAGCGCGCGGGCGATGCCGTGCGCGACCGCGCCGGCCTGGCCGGCGACGCCGCCGCCGGCGACGTTCACGGTCACATCGATCTTGTCCTTCAGCTCGACCGTGAGGAGCGGCGCATAGGCCTGCTTGGCGAAATTCTCGTGGGAAAAGTAGCGCTCGAACTCACGGCCGTTGCAGACGAGCTTGCCGGAGCCTTCGCTGATGCGAACGCGGGCGGTGGAGGTCTTGCGGCGGCCGGTGCCGAGGAAAACGTTGGAGGCGACGGTGCTCATGGTTAGCGAACGGAAATCTTGGCGGGCGACTTGTCCTCGTGCGTGTGCGCCGGGCCGCGGAAGACGCGAAGCTTGGTCAGCATTTTCGCGGCGATCCGGTTTTTCGGCAGCATGCCCTTCACGGCGTGCGCGATGATGAACTCGGGGTTGCGCTCGCGCTGCTGCTTCATGTTGCGGAAGCTCTCGCCGCCGACGAAGCCCGAGAAGAACATATACTCGTTCTGCTCTTCCTTCTTGCCGGTGAGGACGACCTTCTCCGCGTTGACGACGATCACGTAGTCGCCGGTGTCGACGCTGGGGGTGTAGGACGCCTTGTGGCGGCCGCGGATGATGTTCGCGGCCTTCACGGCGAGGCGGCCGAGCGGAACGCCCTCGGCATCGATGAGATGCCATTTGGACTGTACCGTCTCCTTTTTGGCGAGGAAGGTTTTCATGGGAAAAGAGGCCAATTGCTAGGGCTGCGCGAAACGCTGTCAACCCTCGTTTTCAGAGGGTGGTGGCCGGTTTTGAGGCGTGGTCGCGGGGATGGCGAGGCCGGGCTTGTTTCATGACGGGTTTGTGCGAGTTTTAGCGCCGATGAATCACCGCACGATCTTGCTGACAGCGGGAATTTTGGGCGCGACCGGCGTGGCGCTCGGAGCGTTTGGCGCACACGCGTTGCGAGGAGAACTGCTGGAACACGGAACGAAGGAGGCCTGGGAAACGGGTGTGCGCTACCACCTGCTCCACGCCGTAGCGCTTCTGGCCCTCGGCGCGTGGCAAAAACAGGCGGCGGATGCCGACAAGGTCGTCGGCTGGACGGCGCGGCTGTGGACGATCGGCGTGGTCCTGTTCGCGGGTTCGCTTTATGGTCTCGCGCTCGGCGGTCCCCGCTGGCTCGGGCCGGTCACGCCGCTGGGTGGACTGGCCTTCATCGCCGGTTGGATCGGCCTGATCGCCGCTGCGGTTTCGAAGAAAGCATGACCGATGCTCAGCCTGCCGCCCGACCTGCGCGCGATGCTCGAAGCCGTCCGGCAGATCGGCCGGCCGCGGCTGGTGGGTGGCGGCGTGCGTGACGCGCTGCTGGGCCTCGAGGCGAAGGACTTCGACGTCGAGGTCGCGGGCGCCGATTTCGAATCGCTGCAACGCGCGCTCGCGCCGTTCGGCGCGACGGATGTCGTCGGCCGCAGCTTCGGCGTGATCAAGGTGCGCAGCCGCGCAACCGGCGCGGAATACGATTTCAGCCTGCCGCGGCGCGAATCGAAGACCGGCGCTGGCCACCGCGGATTCGCAGTTGCTCCGGATCCGAACCTCAGCGACGCGGACGCAGCGGCGCGGCGGGATTTCACGATCAACGCGATCGCGTGCGATCCGTTCACCGGCGAAATCATCGACCCGCATGGCGGCCGGCGGGACTTGGAGGCACGCGTGCTGCGGCACACGAGCGCGGCGTTCGTCGAGGATCCGCTGCGCGTGCTGCGGGCGTTTCAATTCGCCGCGCGGTTCGATCTGACGCTCGCGCCGGAAACGGCCGCGCTTTGCCGGAACATCGCGGACACGTTCGCTGAATTGCCCGTCGAGCGCGTGTGGCATGAATGGGAAAAATGGGCGCAAAAATCGGCCACACCTTCGCGCGGCCTCGCGGTGCTCGAGGAAACCGGCTGGCTGAAACACTTCCCCGAAGTCGCGGCGCTGCGCGGCACACCGCAGGATCCGGAGTGGCATCCGGAAGGCGACGTGTTCACGCACACGCAGCTCTGCCTCGATGCGCTGGCGGCGAACGATGAGTGGAGGAGCAGCGAGCCGGCACGACGGCGGCTGCTGATGTTCGCCGTGCTCGCGCACGATTTCGGCAAGCCGTCGACGACGCAGTGGGCGGAAAAACGCGGCGCGATGCACTGGGTGAGTCCCGGCCACGAACCGGCGGGTGGGCCGCTGGCGAAGGATTTCCTGCGACGGATCGGTGCGCCACTCGAGCTCGACGATCCGGTTTGCCAGCTCGTCGTTCACCACCTCGTGCATCATCACGGACCGGACGACGATTATACGGATGCGCAGGTGCGCCGGCTCGCGCGCAAGCTCGCGCCGGCGACGATCGACGATCTCGCGCTCGTGATGATCTCCGATGCGCGTGGCCGGCCGCCGGTCGACCCGGCGGAGACGCTCGTGCTGATCGAGCGGCTCCGGGCGAAGGCGCATGCGCTCGCGATCGAGCGGGCCGCGCCGCGACCGGTCATCCTCGGACGGCACCTCCTCGCGCTGGGCCATCGGCCCGGCCCGGCGTTCAAGCCGGTGATCGATGCGGCGTTCGAGGCGCAGCTCGACGGCGCGTTTCACGACGAGGCGGGCGGCCTGGAATGGTTGAAGCGACATTTGCAGGAAACCGGAGCGCCGCTACACTGACGAAACTTTTCCGCCATGAACCAACTCGAACAACTCAAGCAATTCACCAAGGTCGTCGCCGACACGGGCGATTTCGACAGCATCAAGGATTTCAAGCCGCAGGATGCGACGACCAATCCGAGCCTGATCCTGAAGGCCGCCGGCATGCCGGGTTACATGCACCTCGTGGACCAGGCGGTGCGGGACGCGGGCGCGGGCGCAACGGTCGGGCAGACGATCGACCGGTTGCTGGTGCTTTTCGGCACGGAGATTCTGAAGATCGTGCCGGGGCGAGTCTCGACCGAGGTGGACGCGCGGCTGTCGTTCGACCGGGAGGGCAGCATCGCGAAGGCCCGCGAGGTCATCGCGCTCTACGAGAAAAATGGCGTCAGCCGCGAGCGCGTGCTGATCAAGCTGGCCTCGACGTGGGAAGGCATCCAGGCCGCGCGCCAGCTCAAGAAGGAGAACATCGCGTGCAACATGACGCTGCTGTTCTCGTTTCCGCAGGCGGTGGCGAGCGCGAAAGCCGGCGTGCAGCTCATCTCGCCGTTCGTCGGGCGGATTCTCGACTGGCACAAGAAGAACGAGGGGCGGGATTTCGCCCCGGCGGAGGATCCCGGCGTGCTGTCCGTCCGAAAAATCTACAACTACTACAAGAAATACGGCTACCAGACCGAGGTGATGGGCGCGAGCTTCCGCAACAAGGGCGAGATCCTCGAGCTGGCCGGCTGCGACCTGCTGACGATTGCGCCGTCGCTAATGGGCGAGCTCGCGGCGTCCGAGGAGCCGGTGGAACGGAAGCTCGATCCGAAAATGGCGAAGAAAACCGAGGCGACGGACCGCGTGAGCTACGACGAGAAAGGATTTCGTTATGCGTTCAACGAAGACCCGATGGCCGTCGACAAGACCGCGGAGGGCATCCGGGTGTTTGCCGCGGACATCGCGAAGCTCGAGGCGCTGATCAAGCAGAAGCAGGGACAGTAGCGCAGGCCTCCCGCCTGCAGGCACGTCGCGGCAGGCGGGGACGCCTGCGCTACGTGTTGCGCGGGGCGCGCGCAACCGGCATGATGCGCGCAAAATGATCCGCTCGTTTCAGTGGGACCTCGCGCGCCAGGTGGAGCGACTCGACTGGCTGATCGCGCAACTGCCGCGCTACGCGAGCTGGGGCTACAATGAGGTTCATCTCCACCTCGAGGACGCGGTCGAATATCCGAGCCTGCGCGGCGTGGCGCGGCGCGACGCCTACACCCATCGGCAGTTCGGCCGGCTGGTCGATGCGGCGACCCGGGCCGGCATCAACGTCGTGCCGATCGTCAATCTCCTCGGACACACACAATACCTGATCAAGGTGCCCGAACTGCGCGACCTGAATGAACTGCGCGCCGACGACGGCTCGCCGCTCGCGCACGGCCAGATTTGCCCGCTGCACCCGCGCACGCTGGAGGTCGCGGAAAAATTGCTGCGCGACGTGCGGCCGTTCTGCACGGCAGGCAAGGTCCACGTTGGCCTCGATGAATCGTTTCACCTCGGCCAGCACCCGCTGAGCAAAAAGGAAATCGCGCGCGTCGGGCGTGCCGCTCATTTCGCCCGCTACGTCAAGCGGCTCGACGCGCTCACGCACTCGCTCGACCTGCGCCTGGGCCTGTGGGCCGACATGCTCTATTACATTCCCGAGGCGATTCCGTTGCTGCCGAAAGGCGTCACGGCCTACGAATGGTATTACCATGCGTTCAAGCGCTGGCCGCGCGTGGAGCTGTTCAACTTTGCCGAAATGGACATCGCGACGCCGCTGCGCGCCCGCGGCCTCGCGCTGTATGGCTGCCCGATGAACGGCGCGTTCCGCTACGAGCCGCTCCCCCACTTCGGCGATCGGATTGGCAACATCGTCTCGTGGTGGCGCCACGCAACGCGGATCAAAGCGGAGGGTTTCCTCGTGAGCTCGTGGGAGCCGTATCGGCTCGCGATCGAACTGACGACAGCGGTCGACGCGGCGGCGGCGGCGTTGTGGCTCGAGCCGGAGGTGACCGATCCGCGCGAGATGCTGGTGCGCGGATTTGAACGGGTGTTCGGCCGGAAGGGCCGGACCGCCGCGCGCATCGCCTTCGCGGGTGACCGGTTCCCGTTCGCCGGTTATCCGCGCTGGGAAATCAACGAGAGCTGGGATCGCGTCTCACCACGCGAATCGCCGGCGGAATACCGGCGGGAAGAGCGGCATTTCGCGAAACTTGTGCGCAAGTGCGCACAGCAAAAAGTGCCCGAAGCGCTGCGTGCGAGCGTGGAGTTCCGCCACTATCTCGCCGCGCGTGATCTCTTCGTGCGAAACGGTGGCTCCCGGCCGCGGCTAAAGGTCGCCTTGCGCGCCGCCCAGGCGATGTGGCGGCGGACGCGTGATCCGAAGGTGTGCGGCCCAAACGAGGCACTGATTTTCGCCGACGCGGCGCGGCTGAAAGGCTGGGAAAAGTGTCACGTAATACGTGACACTTCAAAAATCGCTAAACGCGGTTTTTGCGGATGGCGGCTTTGCTACAAGGTCCGGAATTTTGCGCCCGCGCTGCAGTTCGTCGGCGTCGAGCAGCGCCGGCAGGATGGTTCGTGGAAGCTGTTGCAATCGTGCCCGACCATCGAGTTCCAGACGCGAGCGGCGCGTCCGCGCGGCAGCTTTGTCCGCGAGCACGCGGCGCCCGTCGCATGGGACGGCGACGCCGCGCGGCCGCCGCGGTTGCGGATCGTGCTTCGCGGAATCGGTGCAGTGAAAATCGGGGCAATCGCGTTGATCAGCCCGGAGGCAAAATTGGTGCCAAGTGGCGCGGGGCGCTGGATCCGGCTCGGCCGGGCCGCACCGCGTCACGGCTGGCCGGATGCCGATTGGCAGAAACTCCGCGACGCCTACGAACTCCGCTTCGGCCCGATCCGCTGACGGGTATCGTTATTTCGCCGGGGCCGTGGCTGGAGCCGGGCCGCTGAGTTCGACGTCTGGCGCCAGATATTTTGCGAAGAACTCCTCCATCGCCTCGTAGAAATTTTCGGAGGATCCCACGTTTCGGAAGCCATGACCCTGGTGCCCCTCCTCGATCGAGACATACGTCTTGTGATATTTCTTCAGCTCCGCCTCGAGCCGGTGCCAGTGCTTGATCTTCACGCGCGGGTCGTTGTCGCCGTAGGCATGTAATGTCGGCACGCGAATCCGATCGACGAACAAGAGCGGCGACGTCGCCTCCAGATATGCCTTGTCCGGGCCGACCCAGCGCTGCTGGTAGTTGAAATCGTTGTGGTAGGCGCTGTCCGGCGCGAACGTGATCGTGAGGTCGGCGGCGCCGACATAGTTGACCGCGCAGCAATAGAGATCCGGCGTCAGCGTCACGCCCGCGAGCGCTGCATATCCGCCGTAGCTGGCGCCGTAGATGGCGACGTGCGCGGGATCCGCGATGCCCTGTGCGATGGCCCAGTGAACGGCGTCGGTCAGGTCATCCTGCATGGCGCGGCCCCATTGATAGCGGCCCTTGTTCAAAAACTCCCGGCCGTAGCCGCCCGAACCGCGATAGTTGACCTGCAGCACGGCATAGCCGCGCGAGGCGAGGAACTGCACCTCGCGATCATATCCCCAGAAATCGCGGACGCTGAAGGGGCCGCCATGCGGATGAATGATGAGAGGGACCTTCCGCCCCTGCGCACCCGCCGGCAGGGTCAGGTAGCCGTGGAGTTCGAGGCCGTCACGCGCCTTGAACGTGATCGGCTGCATCGGCCGCAACCGACGGGGGTCGAGATCGCGAATCCGGCGAAACATCGCCAGGGTGCCGCCCTTGCGGTCGAAGACATAATAGGTGCCCGGGTCGCGATCCGAACGAACCCACAGGAGCTCGATCGCGTCATTGGCGGAGCGGCTGACGAGATCCACGATCATCCCCGGAAACGTCCGGTCGAGTTTGGCCTGAATCTCGGCCTCCGTCGGATCGATCCATTGGACGTGCGGCTTCTCGCCCTCGTAGCCGACACCGAGCAGCTTCGAACGGTCGTAGGACAGATAGGGGGTGGTGATTTCGCCCTCGGGCGGGATGAAGAGCGCCGGGCCCATCTTCTCGGTGTGCGTGTTGTACCCGTAGAGTGCGCCGCGATCATGCTCCTGCCGCGAAATGACGTAGAGCGTTTCATTGTCGGCCGCGAATGCGAGTGGCACCCAATCCT
This sequence comes from Opitutus sp., assembly GCA_035549975.1. Taxonomy (GTDB): domain Bacteria; phylum Verrucomicrobiota; class Verrucomicrobiia; order Opitutales; family Opitutaceae; genus Opitutus. The sequence continues at coordinate 21,350 of DASZPP010000057.1, forward strand.
CGTAGTAGCCGTTCATCGGGAATTGCTCGATCTTGTGAAAGGCCGAGCCCCCGGCGCCGCGCAGTTCCCAGGTGATGACGCCGTCGACGATTTGCTCGCGCAGCCGGATGCGGCCCGTGTTGTCCAGGATCGCGTTGCTCTCGGTCGAGCCGAACTTGTAGATCGACGCCTTGCCGCCCGTGACGACGTTCACCTTCAGCAAATCACGGGAGGCGCTCATGGCCACCGAGTTCTCGCCATTGCCCGTGATCACGCCCTCGAGCATGATGTGGTCGGGGTCAAATCTCAGCCGGTCCAGAATCCGCGCCGTCGTGCCGATGGTGTTATACTCCCACTTCTGCGATTCGGCGATGCGTTCGATGTGCCGGCCCGACAGATCGGTCGATCCGACGAATTCGGACTCGTTGCCGCCGACATCGGCGTAGAACACGAGGTGCTCGTTCCCCTTCCAGAAAAAGTCGGCGATGCTCTCGTCGGTCGGGCGCAGGATCACGCGGGCGCTGCCGGTCTTGATGTCGAAGAGCGCGAGCGCCATCCGGTTTTCGACCGGCGCGAGGAATGCGATCATCGTTCCGTCCGGCGAAAGCTCGGGAGAAAGGATATTGGGCGAGCCGAAAAAGTCCTTCAAAGGAATCGGAGCGACGGGGGGCCCGCCGGCGAAAGCCGTCCAAACCAGCACCGTGAACAAAGCGGCAATTCGATAGCGCATGATCGCACACTAATGGCGCGGGCAAAAAGGCAACGCCGAGTTTTCGGTCTTGGTCGAGCGATGCCGCGACACGCGCCCTCACGCCGGAGGCCGGAAACCGAAATCCGCGTGCAGCTTCTGCCACAGCCAGTCGACGAACCAGTCGTGTTGCAACGGCGTGCGGGCCGCCAGTGCCTCCGCCTCGTCGGTGCGGCCCGTGAGGCAGTAGAGGTAGACCAGCAGAAAAAAGTCGTTGGCCGTCCTCGAAGCGGATGCCTGCTCCGTTTCGAGCAACCGGATCGCACGGGTGAAATTGCGCCCGGCCAGTTCGCCCGCGATCAGATCGGGTAGCGCGGCCGCGGGTGGCGCCGATCGCCCGTTCGCCGCGAGGCCGGCGAGCTCGATCCTGGTTTCATCCGTGTGCAGAACATCCTCGACCGGTCTGCGCAGACGCGTGCCGCGCAAATAAAAATCCAGCGCCGCCAGCCAGTTTCCGCCTTTCGTCTCGAGCAGATAACTGGTTTCGCGCAGCACGAAGAAAGGTTCCAGTGTGGCTTTGGCCGGCTGCGGCCAGATCCGCGCGATCATCCGTGAGTTCATGAATCGGCGCCAGGCGGGGTCGCCTTCCAAAAACGTCCACGCGAAATCCCGGACCTCCGCCGGTTCCGGAAAGACGTCGCCGAGCCGCTTGGGGCGCAGATCCGTCAGCGGCGCCGCGTCCGCGGTGAGCCGGGCGATGCCGTCGCCGTCCATCAGAAAACAGGCGGCGAGCTGGCCGGGTGTTTCGAGACCGATCCGAACCAGATCGGGATGCGTCACCGGGTCTTCCCACCAGCGCCGCAACTCCGGCTCCGAAAGCCGGCGGCCCGGGCCGTTGACGCCAAGCATGATCCACTCGCCGTCGGCCCCGCCCCAGACGGATGCGTTCGGGAACGCCTCGTGGAACGCGCGCAGGATCGCCTTCGTCTCGGCCACCTTGAGCTGGTAGATCGGCAGCCAGAAGCTCGCGACGCCGCCGTCCTTCAATCGCGAACGCATCAGCGAAAAAAATTCCCGCGTATAGAGGTTGACAGTGCCGGCGGTCTTCAGCGGCGGCGGCTCCCCGGTGATGAGATCGTAGCGGCGCGGGCAGGCCTGCAGGTAAAACCGGCCGTCCTGCACAAAGGTGGTCACTCGCGGATCGCGGAGCGGATTGGAAGCGCCCGGCTGCACATACTCGCTGGCCAGGCCGAGGACCTCTTTTGAAATATCGACCACGTCGATGTGTTGCAGCGTGCGATCATGCGTGAGCGCATCGGCGGTCACGCCCACGCCGTAGCAAATCAGCAATGCATCCGTCGATTCCGGCCGCAACGCGAGCGGCAGATAGGCGAACAGTCGCATATAGCGCTGGCTGCGGGGATGGGTGGACGACATCGAATAGTTGTTCGTGACGAGCCGGTGGTAGTAGGGCCGGCCAAACAAATCGCGCCGCAGAACCTGCAGCGTGTCCGCCGTCCCCTCGACGCGCCGCACCAGTTGCGAGCCGTCGGCCTCGTAGGGCCGGCGCGCGTTCGCGAAATGCCGGCGATCGCGGCCATACGGGAAGAAGATCAGCGCCACGATCACGATCGCGCACAACGGCAGGAGCGTCACGCCTTCCAACCTCCGGAAAGACCAATGGCGGCGCGTGCTCACGATCAGCGCGAGGACGCCGTAGCCCAGGGCGCAACCCACCAGGCTCGACTGAAACCCGATTCGCGGCAACAGCACGAACGCGGTGAGCAACGGCCCGAGCGCCGCACCGAGCGTGTTGCACAAGGTGGCGGCGCCGGCGCTGTTCATCCGGCCGGGCAACGCCGACTGCACGCCGGCCGTCACCGCAGGGAAGAGCACCCCGGACACGAGCGCGACGGGCAGCATCAACGCGACGGAGAGCAGCGCGATTTGCGACCCATGCTCGACGTTGAAAGCGCTCTCGGCATTCGCGTTCGCCGGGATCGGAAAGCTCGCGTACGAGACGAGGGTCAGGATCGCCGCGGTCATCAGCAACGAGGCGAGCAGCCGGGCGGGCTCCAGCGAACGACGGTGCAGCAGGCCGGAGACGAGGCCGCCGATCCCGATGCCGGCGAGCACGACTGCGAGCATGATCGCGAACGACGCGGCCGAAGGCGCGAGATACAGCCGCAGAAATCGCAGCCACACGATCTCGAGGCACAGCAGGATCAGTCCGCAACCGAATGCGCACGATAGCAGCCGCCACAGCGCGGGCGACTCCGCCGGATTCGCGGGCGCCGGCGAAGTCGCCGGCGCCGGATCGATTTCGCCGTCGCACACTTTCGATCCACCCAGCTGCCATGCAATCAGAGCCGCGAGGCCACTCATCGCGCCCGCCGTGGCGGCCGCTCCGATCAAGCCGACCGCTTTGAAGAGAAACAACTCGCCCGACAAAACGCCCACGACCGCCCCCAGCGTATTCCACCCGTAAAGCACGCCGACCGTGCGTCCAAACGGATAGCGCCGCAGCCCCGCATCCTCGAGCAGCACCGGCAGCGTCAGCCCCATCGCGGTCGACGGCACGAGCAGGATCAGAAAGACAAGGCCCAGCCGCAACACGGTCAGCCCGATCTGATGTTCCCACAGCGCCTGGAACAACGGTCGCAGCGCGGCACCCAGATGCGGCACGACAAACACGATCGCGCCGCCAACTACGGCGACCGCCAGCTCAAGCCCGGCGTAGACGCGCAGCGCGGAGCCCAGCGGCAGCCGGGCCCGCGCCGCGATCCCGTTGCCGAGCGCCAGCCCCGCCATGAAACTGGAAAGGATCAGGGCCGCGGACCAGACGGAATTGCCGAATTCCAAGCCCGTCAGTCGCAGCCAGAGCGTTTGCAGAACCAGCGCGCTGGCGCCGGAAAGGAACAGGACGACGGAGAGGATCGCCAGGCGCACTCCGGCACGTTTGGCGGCCGCAAAGGGCATTCAATCTCAAAACCGCGGCGGTGGCGGCGGTGCGGGTTTCGCCGCCGACGGATCCAACGATGACGCTTCCGGCATCGCGGTTTCGCGGAAGAAAAAAGGCGGCTCCGATCGGAGCCGCCTTTGTGTTGGCAAGATCAACCGGCGGTGCGCCTAGAACTTCTTGTCGAGCGACACATACACCAGGCGGTCTTCCGCGGTGTAGATGAAGCCGGGATAGTTCGTCGAGTTCGCGCCGAAATACTGCGACAGCGGCGGCTGGCGATTCAGGATGTTCTTCGAGCCGATGGCGATGGTCGAGTCCTTCAGGTAGGGACCGAACTCGTCGTGCAGCGTGTAGCTGATGCGGAGGTCGAAGGTCCAGCTCGAGCCGGTGCGATACGGGTCGCCGTTCAGGTCGTAGTTCTGGAAGCCATCGATGAAGTTCCCGGCGATGTTCGTCTGAAACCCTTTGTAGGTCCACGTCGTTTCCACCCGCGCCTTGCGCTTCAGGTAGGCGTCGTTGCCCTCGCCGTCATCGGTCGTGTCGACGAGCTCGTAAACCGGCCCGTTCTCGACGTAGGACTGACGGAAGGAGTGCAGGTAGCTGAAGCCGACCGCGAAGTCGAAGCGGCCCACCGCATCGGTGTTCATGACGTAGCTCGCACCGAGGTCGGCGCCATCGGAGATGGTGTTGCCGGCATTATGGTACGTGGAGACGACCTGCACGATGTTGCCGGCCGGGTCGAGGATGACCTGCTCGCCGTCGAGCAGCCCGGCATTGCCGGAGGCGCCCCAGCGATCCAGCGTGTTCTGCTGGTCGATCAGGGCGGTGCCATGACGCTCGATGCGCCACAAGTCGATGTTGGCGGTGAAGCCATTCAGGAACTTCTTCGGGGTCCACACCACGCCCGCCGTGAACGCCTTGCTCGTCTCGGCTTTCAGCTTGCTGTTGCCCTTGCTGACGATCGGCGTCTCGGTGAGTTCGTCGCCGGTGCGCGGGTCGGTCAGGCCGAGCAGCGATGCGATCGGGCCCGAATAGAGCTTGAACATCGACGGCTCGAGGAAGCCCTTCGACGCGCTGGCCCGGAACAGCAGGGAGTCGTCAATCGGGTTCCACGCCACGCCGATCTTCGGCACCGCCACGGTGTCATGGCTGGTGTAAAAATCCTCGTAGCGTCCGGCCACATCCGCGGTGAGCTTGTAGAGGCCGGGAATATTCTGGCTCGGCGACACGATCGGAAAATTCATTTCCGCGTAGATGGCACCAACCTTCCGGGTGTGGTCGGTGATCGCCGCCGGCGAGCTGCCGATGATGTCGCCCGTGGCGTTCTCGGAGTCGGGCGACTGCTTGAGGCGCTCGACCCGGTAATCGATGCCGATGGCGGCGCCGACCGAGCCGCCGGGAATCTCAAACAGGCTGTCGGTGTTCACGTTCACGAACGCATTGCCGATCGACGAGGTGTCGGAGTCGTGCGTGTGGACGAGCGCCATCTGCGTCACCGCGAAGTTGGCCGGGATGGGATTCGCGTAGTAGCCGAACGGATTGTAGGGAGTCAGCCCGGCGTTCTGCAGCGCGATCGAATTCGCGTTCAGGACTTCATTGAACTTCGAGGACGAGACCAGCGTGTCGTTGCCATGGAAGGCAATTTCGCTGTAGCGGAGCCCCGCGTCGAAATTGAACTTGTCCAGGATATTGTCGCCACGGACGCCGACCGTGCCCATGAACGCCTCGTTCGTATCATCGAAGATACGATTGCCGAATTCCTTCGTGCGGAAGCGGGTGGCGTCCGTGATGTCCTGGTTGAACGGATTGAAGGGATTGTAGGCACCGGGCGCGGCGACGCGTTGCACGAGCCCATTCGCGTCAACCATGGTGCCGGCGCCGGTGGAATCTCCCGCCGGCAGCGGCGTGCCCGCCGCAACCTGCGAGATATTGCCGTCGCCATCGACCACCGTGAGGATCGGGTTGGCCGTGCGGGCCGGAATAACCAGCGTGGTCTGGCCGGGCGTCAGGAAATTGCCGGTCGCCGACGGCGCCAGCTCGTTATGCGTCGTCGACTTCTGGTAGTTGCCGTCGAAGTAGCCCGTCAACTTGTCGGAATCGAACAGCTTCCGCTCGCCGTTCATGATCATGCCGTACCGCGTCCAGGACGGGAATGACATCGAGTCCTGGTTGAAATTGTACACGGAGCGCTGATTATAGAGCCACTGGTTCGCGGGCGTGTTGCCATTGTTGCTCGAGGTCGTCGGCAAGCCGTCCGCCGTGATCGGGCCGGGCGTGGCATAAAACGCCACCGTGCCGGCGTCGACGCCGGACGGTTCGGTGCCCGCGGCGAGACCGTTGGCTTCATCGTAGGCCAGGACGCCGATCTGCGCGTTGATCGGGCTGGAGTTCGAGCTCAGGAACGCCGGAACCGCCGAGTAGCTGCGATCCTTGTTGAAGATGCCATTCCGCCGCTGGTAGTTGAAGCCGATCGTGATGCTGCCCTTGTCCGTCGATACGCCGGTCAGGAGGTTCGCGGTGACTTCCGTCGAATCCTTGTCCGTGGTGTTCTGGTAGCGCACCATGGCTTCGGATCCGTTGTAATTCTTGCGGAGCTTGATGTTCACGACGCCCGCCACGGCATCCGCGCCGTAGACGGCGGACGCGCCGTCCTTCAGCACTTCGATGCTATCGATCATGCCGATCGGGATCGTGTTCAAGTCGACGAACGCCGTGTCGCCGCTCTGCCCCACCGGGTAGGGAGCGATGCGATGGCCATTGATGAGGACGAGCGTCGCCTCGGGCCCGAGGCCGCGCAGCGACACGCCGGTCGCACCCGGCGTGAAACCGGTGGCGTTGTTCGAGATCGCCACGGAGCCGGAGTTCGAGATCGTCAGTTTCTGCAGCAACTCGGCCGCGTTCTGATATCCCGTCTTTTCGATCGTCAACCGGTCGAGGGCAACCAGCGGGAACGAGCCCGCCTCCGCCGCCGTCAAGGTCGTCGGGATGTTGGACCCGGTGACCGTGTATTTTTCGAGTTTCACCGTCTGATCGGTGTTGGTGGCAGAATTGTCAGTCGCAGCTTGCGCGCGAGCTGAAGACGCCCCAAGGAGGCCAGCCACCGCACTCAGCGACAGCACAGCCACGAACTTCCGCGAACGGAACTTGTTCATAGTCGTAATCAGTTGTGTGTTGTGTTGTGTAAGTTTAACAGGCCTTGCGGCCCGGTTGAACTTGCGGGTGAGGTTGAGAGGAAAAAAACGAAATGCAATAATTTCGTTAAGAACCCGTCATCACCGCCAAATGCGGGAAAATTGCGCCCGCGCCGCGCATTTGCGGCGGCATGACACGACGGTTAACGCACGCCGTCTGCGAGGTTGTGTTTCCCTCCGCCGCGGCACATGCTTGGTTGCAATCGCGTTGGCCCGCCCGGCTCCGTTTTCATCGTGAAAGAAATCCAGTCGATCATCTCGCACCTCGCCGCCACGAATGGTGCCGAACCCGGCGTCCTCGCCACGCTCGTGACCGTTTCGGGCTCGTCCTACCGCCGGCCCGGCGCGCGCTCGCTCATCACCGCGGCGGGCCTGCGCCTCGGCTCGATCAGCGGCGGCTGCCTCGAGGAGGACGTCATGGCCCGCGCGCGGCGCGTCAGCGCCACCGGCCGGCCCGAACTCGCCCTCTACGACACCACGACCGAAAACGATCTCGTCTGGGGCGTCGGCCTCGGCTGCCACGGCGTGGTCCAGGTCTTGCTCGAAAAACTTCCGCCGCGGCCCCGCTGGGCCGGCACGCTCGCGGAGAACATGCGCTCGCACCTCCCCACCACGCTGGCCGTGGTGTGGCAAGCCGCCGATCCTTCGCTCCTCGGCACCAGACTGGAAAACGAACTCCCCTCTCTCGCTTCGGCCGACGGCATCTTCATCGACCACGTCGCGCCACCGGTCCGGCTCCTCGTCTTCGGCGCCGGCGACGACGCGCAACCACTCGCGCGCCTCGCGAAGGATCTCGGCTGGCATGTGACGATTGCCGATCCACGACCCGATTTCGCAACGACCGCGCGCTTTCCCTCCGCCGACGCGCTCGTCGTCGGCCCCGCGAAACAACTGCTCGCCCGCGCGGCGCCGCCGCCCGATGCGCTCGCCGTCGTGATGACCCACCACTACGTCCACGACGTGCCGCTGCTTCGCGACCTGCTCGCCGGCCCGTTTCCCTATATCGGTTTGCTCGGTCCGCGCCAGCGCGCGGAAAGAATCCTTTCCGACCTCGAACGCGGCGGGCTGAACCTCCCAACCGAAGCCCGCGCCCGCCTGCACGCCCCGGTCGGTCTCGATCTCGGGGCCAACACACCCGAGGAGGTCGCCCTCAGCATCATCGCCGAGATGCGCGCCGCGCTCTCCGCGCGCGATGGCCGTCCCTTGCGCGACCGGCGCGCGGCCATCCATGCCTGAGCGGAAGCCAGCCGGTCAGGAAGGGGCGCCCCCGCCTCCGGATTCAACCGGCGCGTCGCCCGCGGCGCGTTCGCTGAAATTTGGAGCGATCATCCTGGCGGCCGGCGGATCGACGCGCATGGGCCAGCCCAAACAATTGCTCGCGCTCGCCGGCCAGCCGCTGCTGGTCCGCGCCGTCGAAGCCGCCCTTGCCTCGCCCGCATGGCCCGTGGTGGTCGTGCTCGGTGCGCACGCGGAAAAAATCCGTCCGCTGCTCGCGCGCCATCCGGTGCTGATCGCGGAAAACCCGGCGTGGTCCGAAGGCATGGCCTCCTCGCTTCGCGCCGGCATCGCCACCCTGCGCGAATTTTCCCGCTCGCTCGACGCCGCGCTGCTCGCCCTCTGCGACCAGCCGGCGTTCTCCGCCGATGTCATTGCCCGGCTCGTCGCGGCGCAGCGCGGCACCGCCCGCAGCATCGCGGCCGCCCGCTACGCCGGCTCCCTCGGATCGCCCGCGCTTTTCCTGCGCGAACATTTTCCCGCGCTGGCTGCCCTCACGGGCGAGGAAGGCGCGCGCACCCTGCTCGGCGCGATGCCCGGGCGCGTGGCGCCCGTCGACCTGCCCGACCTCGCGCTCGACGTCGACACCCCCGGGGATTTCGCGGCGGCGCAGGAAAAAGCCTGACCCCGTTCCCGCGTCGGCCCACGCTGGCCGGATGATCGAGCGGATTGGCCAGATCGCACTCGTGTTCAAGAACCTCGACGGCGCCGTCGCATTCTACCGCGACACGCTCGGGCTCCGCTTCCTTTTTTCCGCCGGCCCGCGACTCGCGTTCTTCGACTGCGGCGGCACCATGCTGATGTTCTCGCCCGCCGAGCGGCCGGAGTTCGATCACGCCAACAACATCCTTTATTTCAACGTCGCCGACATCGCCGCCGCCCATGCGGGCCTCAGCGCCAAGGGCGTGAGGTTCGAGAGCGCGCCTCACGTCGTCGCCCGCCTGCCGGCATATGATCTCTGGCTCGCCGAATTCCGCGACCCGGAGAACAACGTGCTCGCGCTGCGGAGCGAGGTGAGGAAATAGGCGCCCGGTTCGTCGCTCCGCGACCTTTCGCGCGGCCCGCCGCCGACCGGCTCACCACTGCGATTTCAACGCCCGCGCCTGCGCGAGCGCCGTTTCGAGGTCGGCGTCGCGAACCGTGAAATGGCCCATTTTCCGTCCCGGCCGCGCTTCGGTTTTGCCGTAAAGGTGGAGCTTCGCCTTCGGCGCCGCGAGAATCGGCGTCCAGTCGGGCTCGCGTCCGCCGGCGCTCCACACATCGCCGAGAATATTGGCCATCACCGTCGGCTCGCGCACGCCGGTCCCGCCGAGCGGCAGTCCGCAGATCGCGCGCACGTGCTGCTCGAACTGGCTCGTCTCGCACCCGTCGATCGACCAGTGCCCCGAATTGTGCGGACGCGGCGCGAGCTCGTTGACCAGCAGTTCGCCTTCCGTCGTCAAAAACATCTCCACGGCCAGCAACCCGGTCACGCCGAGCTTGTCCGCGATGGCACCCGCGAGCCGCTCCGCTCCGCGCGCCACGGTCGCATCGATCCGCGCGGGCACGAGCGAAATGTCCAGAATGTGGTTGGCGTGGATGTTTTCCGCGACGGGAAAGGCCCGCGTCTCCCCGGTGCTGCTGCGCGCCACGATCACCGACAGCTCGCTCCGAAAATCCGTCCAGCGCTCGACCACGCACCGGCGCCCGCGAAAGATCGCCGCCGCCTTCTCGAGGTCGGCACCGTTCGCGATCTTCAGTTGCCCCTTCCCGTCGTATCCGAAATCGGCCGTCTTCACCACGCACGGCCGGCCGACTTCGGCGACGGCACGAACGACGTCGCCATCCAGCGCCTCCGCGTAGCGCACATGCGGAAAGCCGCTGGTCCGCAGCCACGCCTTCTCCCGCTGCCGGTTCTGACACACGTGCAACACGTCCGGCCCCGGCCGCAGCGGCACGAGCGACGCGATTGCCGCCAGCGGCTCCCCCGGGATGTTCTCGAACTCGTAGGTGACGACGTCCACGCCGGACGCAAACGCCTGCAGCGCTTCGAGGTCCTCGTAACTCGCATTGATCGCCCGGTCCGCCACCGCGCCCGCCGGACAATTCGGCTGCGGCTCGAACACATGCACGCGATAACCGAGCGTCTGCGCCGCCTGCGCGAGCATCCGTCCCAGCTGTCCGCCGCCGAGCACGCCGATCGTTTTGCCGGGAGGAATCATGAGGTGGGAAAGTCCAGGGCCGAGAGCCCGGAGCAGCAAGCCCGCACTCCTTCTCCGCTCTGGAGCCGCAGCTGCGGACTCCGACCGCCCCTGAACGGCTCAGGGCAATCTCGCTTTCAGCACTTTCGCCGTCTGCTCGGCGCGAAATTTTTTCCACGCGCGCCGGGTCGCGGCGTCGCTTTGCGCGAGCAGCGAGGCGGCCAACAACGCGGCGTTGATCGCCCCGGGCTTGCCGATCGCAAAAGTCGCCACCGGCACGCCGCCCGGCATCTGCGCAATCGAGAGCAGCGAATCGAGGCCTTTCAACGCCTTCGATTCCACCGGCACGCCGAGCACCGGCAGTGTGGTCATCGACGCAGTCATCCCCGGCAGGTGCGCCGCGCCGCCCGCGCCCGCGATGATCACCTTCAACCCGCGCCGCTCCGCGCTCTCCGCGTAGCTCATCATGAGCTTCGGCGTGCGGTGCGCGCTCACGACGCGCTTTTCAAATGGGATGCCCAGCGCTTCGAGCTGCGCCGCGGCATGCTGCATCGTTTCCCAGTCCGACGTGCTGCCCATGACGATCCCGACGAGAGGCGACATATGGGCAATAGGCGATGGGCGATGGGCGACGGAGGCAAGCCGCCGTTACGTCCTATTGTCCGTCACGCCACCCCGCGATCCGCCGAACGGCGGCCGACGGCCGGTCTTCAGGTCGAGGGGCTGATGATCAGCACCTGCGAGGGATCGAGCGGCGTGATGATCGTCGTGATGGTTTGGCCGGACCCGTTGACGGACTGTTGGGTCGTCGGCGCGGCCGCCGTGCTGCCGAGCGTACTGCCTTTGTCCGCCGAATCCGCGACCAGGGTGTTCAGATTCGTCTTGTCCGTGCTGGAGGAGCTGTTCACCCCGTTGTTCGCCGCCTGAATGATGGCGCTCTTTTGGTCCGCCGACGCGTTGGCCACCGCGAAGGCGACGACATTGGCCAGCAAGGTGGAATCGCCGGAATCGGCGGCCAGCTTGGCCGACTGGGTGACGAGCGTCTGCAGCAG